>NZ_JBHMDN010000073.1:0-237863 GCF_042431195.1 Cohnella cellulosilytica
GAAAATCCGTACGGCGGCGTCGTGCCCGAGCTGCTGGAGAACCTGCGCGCCGGGCGGATGGCCGAGCAGTTCCAGCTGATGCTGCTGGAGGCGACGACCTACGGGTGCAACCTGTCGGTGCCGTACGGGGGCTGGATGGGCAACACGATCCGCGACGCGTTCTATGCGCCGAAAGCACCGACGATGGCGGTGCAGCAATTCCTGAAGCGCAACGCGCATCTGATCTCCGACGTGTCGGGAGCGGAGGTCGTCGTCAACTACAGCTACCCGAGCTACTATTACCGGGAGAACGACGCGGTGGAGAACGATCCGAATCAGGCGACGATGCTGTCGTCCACGGTGAACAAGGACGTGGTGATGCCGTTCTGGGACATCATCAAGGAGATGAGCCGGCAGCACGTGCCGTTCGACGTCTTGATCTCGTCCGACGGAGAGCTGTTCCAAGATACGTTCGACCTGGCGAGTCTGAGCAAGTACAAATGCCTCGTGCTGCCCGACAACAACAAAATGACGTCCGAGCAGCTAAAGGTCGTGCTGGACTATCTGGAGAAGGGCGGCAAGGTGGTCGTGTACGGCCGGCTGGCGAACGAGATGGGCGATGCGGCGCTAGCGGAGCGGATATTGGCGCATCCGGGAACGAAGGTGTGCGACCCGGCGGAGAAGCTGTGGGGATTTGTCGGTTCCATACGCGAAGTGCTGCCGGATCGCAGGTTCCAGCTTGAGGTGGAAGGGCGCCCGGATATCGGGCTGAACCCGCACCGGCTGGCGGACGGGCGGACGGCGGTGCATCTGGTGAACTACCAGTTCCACCGGGAGCAGGACCGGGTCGTACCGATCGAGCGCGTGACGTTCCGGCTGCGGGTCGACCGTCCGGTGGGAGGGCTGGCGCTGCATACGCTGGACGGGCGGGAGCTCGGAGCGGAGTGCCGTTATGAGGACGGTTATTTGACGGTGACGATTCCGTCGATGCCGCTGTACGTGCTGGTAGAGTGCCTGACCGAGCGAGCCGGAGGAAAGGGACCGTGCAGATCCGGCTGTATCTGCCGCTGCGGTCATTCGTCGAATTCGGAGGGACGCCCCTGCCAAACGGAAGGTCAAGCGGATGAGGAGGCACAGACATGAGCCGGAACGCGGCAAGGAAAAGAATCATTATCGATACCGATATCGGGGGAGATCCGGACGACGCGACGGCCATTGCGCTTGCGCTCGCCTCGCCGGAGCTCGTCATCGAGGGCATTACGACGGTCTACTCCGATGTCGAGTATCACGCCAGACGGGTTGCCCGGCTGTTCGAGCTGGCGGGTGCCGTTCCGGTTCCCATCTATAACGGACTGTCGAAAACCCTCCTGCGCAACCGGGACGTCAGTTGGTCGAGCGAGGCGGACACGCAGGAGGAGTCGGGAGACGGAGACGCGTTGGACGGCGGATCTCAACCGGAGGACGCCGGCAGCGCCGTCGCCTTCATCGTTCGTTCGATTATGGCCGCGCCCGGCGAAATTACGCTCGTCTGCATCGGACCGCTGACGAACATCGCCGCGGCGATTATCGTCGAGCCGCGAATCATTGGAGCGGTGAAGCAAATCATTCTGATGGGCGGCGTCACCCGATTGGGAAGCAACGGAGCCGAGCTGTATCCGGTGGAGCACAATATCAAATGCGATCCGGAAGCGGCCTCGGTCGTCTTCGGCTCGGGAGCGTCGATCGTAATGGTCGGCCTGGACGTCACGACCAAGGCGCGGATTACCCGCGAGCACTGCCGCAGGCTGATCGCTTCCGGCAAGCCGGTCAACGCGGCGCTGGCCGACGTCATGGAACGCTGGCTCGTCCGCATTGGGGAAGCCTCGACCCCGATGCACGATCCGATGGCCATGGCGCTGGCCATCGACGCCACGCTCGCTACGACGAGAAGGATGAACGTCCGCATCGATTACGATCACCGGGAGGGCACGGGCCAGACAGTCGCGACGGCCGATCCGGACAGCCCGGTGGAGGTATGCATGGACGTCGAAGCCGAGAGGTTTCTGGACTTGCTGTTCGGCCGGTTGTGCAAGTAGAAGTAGAGCAGGCATATGACCGGGCGAGTTTGTTTTTATATATGGAAAAAAGAAAAGAATCATTATTAAAGCCGGTTAAGGCTTTAATAATGATTCTTTTTTGCGTTGCGACATGGTGAGGCAGGTAATTCAGTAATTTTCTGGGTTGAGGAAATGAAAAGTTGACCAATCCGGTTGCGAATATTAGACGATGTTCTCGAATCGTAGGATTATGCATTCCGGATAAGCGGGCTAAAATGAAAGGGCATTCAAAATTAAATCCACTACTGGAGTGAATACAAAATGAGAAGGCTTTCTATTTTATTGGCGGTCTGTACGCTGCTTGCAGGGGCGTTAAGCGCATGCGGGGGCGGGTCGAAATCCTCTAAAGAGAACAAATTGGTCGTCTACAGTCCGAACAGCGAAGAGATCGTCAAGACGATCATCCCGATGTTCGAGAAACAGTCGGGAATTACGGTCGAGCTGGTCACCGCCGGAACCGGAGAAATTTTAAAGCGCATTCAGTCCGAGAAATCGAACCCTTACGCGGACGTTATGTTCGGAGGATCGATGGCGGGTTACCTCAGCAACAAAGATCTGTACGAGCCGTACGTATCGCCCAACGACGAGTTGCTGCTGGAAGGGCACCGCAATACGAGCGGCTTCGCGACTCCGTACATCGGGGACGGAAGCGTGCTGCTGGTCAATACGAACCTGGTCGGCGACATCAAAATCGACAGCTACGCCGATCTGCTGAACCCGGCGCTGAAGGGCAAGATCGCTTCGGCCGACCCGGCCAGCTCCAGTTCCGCGTTCGCTCAATTGACGAACATGCTCAAGGCGATGGGCGGCGATTACGAGAGCGAGGCGGGCTGGAACTACGTCGGCGAGCTGATCCAAAACCTGGACGGTAAAATCGCCAGCGGCTCCGGCGCCGTCCACAAGAGCGTCGCGGACGGAGAATACGTCGTCGGCTTGACGTACGAGGATCCGGCCAGCACTTACGTGCGCAACGGCGCTCCGGTCAAGGTTGTCTATCCGAAGGAAGGCGCCGTATTCCTCGACGCCGGCTCGGGCATCATCAAGGGCGCCCCTCATCTGGAGAACGCCAAGAAGTTCATCGACTTCATCCTCTCGAAGGAAGCGCAGGACGCGTTCGGCAGCCAGCTTACGAACCGCCCGCTTCGCAAGGACGCGCAGCTCGGCGACTACATGACGCCGTACAGCGAAATCAATATGATCGACGAGGACACGAAGTACGTCAGCGAAAATAAATCGAAAATCGTCGAGAAATATACCGACTTGTTCGCGAGCCTGCAATAAGGCCGCCATTCTGGATAAAAAAAAGCGGGTGACAACGAGATGAGCGTGACGATATCCATTCAGGATTTGGTCAAAAAATACGGAGACGCCACCGTCATTCCCGAGCTATCCGTGGAGATCAAGAAGGGTGAATTTTTCACCCTTCTCGGTCCCTCGGGCTGCGGAAAAACGACGCTGCTGCGCATGATCGCAGGCTTCAACAGCATCGAAGGCGGCACAATCAAGTTCAACGAGAAGACAATCAACAACGTGGAGCCGGGCAAGCGGAACATCGGCATGGTATTCCAGAACTACGCGATCTTCCCGCATCTGTCGGTCACGGGCAACATCGCGTTCGGCTTGCAGAACCGCAAGCTCGCCAAGCCGGACATTGCCGCCAAGGTCGAGGACATCCTGAAGGTCGTCCAGATCGAGCAGTACAAGGACCGGATGCCCAAGAACCTGTCCGGCGGTCAGCAGCAGCGCGTCGCCCTGGCCCGGGCGATCGTGATTCGGCCGGACGTGCTGCTCATGGACGAGCCGCTGTCCAACCTGGACGCCAAGCTGCGCGTCGATATGCGCAACGCGATCAAGGAACTGCAGCGGGACGTTGGCATTACGACCGTCTACGTGACCCACGACCAGGAGGAGGCGATGGCCGTCTCCGACCGGATCGCCGTCATGAAGTCCGGCATCATTCAGCACTTGGGCACGCCTCAGGAAATCTACCAGCGCCCGGCCAATCTGTTTGTCGCGACGTTCATCGGCCGCACGAACGTGCTGGAAGCGGCGCTGACAAGCAACCAGGGAACGCGTATGCTGCGTTTCGGAGAAGGCGGCTATCAGGAGCCAGTCGACCACTTGAGCATTCCCGGGGAGGATGCGAATAAGCCGCTGCTGGCGGTGAAGGTATCGATCCGCCCGGAGGAATTCGTCATCAGCGAGGACGGAACGGGCATCCAGGCGAAAATCGTGCACAGCGTATTCCTCGGCCAGATGACGCATTATTTCGTTTCGCTGGAATCGGGGCAGAGCGTGGAGATTACCCAGGAATCGACGACCGCGCGGCCGCTGGAGCCGAATGAGATCATCCGTCTGAAAGTAAAGAAAGATAAAATCAACATCTACGATGCCCACGGAGAAACGAACTACACGGGGAGCGGACGCCCATGATCCAAGCGCGCAAAAGATTCGACGTCTGGACCAACCTCTCCCTGGTCATTTTCGCCTTCTACATTTTGTTTCTGGCCGTGCCCTTGTTCACGATGCTGTTCAAAAGCTTCTACGACGGAAACACGGGAGAGCTGTCGCTGGCTTATTTCACTAAATTTTTCAGCAAGCCTTATTATTTGAACGCTTTGTGGAACAGTATGAAAGTAACGGTCTGCGTCACGCTGCTCGCCGCGCTGATCGCGACGCCTCTGGCGTATATCATGTCTACGGTGAAAATCAAAGGAAGCTCCGCGATTCAAATTCTGATTCTGATCTCGTCCATGTCGGCTCCGTTCATCGGCGCTTACTCTTGGATTCTGCTGTTGGGGAGAAACGGCGTCATTACCCGGTTTTTCAAGGATACGCTCGGGATTGCGATGCCTGACATATACGGATTTACCGGTATTCTGCTCGTCTTGACGCTCCAGATGGTGCCGCTGATCTTCATGTACGTCTCCGGCGCGCTCAAGAATGTGGACCAGTCGCTGATGGAGGCGGCGGAAAGCATGGGCTACAAGGGCTTCGCCAAAATGAGAAAGGTGCTGCTGCCTCTCATTACGCCGACACTGCTGGCGGGCGGCCTGCTCGTCTTCATGCGCGCGCTCGCGGACTTCGGTACGCCGATGCTGATCGGCGAAGGCTACAAGACGGTGCCCGTCCTCATCTTCACCGAATTTATCAGCGAGGTCGGAGGGGACGACGGCTTTGCCGCCGCGATCAGCGTCATTGTCGTGCTGTTCGCCACCGCGGTGTTCCTGCTGCAGAAGTTCGTGGCGAACCGCAAATCGTATACGATGAGCGCGCTCAATCCGATCGAGGCGAAGAAGAAAAAAGGAATCGGCAACATCGCCGCCCATGTCGTCATCTACTTGTATACGCTGCTTGCTCTTATGCCGCAGCTCTACGTCATGTATACGTCGTTCCAGAAGACGTCGGGGCGGATTTTCGTCCCGGGCTATTCGCTCGACAGCTACCGGCAGGCGTTCGACAACATCGGCGACGTCATTACCAATACGTTCGTGCTGGCGATTACCGCGATCGTCTTCATCGTTATGCTGGCGGTGCTGATCGCTTACGTGACGGTTCGCAGACGGAATGCCCTGACGAACACGCTGGATACGTTCACGATGTTTCCTTACATCGTGCCCGGCTCGATTCTGGGCATCGCCCTGCTGGTCACGTTTAACGACAAGCCGCTTATACTGAGCGGCACGGCGGCTATCATGGTCATCGCGTTCGTGATTCGAAGGCTGCCGTACACGATTCGCTCAAGCGCGGCGATTCTGCACCAGATCAGCGGCGGCATCGAGGAGGCGGCGATCAGTCTGGGCGCGTCCCAGATGAAGACGTTCTTCAAGATCACGCTGCCGATGATGCTCGCCGGCGTCGTGTCGGGGGCGATCCTGAGCTGGGTGACGATCATAACGGAGCTCAGCACGTCGATCATCCTGTACACCGGGGGCACGCGCACGATGACGGTCGCGATCTACACCGAGGTCGTGCGGGGCAACTACGGGGTGGCGGCGGCGCTGTCCTCGATTCTGACCGCGATCACGGTCGTCTCGCTGCTCGTGTTCCTGCGAATGACCGGGAAGAAGGAATTTACGCTATAATTGAATTTCACAAAAGCAAGTCGGTACTTGGGCAAATTCCGGGGCCGACTTGTTTTGGCATTTTCGCGCGAGCCTGGATGGGGGAGTCGTCATGGGGCAAGAGAAAAAGCGCAATTTTCAGGAATCGACCCGCAGGCTGTTCCGGCTGTATACGCTCATTCCGTTCGGGATTCTGATCGCGCTGTTTTTCGCGTTTACGATCGTGAACGGCAGACTGGCGGTGGAGCAGCGTTCCGCGCAAGCGACGCAGACAATGGCCGAGTCGATCGGAGACGTGTACCGGCAATATGAGCGGGAGACGCTGCGAATGGCGGAATCCCCGGCGGTGCTGGACTACGTGCGGACGAAGCTGGGCAGCGAGAAGGTGTACGCGGAATTCTACGAGTTCAACAATCGGCAGAAGGTGAAGAGCATCTTCCATATCGTGAGCGTGGACGGCGTATTTCTCGCGACTTCCGCTCCGCCGGACGCGCTGAATTCCGACCAGGCGTTCGGCAACCTGCTGCATCGCATCTCGGTCAAGCCCGACGCGCTGCTGGCGGAGACGAACGGTTTTCGCTATTCGCATGACCGGGTCACGAGCTATACGTTCGGCAAGGCGATTGTGGATGAAGGGCGGACGCTCGGCTATCTTGTCTATCAGCTGTTCGAGACGGATTTGCAGAAGCTTATTTTTCTACGCAACAATGAAGTGGCCGTCGTCACCGCCGAGCACAACACGATCGTCGCCACGACGAGCAATATTACCAAGGGCATTCTGAACAAGTTCCAGCCGGGCGCGGAGGGGAGCGGGAAGGTGCTGCTGAACGGCGGAGAATACGGCATGCATACGCGGGAAATTCCCGGAACGCCGATCAAGCTGCACGCGCTGAACTCCCTGGAATCGGGCCGCGATACGGTGATCACGCTGTCGATCTTCGTGGTCGCCGCCAGCCTGCTGCTGTGGATCGTCATTCATTTTCTCGCGCAGAAAATGTCGTCCCGCAACGCGGAGTCGATCGATAAGCTCGTGCGGGCTTTCCGCCATCTGCGGGTCGGCAATCTGAACGAATACGTCGACATCCGGACAGGCGATGAGTTCCAGACGCTAGGGGAGAAATACAACTATATGCTGGACCGCTTGCGGGAGCTGATGGACAAAAATCAAGAGCTGTCCCGCATCAGCAGCCTGGTCGAAATCAAGCAGCTTCAGTCTCAGTTTCATCCTCATTTTATTTTCAACGTGCTGGAAACCTTGCGTTATGCGATCAAGGCCGACGCGGGCAAGGCGCAGGAGATCGTCATGCTGCTCTCCCGTCTGCTGCGGTACAGCGTCGGGCACGAGCGGAGCGTAAAGCTGGAGGACGACTTGGGCTATGTGCGGGACTACTTGAAACTTCAACAGATTCGATTTAACGAGCGGCTGCAATACACGATCCAGGTAACCGGGGAAGCCGGCAAACTGTACGTGCCCAAGCTGATTCTCCAGGCGGTTATCGAAAACTCCGTCAAGTACGGCTACCGCAACCAGAGCAGCCTGCATATCGACATTCTCGTGTTCGCGGCCGACGGCAAGCTGATGCTGGAAGTCGCCGACGACGGCCAGGGGATGACGCAGGAGAGGCTGGAGCAGGTGAACCGGATTCTGACAAGCCCGGAAAATGCGACGGAGCATATCGGATTGTACAACGTTCATCGGCGTCTCGTGCTGTTCTATGGGGAGGAGTACGGCATTCGGATCGAGAGCAGGCCGGGGGCAGGCACGAAGGTGACGCTGACCATTCCTTACGAGGAGGGCGAGGGGCATGTATAAGGTTCTGCTGGCGGAGGACGAGGATATGATCCGCAACGGCATCAAGTACAGTATCGACTGGCTGGAAGTCGACTGCGTCGTCGTTGGAGAGGCGTGCAACGGGGAAGAAGGGCTGGAGAAAATCCGCGAGCTTCGGCCCGACATCGTGCTGACCGACATCAACATGCCGATTATGGACGGGATCGCGATGATCGAGCAGGGGCAGAAGCTTCATACGTTCAGCAGCATTATCATTTCCGGGTACAACGAGTTCCATCTGGCTAAGCAGGCCCTTCATTTGGGCGTGAGCGATTTTCTGGTGAAGCCGCTGGAGGAGGAGCAGTTGATCAAGGCGCTCGAATCGGCCAAGAGCAAGGTCGAGCTGATGCTGAAGTACGAGAAGATCGCCAGCCGCTCCGAAGAAGCGGCGGACGAGCTCCCGGCTGTTGCGCTGCCCGACGACAAGCTGAAGACGTCCAAACATGTCGCGAAGATGATCGAATACGTGCAGGAGAACTACCATCGCAAGATCAGCATTCATCATCTCGTCAACCTGCTCGACATCAGCGCGTCGTATCTCAACCAGAAGTTCAAGGCGGAGACGAGCTATACGTTTAACGATTTCCTGAACCGTTACCGCATCCACAAAGCGATGGAACTGCTGAAGGCCGGCGATGGCAAAGTGTACACAATTGCGCAGGACTGCGGCTTCAGCGACTACAAATATTTCATCAGTATCTTCAAGAAGTACGCGAACTGCACGCCTAGCCAGTATCAGGAGTTTTGCGATCGGCAGAGTTTTCGGGGGGAGCCTTGAGGACTGTCAACAAAATCGGCTCTGCCGGACCGCTAGAGGCAATCGTCCGCTCGGATTCGCTCACGCAACGGTCTGCCAGACCGCTAGAGGCGGTCATTCGCTCGGATTCGCTCGCGCAACGGTCTGCCGGACCGCTAGAGGCAGTCGCCCGCTCGGATTCGCTCGCGTAACGGTCTGCCGGACCGCTAGAGGCGGTCATCCGCTCGGATTCGCTCACGCAACGGTCTGACAGACCGCTAGAGGCAATCGTCGACCCCGATCCGAATCGCTTAAAAAAATCAACAAAATCGTAATTTTAAGGCATCGCTTTTCCCGCGGGCGG
Organism: Cohnella cellulosilytica; assembly: GCF_042431195.1. Lineage (NCBI taxonomy): Bacteria > Bacillati > Bacillota > Bacilli > Caryophanales > Paenibacillaceae > Cohnella > Cohnella cellulosilytica. The sequence goes on from NZ_JBHMDN010000073.1 coordinate 9,071, forward strand.
GCCGCTATGATAAGGGTAACGCGGCCCGTCGGGGCCGCACCGCACCTGTCGACGGAGGTGGCAGCCCAATGAGATTGCAAGGTAAGGTCGTCTTTCTGTCGGATGCGGACAGTCCGTCCGGTAGAGCGATCCTTGTCCGATTGTCCGAGGAAGGCGCCAGCTTGCTCCTGATCAGCGATTCGAACGGCGCGGACATCGCCGAGGAACTGGAGCTGTGCCGCGCAAGAGGCACGTCTGCGCTGGTCGACCGCGTCGACCTCTGCGACGGCGATCAGATCGGCCGGCTGCTGGATCGGACGGAGCGGACGCTGGGACCCGTCGACGTTCTCGTGCATAACCGCAGCTTGGTGCTGCCGACGAGCGTCGAGTCGTGCGACGAACGGACCTTCGACGAATCGCTGAACGTCAACGCGAAGTCGGCTTTTATCGCCTCGCAGGCGATCGGCGCGAGAATGGCCGCGCGGGGCGCGGGAACGATCATTTTCGTCGGATCGATTCACGCCGAGAAGCCGACCGGCAGCGCTTTCGCGTACAGCGCGGCCAAGGGCGCCGTGCAGATGCTGTCCCGCGAGGCTTCCTTGGCGCTCGGCAGACACGGGATCAATGTCAACCATATTCAGATGGGACCCGTGCGGGGGGACGATGCCGTATTTAGAAGCGACATCTCCACCCTGTACGAAGACTACGAATACAAAGTGCCGAGCACCGAATTGGCGACCTACCGGGACTTGGCGAGCCTGATTGTCTACCTGTCCGGCGATGAAGCGAAGCATTTGAACGGAGCGGATATTCGGCTGGACGGGGGGTTCCTGAACCACTATCTCGACATCAAGATGAACATGCCATCTTCCGGAGGTGAATCGTCATGAGTCTGGGTGGAAAAATCGCCGTCGTCACGGGGGCGGGAACGGGGATCGGCCAAGGCATCGCGGTGGAACTGGGCAAGCGGGGAGCGAAGGTGGCCGTCCATTACAATCGCAGCGACGCCGGCGCCAAGGAAACGGCGGAACGAATCGCGGCCGCGGGCGGCGAAGCGTTCATCGTTCAGGCGGACGTCTCGAATCGCCCGGAGATCGAACGCCTGATGGAGCAGGTGGCCCGGCATTTCGGCGGCATCGACATCCTCGTCAACAATGCCGCGCTGCAGCTCAACGTGCCGTTCCTCGAATATACGGGACATCAGTTCGACCGGATGATGGATACCAATCTGAAGGGCTACTGGCGATGCATGCAAGCCGTCGTTCCGTATATGAAAGAGCGGGGCGGCGGGCGCATCGTGATTATCTCCTCCGTGCATGCCAAGCGGGCGACCGACTTCGATCCGGTCTACGGCATGACGAAGGGCGGCATTCGCATGCTCGGCAGAGAGGGAGCCATCGAACTCGCCAAATACAACATCACCGTCAACATGATCGAGCCCGGCGCCGTTACCGTCGGCCGGCAAAGCGCCCGCGACGCCCGGCCGTTCCATACGCCGGAGGAGAAGGAAAAGCTGAAAAGCCGCCCGCCGCGTCCGCTTACGGCCAAGTTCCCGCTCGGCCGCGTCGGCCTGCCTTCCGATGTAGGGTCTCTGGTCTGCTATCTCGTATCCGGCGAAGCCGAATTTATGACCGGCTCGGCGTTCCGCCTCGACGGCGGAAGCATGCTGCTGTAAGACAACGATTCTCAAAGGAGCGATTCCGGCCATGGTCCATCCAAATCAAAGCGCAAGCACGTACGAGGAAACGCTGGCGCACGTCCGCACGCACGCAAGCCCGTCGGAGCTGAAAATCACCGACATCCGTTTTGCCGACATTCTCGGCGGTCCCTTTCATTCCAGCCTGATCAAGATTTATACCAATCAGGGTTTGGTAGGCTTTGGCGAGGTGCGCGACAGCGCGGACAAGGTGTACGCCCAGATGCTGAAAGGCCGTCTGCTCGGCGAAAACCCCTGCAACGTCGACAAGCTGTTCCGCCGCATCAAGCAGTTCGGCCATCATGCCCGGCAGGGCGGCGGCGTCAGCGGACTGGAGATCGCTCTGTGGGATCTCGCGGGCAAAGCCTATCAAATCCCGGTCTATCAGATGCTCGGCGGTAAATTCCGCGAGCGGGTCCGCATGTATTGCGATACCGACGTGGACGGCAAGGATACCGGCAAGGCGATGGGCGAAGCGCTCAAGAAACGGATGGAGCAAGGCTTCACTTTCCTGAAGATGGATCTGGGGATCGGACAGATTGTGCATGAGCCCGGAACGCTAAGCGCGCCCCTCGGGTTTCTGGAGGAGATGAGAGCGGCTTCGCGGGCCTGGTACGGCCGCAGCGGCGGCGGCCACACCGAGGAGGAGCTGCGCGGCATTCGCAATCGGCACTACGACATCTCCAATATCGCCCACCCGTTTACCGGCATCCACGTGACGGAGAAGGGACTGGACATGCTGGAGCAATACGTGGCGGACGTTCGTTCGGTAATCGGCTACGAGGTGCCGCTCGCCATCGATCACTTCGGCCACATCGGGCTGGAGGACTGCATCAAGCTGGGGCGGCGGGTCGACAAGTTTAATCTGGCCTGGATGGAAGACATGATCCCTTGGCAGTATACGGATCAATACGTGCGCCTGGCGCGGGCGGTGACGACGCCGATCTGTACGGGCGAGGATATTTATTTGAAGGAAAATTTCAAGCCGCTGCTCGCATCCGGCGGCGTCTCCGTCATCCACCCGGACGTGCTGACGTCTGGGGGCATACTGGAGACGAAAAAAATCGCCGATATGGCGCAGGAGCATGCGGTCAATATGGCGATCCATATGGCCGAAAGCCCGATCGCCTGTCTGGCTGCGGCGCACGTCGCAACCGCCTGCGAGAACTTCGTGGCGCTCGAATACCATTCGGTCGGCATTGATTGGTGGGACGACCTCGTTAGCGGCAGCCTTCTGCCGAAGCCACTCGTGCAGAACGGGTTCCTGACCGTTCCCGACGCGCCGGGACTGGGCATCGAGGAGCTGAACGACGAAGTGATCGCCGAGCATCTGCACCCGGAAATCCCGGGTCTGTGGGAGTCGACGGACAGCTGGAATCATTATTGGAGCTCGGATCGGCTCTGGAGCTGAGTCGTCCGGCGACCGGCGAAGAACGCAAAGCTTCGCGGCTGGGCACCGGGGCCGCCGGTTCAAGCCGTCCGGCGCAGCGGCGGTCCGAACGGAGGCACGGCCTTGCCGTCTCTTCCGCGCGGACCGCATGGCCGCCGCTTGCCGCCGCTGTCATTCCAGAAGCTCGGGCCGCTCCTGCGGCTCCGTCTTCCGGCGGGAAGACATGCGCTCGCGGAATTGGCTCGGCGTCGAGCCGGTAAACTTCTTGAACATCTGCCCGAAATATTTCACGTCCTCGTAGCCGACGGCCATCGCGATCTCGGCGATTCTCGTCGGCGTCGAGGCGAGCAGCTCCATGGCCCGCTGCATCCTCGTCCGGATCACGTAATCGACAAACTTGACGCCGGTCTCCTTCTTGAACAGCTCGCTTAAATGATTCGGATGCAGGTGCACATGCTCGGCCACCTGCGTCAAGCTCAAGTCCCGGCCGACCTGCTCCTCGATATAGACGATCGCCCGCACGACATGGGAGATTTTATCCTCCGCGAGCAGCTGGCGGCCGTATTGCATCGTATCGAACAAATGCTGGAACAAGCCTTCGTTCTCGATCAGATTCGCCTCGTAGCGAAAAGGAGGGACAACGGGCGGCTCCCGTTCGTCCTTCCGCCCGACGGCGGATACGATCCGCTCCAGCCAGCGGTGCGCGGCCAGCGCGACGGATTGCAGCGAAGCCTGCAATGTCTGCGGCGTCGTGTCCGTGTCCCGCAGATGCGCTTCGATATAGCCGCCGGCCCATCGCTTGAGCGCGATCGGATCGTCCTCCAGCAGAATAGCGGACAGCTCCTTTTCTTCTTCCTGGGTGCATACCGTTTTGCCCCCTTTGCGGTCCGCAATATCGGCATACTCCCACAGAGCCGCGTTCATCAGCGGCTTGAAACGAAGAGCCTCGAGCGCCGTCGCGTAGGAATCGCGCAATTGCTGCGGGTTCGCCTTCACCAATCCGCCCGCGACGACCAGATTGCAGTTCAGCGTCTTCTCGAGCCGGGCGAACTCGCCGCGCCGCCGCTGTCGATCCGGCTCCCCCGAGCTTGCGGGCACCACCATGGCGATCCGCCCGTCATGAACGAAGCTGGCGCGGGAGAGCAGGTCGCGGACGGCGTTGTTGACCGCGAATTGCAGCAGCGCTTGCTCCCTCCGGGACGTTCCCCAGCCGTCGGCTTCGGCAATCAGCACCTGCCAGCGCCCGGTCGGGCTCGCCGGCAGCCAGTCGGTCCGCGCGGCGTCCTGTTCGCCGTGTACGATCCAGCCGACCAGCCGCCGGTTCCGCTCGTGCTCGTCCGTCTGATATTCGCGGCTGCGCAGCCGCTGCTTCTCCTCGGCCTTCTGCTTGGCTTTCAGCACCGTCCGAATGATTTCCTCCGGCTTGCTCGTCTTCAGCAGATAATCGCTGACGTTCTGCCGGATCGCCTGCTGCGCGTAAACGAAATCGTCATAGCCGGTCAGAATGACGACTTCCAGGTTCGGGAGCTTGCCCCGGGCTTCTTCCGCCAGCTCCAGACCCGTCATGCCGGACATACGAATATCCGTCAGCAGAATGTCCGGCTTCTCGCGATCGATCCGCTCCAGCGCCTCCTCCGCCGAGGCGGCCGGCTCCAGCAGCGTCAAGCCGATTTCCTGCCACTTGATGACCTTGGCCAGACCGTTTCGAATGATGACCTCGTCATCCGCGATCATGATTTTCACCGAATCCCTCCAGTAACGGAATGGTAAAGGAAAACTGCGTGCCCGCATGCAGTCGGCTGTCCACCTCGAGACGGGCGTCAGGACCGTAATGCAGGCGAAGCCGTTCGGACACGTTGCGCAAGCCGTACCCCGAGCCCGTATCGGACGAGATGACGGCCGGGCCCGCCTCCTCCGATTCATCGTGCGCGAGCGCCCGCCGCAGCTCCTGCAGGCGCTGCTCGGACATGCCCGCCCCGTCGTCCATGACCAGCACCTGCATACGTCTGCCCCGGTGCTGCATGTAGACAGTAATGCGGCCCCGTTCCTTTTTCTTCAGGATGCCGTGGATCAGCGCATTCTCGATAAGCGGCTGCAGCAGCAGCTTCAGCATCCACTTGTCCAGCAGCTGCGGATCGGCGATCAGGTCCAGCTCGATCTGGTCCGGGTAGCGAATCTGCTGAATCTGGATATAGTTGCGGATATGCGAAATTTCCTGATGAATCGGGCAGTATTCGTTTCCCCTGTTCAAGCTGAATTGCAGAAAATCGCTTAATGCCCCGACCATGTCGGCAATTTGCTTCTCCTCCCGCATCAGCGCCATCCAGTGCACGGAAGAGAGCGTATTGTACAGGAAATGCGGGTTGATCTGCGCCTGCAGAGCGCGGATATCCGCTTCCTTCTTGCGGGCTTCCTGTCGGATCAACTGCTCCTTCAGCCGTTTGATATACATGCCGAGTTTGTTGTAGCTGGCGCCCAGCTGGCCGATCTCGTCGGCGGAGGAGGCGTGATAGTAGGGCATCAGCCCGTCGGGATTCACCTTGGTCAGCAAGCGGGTCAGCACCCGAAGCGGGTTCGTGACGCGATGGATGACGAACAGCAGCGACCCGACCACGATCAGGATCGTAATGACGACGGCGACGGCTGTCAGCTGCAGGATGTAATTGTTCTGCGAGCGATACAAGTCGTAGGGAATCGTGGCGACGAACGTCCAGCCGATATCGCTGTCGCGATTGAACAGAATCGTGCGCTTGCCGTCGTCTCCGCTGAACGTGTCTCCCTGGACGCCGGCGGCGATCGCGGCGTACGCGTCCGGATACATCCGCTCGAACGATTGTCCGAGCCAGGAGTGCTCGGTCGAGGAGAGGACGATGCCGGCCTCGTTCAGCAAAGCCACCTGTCCCCGGCCCTCGCCCGGATTCAGCTCCGCCCAATAGCGGGCCAGCGCGTTCTCGTCCAGGCTGATCGCCAGCCAGCCCATCGTCGATTTGTAGGCGTATACGCTGCGGATCGGCCGCACGAAAGTGAAGACGTCGTGAGTGCCGGAGTAGTCGAATACCGAATAAATTCCGGTCCACGTTTTCTCCCGCACGCTGGCGATGTTGACCTGCCTGTTCAGATCCGAACGGTAGATCGTCGCCGTCGACAAATATTCGTCCATGGAGGCCGGGTAGATCGTAATGTTGGAAATGTAGGGCTTGTAGCTGGACAGATTGGTGATGAAGGCGAGAATCTGTGTGCGCAGCGAATCGGGACTGTCCGAGCCCCGCAAATACCGCTGGATGTCTCCCTGCCCGATCAGCGACATGGAGATGTTCTCGAGATCGCTGACGATAAAGCGCAAGTAAGCGTTCATGCGCCGCAGCGAGTCGATTCCGGTCTGATCGCTTTTCTCTTTCGTAATATTGGAAGAAATAAAATACGTAAAAATGCCGAGCGACAACAGCGGAACGAGCGTGGAGACGAGCATGATAATCGACAGCTTCCGTCGGAGCGACGAGCCGAGCCACTGCCGGAAGGCTCTCATGGGAGTCCTTGGGCGACCGCGGCGGCTTGCGCTTCCTGTATTCGTTCGGCAATGGCCGACGGATCTCCGCCGAGCAGCAGCTCCTGCAGCCCTTCGTTAACGGCGAGCGTCGCTTCCGCGCTCAGCTCGGCATCATATACCGGGCTTAGCTTGGTGCGCTGCATCAATTCGTACAGCTCGAGGAACAGCGGATGGGCTTTGTCGGGGTCCGGCTCGATCCGGAAGCTGACGAGCGTGCTGCTGTCCAACGTCGCCTTCTGTCCCTCCGGCCCGGCCAAGGCGTAGAACAGCTCCAAGGCCGCCTGCAGCCGATCGCCCTCCAGCTGCTTGTTCACGCCGAGCCCCGTGCCCACGACTCCGGAAATCGCTTGCGGATCGCCCCTGCCGCCTTCGATCGGCGGGATAATCATAATATGCGTATGGTCGAGCACTTCCGGCGGGGCGTTCTGCACGATATTGGAGGTGGCCCAGCCTCCGTTGATGAACATGGCCGCCTTGCCGTCGAAATAAATTTGCGCCATCTGATTCTCGTCGATGCCTCTGTACCCTTCCTGGAAAGGCTCGGCCAGGCCCAGCAAGCGCAACTGCTCCAAGGCGTCCAGGAAGACCGGATCGGTGAACTTGGCCCCGTCCTGCCGAACCGCGCTCATAAACCAGTCCGACCCGGTAATCCGGTCCGCCAGCGTGCTGAAGAGGGTCGACTGCACGAGCCAGTTGGCTTTGTTGCCCAGGGCGATTGGAATGACGCCGGCCTGCTTAAAGGTCCGGATCGCTTCCATCCATTCCTCCCAGGTGGACGGCGGCTTGACGCCGTAACGGTCGAAAATGTCCCGATTGTAATAAATCAGGGAGGTCGGCGCCAGATTCATCGGCACCGCATAGACGAGGTCGTTCACTCTGTAGCCGTCCAGCTTGTCCGGCGGGAATCCGTTCCGCCAATCCGGCCTGCCGTCCAGAAAATCGTCGATCGGCTGAATCAAATCCGCGGCGACGAGCTCCTTGGTCATCGTGCCGGGAAACAGCACGAACAGATCCGGCAGCTCGTCCGCCGCGGCCGCCGTGCGGATGCGGGATTTGAAGGAGTCCGTCGGCATGCCTTCATCCGTAAGGCGCACGTCCGGATGGGCATCGCGGAATTCGTTCAGAATCCCGCGCATGGCGATCGCTTTGCCGTCCTGACCGACCCAGTTATGCCAGATGGTCAGCTTGATCTGATCTTTGGCGACATCGTCCGCCGGCGCGGCAGGATCGCTGCGCAGCGGCTTGCCGCAGCCGGCCGCCAGCAGGACGAGCAGCCCGATGAGCAGCCCGGCGAACGGCAAGCTTCCGGCCCTCGTACGCGCAATTCCCATCCGATCGCCCTCCTTCTTGAAGACGTTTTCTTTCTTCATCATACGAATATCCGGTTGTTCTCACAATAGGGGCGACCCTATTCGTTTCAGTCGACGATTCGTTCTTTGCCCGCCGCCTCCATCAGGCCCTTGATGTACCCGACGCCGAACAAGCGGCCCAGCAGCTCGTAGCCCGGATTCGCATTGTCCTCGCCTTCCATCGTCGGCACATGATCCGGCCGGGCCGGTCCCGCATACCCGACTTCAACGTACGTTTTCATCGCTTCGTACATATCCGTCATGCCGTCGTCGTGGAACGTCTCTGCGAACTTGTCCGCCGTCCCCCTGACATCCCGAAAATGGACGAAGAACAGCTTCTCCGCGCTTGCGAACCGGCGAATAACCGCCGGGACCGATTCCCCGGCCGTCGCCAGGGTGCCTTGGCACAGCGTAATTCCGCTGTTTGCGCTCGGAACGAGGTTGATCGCCCGCTCCAGGCTGTCCGCATCCCGCAATATTCGCGATACGCCGCGGATCGGAGAGATCGGCGGGTCGTCCGGATGCAGCGCCAGCCTGACGCCGGCCTGCTCCGCAACCGGCACGATCTGCTCCAGGAAGGCGTGCAGGTTCTCCCAGAGCTGCGTTTCCCCGACGACGCCGGCTTCGGTGAGGGGAGCGCCGGCCATCAGAGAGTGGTCGTAGCTGGAGACAAGCGCGCCTCCGCGGGTACGCGTCGTCGTCGACGTGCGGAACCAGCCCATCTGCGCCATGAAGTTGTAGCACAACACCGGGATGCCCGCCGCGCCCATGTTGACGATCAGCTTCTGCATCGTCTCGATCTCTTCCTCGCGGCCCGGCAGTCCGAGCTTGATCCGATTGGACGGCGGCATGTTCTCGATCACGGTCAGCTCGAGGCCGTGGTCGGCATAGCGCTGCTTCATCCGGATCAACGGCATCAGATCCCACGGCTGTTCTCCGCGCGTCTCCCAGGGAAGCGGCCCGACCGCGTAATCGATTCCCATCTGCTTGGCCAGCGCCCACAGCCGGTCGGGCTGCGAGGTGAAAAATTCGGCTAATTGCATCTTCCGGTCTCCTTTGTCCGCCGTTGGTCTATACAGGACAGCGGAGCCCGCGGCGTCGCAATGGACGCCGCGGCTCCGCTCCCGAACCGGCGACTGTTTATTCCTTACTTGTTCTTCGCCGCGATCTCCTGCCCCAGCTTGTTCAGCTTCTCATAAGCGTCCTCAAGCGACGTCTGGTCGAACATGACGCCTTCCATTGTAGACTTGAACGCGTCGACCCATTCCGTGTAGCCGGCCGCGATCGAATAGAACGGCAGCGCCTTCTCGACGGATACGTCGTACACCTTCTTGCCGAGCTTCTCCTTCGGCTGCAGGGTGTCTTCAAGAGACTTGTAGATTTCCGGGCTGATCGGAATGCCGCGCGTCAGTCCGAGCGTCTTGCCCGCTTCCGGGTCGGAGATGAACCACTTGACGAATTTCTTCGCTTCGTCCTTGTGCTTGGAATCGGCGCTTACCGCCAGGAAGATCGTGGATTGCGCCCATCCGCCGCCGCTCGGACCGTTCGGGATGTTGACGACATCCACCTTGCCGGGCATAAGCGTTTCCAGCGCGGACACGGAGCCGGTCGTCGCGCCGCGGGTCATGACGACGCCGGAGGCCATCGGGTCGGCGGTCGGATCGTTTTCCTTGAATGCCAGCACCTGGTCCGGCGGCGGGACGGCCTTTTCCTTGCGCAGACTGGCGAATTCGCCCTGGTATTTCATGAACAGATCCTTGTTCAGTGTGAACGTCTTGCCGTCGCTGCTCATCAGCGGTTCCTCGCCGTTGCCGGTCTGATACCAGTTGTACCAGTCCCAGGCGTTGGAGGTGTCGCTGATGCCGTATTTGCCGTCGGGCAGCTTGCTCTTCGCTTCGCGGGCGAAGGCGAAGAAATCGTCCCACGTCCAGTTTTTCTGCGGCAGCGAGATGCCCGCGGCTTCCAGTTCCGGCTTGTTGAACGCGACGCCCTGGGCGTTCTGGCTAAGCGGGATGCCGTACAGCTTGCCGCCGATTTTCAGATTTTCGATGACCGCGGGATCGACGATGCCCGACAGCTCGATATCCGTCAAATCCTCCAGCACGCCCTTGGCTACATACTCCGAGATATACGCCGCGTCCATCTGCAGCACGTCGGTGATGGTTTTGGACGCCGCCAGCGTCGGCAGCTTGTCCCAATAGGCGTCCCAGGCCAAATATTCGGACGTGAACGTCACATTGGGGTTCTGCTTCGTATAGACGTCGAGCGCGGCCAGCGTCGCTTGGTGTCGCTCGTCGGCCCCCCACCACATGATCGACATCTTGGCGGCCTCGTTCGCATTTCCCGACGAAGACGAGCCGGCGGGAGCGCTTGACGACGGCGCCGCAGAGCTGCTGCTGTTGTTGTTTTTGCCGCTGCCGCATGCCGACAGAGCCAGCATAATGGCCAGCGAGCCGGCAAGAACGGTAAATCCGGTGCGTTTCCTTTGCATGTTTCGTACCCCTTCCTTTGTGTTCATAGTGTTGTTGCTGGATCAGCCTTTCAGGCCGGTTGTTGCAATTCCCTCGACGAAGTGTTTCTGCGCGAGGAAGAATATAACCGTAGACGGAAGCACGGAGACCAGCGACATCGCCAGCAGGTAGCCCCACTGGATTTCGAACTGGTCAATGAAGGAACGCAGCGCCAGCGACACCGTGAATTTCTCCACGGAGCTCAGGTACAGCACCTGTCCGAAGAAATCGTCCCAGCTCCAGATGAAGGTGAAGATTCCGACCGTTACGAGCGCCGGCTTGAGCAGGGGAAAGACGATTCGGGCGAAAATGCCGTACACCGACGCGCCGTCGATCTTCGCCGCTTCGTCCAGATCCCGCGGAATGCCGCGAATGAACTGTACGAGCAGGAAAATGAAGAAGGCGCCGTTCCCCAGAAAGTGCGGCAGAATCAGCGGAACGTAGCTGTCCGTTAAGCCGAAATTGTTGAACAGGATATACTGCGGCACGATGGTCACCTGCGTCGGCAGCATCAGCGTCATCAGCAGGATGGAGAACCACATCCCGCGAAGCTTGAAGGAGAGCCGCGCGAAGCCGAAGGCGACCAGCGCCGCGGTAATGACGCCGCCGAACACGTTCGCGACCTCCATCAGCAAGGTGTTGAGGAAGAAGTGACCGAACGTGAATTTGTCGGAAAATCTCCAGCCCTCGATGTAGTTGTCCCAGATCGGCGTCTTGGGCCAGATGGTCGGCAGCGTCATTTCCTGCATCGTCTTCAGCGACGCGCCCGCCCACCAGAACACCGGATACAGCATCAGCAGCGAGAAGACGATCAGGAGCAGATGGGAGCCGATTCTCGTTTTCCATGTCGTCATCGTTACCGCCCCCCTTGCTCCGAGTCGGATTCATAGAACACCCAGTAGCGGGAAGCGTAGAAGTTGAGCGCCGTCAGCGCGGCGACGATGACGAGCAGCACCCAGGCGAGCGCCGACGCGTATCCCATCTGGAAGTGCTTAAACGCCTTTTCGTACAGAAACACCGCGTACATATAGGTCGATTGCATCGGCCCGCCCGGTCTGGGCGTTACGATATAGGCCGGCGTGAACATCTGGAAGGCGTTGATGACGCCCAGAATGATGTTGAACAGAATGACCGGGGAGAGCATCGGCAGCGTAATCCGGAAAAACCGCTGCACCTTGCGCGCACCGTCCACCGCCGCCGCTTCGTACAGCTCCTGCGGAATCTGCTTCAGTCCCGCCAGGAAGATGACCATCATCGACCCGAACTGCCAGGCGTTGAGCACGACCAGTGTCCACAGCGCCGTATCCGGGTGGGAGATCCAGCCTCTGCCGGCGATTCCGAACCAGGACAGGATGACATTAATGAAGCCGTCGATGCCGAAGATGTTCCGCCACAGGACGGATACGGCGATGCTGCCCCCGATCAGCGAGGGAAAATAAATCGCCGTCCGGTAGAAGTTCATGCCGCGTACGCTTCGGACGAGCAGCATGGCAACCAGCAGGGAGAAGATAAGCCTGATCGGAACCGATACCGCAACGTACGTGAAGGTGACCGTCAGCGACTTGACGAACGTTTCGTCTTCCATGAAAATCCGCTTGTAGTTGTCCATCCCGGTCCACACCGGGTCGGACAGCAGCGAATACTCGGTGAAGGCGAGGAAGAACGATTGTCCGATCGGCCACAGGGTCAGCACCAGAAACCCGATCAGCCAAGGCGAGATGAAGATATAACCGGCCAATTGCGTAGAATTCAGCGGCTTGCTTCGCACCTCGCGCCTCCTTTCCATCGTTTGTTGATCCCAACTATAAACGGAAACGCTTACAGGAGAACAGGTGAATAAATTCGGCGGGCAGGGTGAGAAAATCAAGATTTTGGTTTCGCCGCAGGCGCAAGGTGCGAAAAATTTACGATGCGCGGCCGGAAGTCCTTAATTTCACGGCCTATACAACCGCTCCGCAAGCCTCAATAATGAAGGGGGCAGGGAAGTCGACCATCAGACCAAGAAGGAGCGGTGATTCGAATGAGATTCGATCATGCGGAGGATATCCGGCACATTACGCCATTATGGGAGGGAGAGCGTTTCCCGAATGGACGGCCCAAGGTGCCGGCCGACATCTTGCGGAGAATGCGGAAGATAACGCTGGAGGAAGCCTGGGGGCCGCTGTGGCATCACGGCTATCAATTTCAGTTCGAGGGAGACTTCAAGATCGTCCATCCGGAGCGGGTGACGGTCGGCCGCGCGGTCACGGCCGTTATGGTGCCAAGCCGCCCTGATCTCCATGAGACACTGTTGCGTTACGGACACGAGCAGGAGGGCAGGAAGGGCTTTTTCAACCAGTGGGTGATCGATCAATTGGAGGAAGACGACGTCGTTGTCGTCGATATGTTCGACAAGGTTTTCAAGGGCACGTACATCGGCGGCAATCTGGGGACGGCCATCTCTACGCGCACGAAGCGCGGCGGCGCGGTCATCTGGGGCGGCATCCGCGACAACCAGCAGGTCGTTCAGATCGAGGACATCAACGTCTACTACCGCGGCAGCGATCCGACCGCGATCGCGGACGTGACGATGGTCGGCATGAATACGCCGACGCGGATCGGGCGCGCGATCTGCCTGCCCGGCGACGTCGTGCTCGGCACGCCCGCCGGGGTCATCTTCGTACCGCCGCATCTGGCGGAGCTCGTCGTCGTGAACGCGGAGAAGTCGCAGGTGCGCGACATATTCGGGTTCGTACGGCTGCGCGAGGGCGTATACTCGACGGCGCAGATCGATTCGAACTGGCCGCTGGCGCTGTGGAACGACTTCCACGAATGGTTCCGGACCGCCGAGGCGGCCGCCGAGTATCGCCATCTGAGCTGGGAACGGGAGCTGGAGGACGCGAAGCGGAGGGAGGACGAAGGGCCTTCCCACGAGGTGCGGCTCTAGGACGTGTATGCATACACGCCCTAGCCCGTGACGGATTCCCGGTATTCGCTTGGGGACAAGCCGACCTTCTTCTTGAAAATTTGGCTGAAGTAGCGGGAATCGCGATAACCGACCTTTTCCGCTACTTCATAGTTTTTCAGACAGGTGCTGCGCAGCATTTCCTTCGCCTTGTTGATCCGGATGTCCGTCAGCTGCTCGATGAAGGTCCGTCCGGTATTCGCCCGGAAGAGCATGCTCAAATACGTCGGCGTCATATAGACGCGGCGAGCGACGCTGTCCAGCGTCGCATGCCGGCATTCCGCTTCCATGTACACGATCGTCTGCTGGATGACGCTGCGGCGGACATCCTTCTCGCGTTCGCGGCGATGGAACTCCTCTCTCAGATCGGCGAAATAGCCGCTCACGAAACGTTCGATCTCCTCCAGCGTCTCCATTCGCAGGATCGGCACGATTTCATGGCGAATTCGCCCGCCGTCCTCCTGTTCGTCCGGCGTGAGCCGGTTCTCCACCCCCGCCAGCAGCCGAATCGTCAGCTCGTAGATGTGGTCGATCTCGATCGGTCCGTCCTGCAGCAGTTCCCGGTAAAAGCCGCTCACATCTCGCGCGATCGCTTCCTCATCCTCCAGCTTCGGAATGCGCCGGGCCAGCTCCAGCTCCCGCTTGAGCGGATATTCCCGCAGCGCGTGCGACGGCGGCACTTGAGCGTAGCGGATGACCCGGTTCGTTCCGCGGTAAAATTTGTGCCGGAGCGCGGCTTGGGCCTGTTCGTACGACAGCCGGATGTCGGTTAAGCGGCTGCACGAATTGCCGACGCCGACGCTTACGGGGCCGCGCAAAGCCGCTTCGCTTTCTCGCCGCAGCGATTCGAGCTCGTCGGATGCCGATCGCGAGAACAGCAGCCCGATCTGTCCCGCGCCGTTGGCGAATACTTCCGCGCCGTCGGGCGCACGGCCTTCCAGCGTCTCCCGCAGCTTGACCGCTCTGCGGTTGTCGTCCTGCTTGCCGGCGCCCGGATCGAACAGCGCGACGGCCGGAAACGCATAATGCGGATTAACGCCGGCATGCGCCAGCATCTCCTGAAGCTCGGACGTGTCCCGGCCGCCGCCAAACATCAGGTCGCGCAGCACCCAATCCCGGATCATCGTCCGATAAGCCCGATCGTAAACCTCGACAGTCCCGTTTTTCATGAAGCCGTTCCTCCTCATTCCATCGGGATGATTTTATACGCGTGCATATGCTCGATAAATTCCCGCTCCGCCAGCTCCGGGTCGTTCGATTTCAGCGCGTCGATCAGTCTCAGATGCCATTCGACCAGGTTGTCTGTGGAATGGTATCGATTGGAAATCGCCATAAACCGCATCATCTTCGTCTTCATCTGATTCCACAGCTCCAGGATGGCCCCGTTGTCGCACTTGCGGTACAGGTAGCCGTGGAATGCCATGTCCTGCTCCAGTATTTTCAGATTGTCCCGTTCGCGCACGGCTTCGCCCATTCCGTCCAGGACTCGCAGCAGCGCGGAGAAGTCCGCGTCGGTCAGCGAGGCCATGGACGATCGTACCGCATACGCCTCGATCAGTTCCCGAAGCACGAACAGGTCGCGGATTTCCTTGGCCGTAATGTTGGATACGACCGAGCCTTTGTTCGGCTGTCCGACGATCAGCCCTTCCATCTTCAGCCGCTCGAGCGCCTCCCGCACCGGGGCCTGGCTGATCTCGTACCGACCCGCGATGTCCGTGACGATCAGCCGTTCTCCGGGAGGCAGCGTGCCGTCCAGGATGGCGCTCTTGAGCGCCGAGTAAACGCTTTCGCTAATAGAATGAATCTTCAACGGTTCCGATGGGCTCGCCATTCGTTCACCTCTCGTTTTTCTTTGATGTTGATCATTATCGATTATCGATAATCTGTGATGGCCTTATTGTAAAACGCCCGGAGCCTGCCGTCAATAGAAGGTTGACGAGAGGCTCCGGGCGGCGCTTTGAGCTGAAACGGTGACACCCCAAGCAGATCCGCGCAAAGGGAACGATGAAGCTAGACTTTGAACCGGCCGACGGCTTCGTCCAGCTCGATCGACAGCGCGCGAAGCCGCTCGGAGGCGTTGGCGACGTCCTCCATAGAGGCGAGCTGCTCCTCGGAAGCGGCCGCGACCTGCTGCGCGTGCGCAGAGGACGACTGGGCGATTCGCTCCAGCTCGTCCAGAGAAGCGGCGATCTCTTCGCTGCCCGCCGACATCTGCTCGGAGGCGGCGGATACTTCCTGCACTTGTTCCGACACTTCCTTGAACGAGGACAGGATGAGGCGGAGCGTATCGCCCGTGGAGTTCGCCAGCCGAGTGCCTTCGCGCGCTTCTTCGACGGAGAGGGCCAAGGAAGCGGCGACCTCCTCCGAGCGGGCGCCGATCGTATGCAGAATCTCGGCGATTTCCTCCGAGGATTCCTTGGAGCGTTCGGCCAGCTTGCGAATTTCGACGGCGACGACGCTGAATCCTTGGCCGTGTTCGCCGGCCCGGGCCGCTTCGATCGAGGCGTTCAGCGCGAGCAGGTTGGTCTGGTTGGCGACTTCGGCGATGTGGGACAGAATGTCTCCGATCCTGCCGCTGTACTCGCTTAGCTCGCGCATCGAGCCGGCGGCTCCGAAGACGTGGGATTCGATCGTCTGCATCTGCAGCGCCGTCCGCTCGACGACCGAGGCGCCTTCCGCGGCTTGCTTGGCCGTATGGGTCGCAAGATCGGAGACGACGGAGGAGGACTCGGCGATCCGCTGGATGCCGACGGCCATCTCCGTCATGGCGCGCTGGCATTCCTGGGAGCTTCCGAGCTGCGTCTCCGTGCCGGAAGCGACGTTCTGGATAGCCGAGGCGATCTCGTTGGTCGCCTGCGCGGTCTGCTGCGCCGTCTCCTTCAAGTCCCTCGAAGAGACGGTCACTTCTCCCGAGTTGCGTTGGACGCGCAGCGCCAGCTCTCTTAAATTGCCGATCATCGTATTAAAAGAGGCCGAAGCCTGGCCGATCTCGTTGCCGGTCGTAACCGGAACGGCGACGGTCAGATTGCCCTGCGCCGCTTCGTTGGCGGTAACGGCCAGCAGCCGCAGCGAACGCACGATCTGCCGTACGAGATAGAAGACGAGCGCGATGGCGGCCAGAGCGGCGATGATTCCGATCGCGACGGCTTTCCAGAGCATCGCGATGATTTGATCGTGCACGCTGTCGTAGTCGTAATCGATGCCGAACATGGCGACCGTTTGGCCTTGATCGTCCAGAACGGGAGCGGCATAGGTGATCCATTCGCCGTATTCGTCTTCATAGGCGGGAGTCAAGTAGGGCTCTCCCCTCAAGGCGCGGCCGAAGGCATCGAGCAATATGTCGGGCGGCACGAATTCCATGCCCGCGCCGCTTCCCGAAGCTTCGAGCGACGCGTTGACTTGAAGATTGCGCATGACGATCCGGTTGTCCTTCGTCTCGGTGACGGCGGACAGGTAATAAGCATTGGTCAGAGACTCCTTGTCCGTCATCCCGTCGAGGAGCTTTCTCAGGGTGGACATGGCGCCGGACGGGGGTTCTTCTCCGGCGTTTACGGCGTTGGCCGCGGAGGCGATCAGATCGATATTGACTTGACCTTGGGCCTGGAGCTTATCCCCGACCTGCCGGAATTGTCGGAACAAATCTTCTTTCTGCGCGGTGTACAGTACGGCAACCATTACGCCGATGACAATGAGGAACAGCAAAGACAATACGATGGAGCTGGTGAACAGCAGACTTTTGCGTTTGAGCCATTTGATCAAGAAAAAGCACCTCGCGAATTCGAAATAAACTAACAGGATTATATTAGGGAAATGTTAGCGAAGTTCGCGATTTTTTATGAATTTTCAACGAAATCATACAAATGATTCCGGGAACGGGACAAGGCCATGCCCCAACAAGCGGACCAGATGCTTGATGGGGGCATGGCCTTGTTCGTCCTATCCCGAGGCGAAGCGGATCGCCCGGCTGATCAGTCCGGGCAGCAGGGAGACGTGATTGTCGTCCTCGAACGACCGGTACTCGACGTGCAGGCCCGGCCGGTTCAGGGCGGCGAGCCGATGGGCGAGCTCTCTGGCGCGATCGACCATCCGGCTCTTGTGATTTTCCTCCAGAGAACCGACGGCGATGAGCGCGCGGATGTCTTCCCCTGTTCCGCCTCCGGCGGCGAATGCCGCTTCTTCCGTCTCGATGGCCCGCTTGTTCCAATGAATGGACGGACTTCCCGCCACGTAGGTGCGGAAGGCTCCGGGGGCGGCGAACAGGGCGTACAGCGCGAACAGCCCCCCGAGCGAATGGCCGAACAGCGTCTGCCTGGAGGTGTCGACGGCGTAGCTTCGCGCGATGTCCGGCTTTAACCGGTTTTCCAGAAACTGTAGAAACGATCGCGCTCCCCCTTGGGGAGGCCACTGGCCTCCCTGGGGATGAAGCGGAAGGGCCGCCGGATCGTCATCCAGGGTAAAATCGTAATGCCGGTCCGGGGGGAACGGCTCTTCCGAAGGATAGCCGATCCCGACGACGAGCGTAGGTGGCACCCCGGTCTTGTCGGAACGGCGTCCCTGCACGTTCGCGGTTTCCGCCGCCGTCCCGAACACGGCGTTGGCGTCGAGTACATAGAGCGTCGGATAGCCTGCGGGCGGAGGCGCCTGGTCCGGCTTGGCGATGCGGATGCGATAAGTCCGGCTGCCGTCTTCCGATTTCATTGTTCGTTCTTCGATATGCATGGCTTAAGCTCTTCCTTTCCGGCGGCGCAGCAAATAAACAAAGCTCGGAACCCCGAGGATGGCGACGATGATGCCTGCGGGAAGCTCGACGGGGCTGAAAATCGTCTTGCCGATGAAGTCCGCGGCCAATACGAGCAGCGCTCCGACGACGGCGCAGATCGGCAGCGTGCGCTGATGGGCCTGGCCGACCAGCCTGCGCGCGATATGCGGCGCGATCAGTCCGATGAAGCCAATGCCTCCGGCCACGGACACGCACGCGCTGACCAGACCGATGCCGGCCAGCAGCAGGATCGCTTTCTGCCGTTCCAGCCGGACCCCGACGCTGCGGGCGCTGTCGTCATCCAGTTGAAGCAGGTTCAGCGTGTGCGATCTGGCGTAGATGACCGGTACGAGTACTGCGAACCAAGGCAGAATGGACGCGATATATTTCCAGTTGGCGTTGTAGATGCTGCCGGACGTCCATACGGCGACCATCTCGAAATCCTGGGCGTTCATGCGCAGCGTCAGGAACAGCGAGACCGCGCTAAGTCCGGAAGCGATCGCGAGGCCCGTCAGCAGCAGGCGCTGGGGCTCCAGACGTCCGCCCTTCCAGGCGAACAGATAGATCAGCAGCGCTGCCAGCAGGCCTCCGATCAAGCCGAACAGCGGCATGGCCATGACGGACAGCCAGGTAACCTCGCGAATTTGTCCCTGATAGAAATAGAGAAAAACGACGATGGCGACGCCTGCCCCGGCGTTGATGCCGAGCATCCCCGGATCGGCCAGGCCGTTGCGCGTCACGCCCTGGATGACGGCGCCCGCGACGCCGAGTCCCATGCCGACGAGAACGGCAATGACGATGCGCGGCAAGCGGAACTCGAAGACGACGAGATCGTAGTCGGGGTTCGGGTCGATGCGCAGCAGGGTGCGCGCGATGTCCTTGACCGGGATGTCGAATTCCCCGTTGGTCAGACTGACGTAAATCAGGGCGGCGATCAGGCCGAGTCCGGCGAGCAGCAGAAGGACGAACGTTCCCTTAATCTTTGCCGGCACGCATTCCGCCTCCCTTCGTTCGGATCAGATAAAGGAAGAAGGGAACGCCGAACACGGCGGTGACGACGCCGATCGGCATTTCGAACGGATAGTTCAGGAAACGGCTGCCTACGTCGCACAGCGTCAGGAACAGTCCGCCGAAAGCGGCCGACAGCGGCACGATCCAGCGGTAGTCGACGACGCGCGCGATCATCCGCACGATATGGGGCACCAGCAAGCCCACGAAGCCGATTTTGCCGGCAAGGGCGACGGCGATTCCCGTCAGCAGAACGACGCTTCCCATTACGGCCAGCTTCACCGCGGTCGTCTTCACGCCCAGCCCTGCCGAGACGTCCTCTCCCAAGGACAGTATCGTCACCGACTTGGACAGCAGCAGAGCCAGGACCAGACCGACGACGGCAAACGGAATCGCCAGCTGGATCATGCCGGGATCGAGCTGGTGCAGCCGGGCGTTGTACCAGAAGCTGATGTTTTGCGAGACCTGGAAATACGTCGCCAGCGCGGCGGACACGCTGCTCAGGAAGGTGCCGATGACCGTGCCGAGGATCGCCAGGGAGACCGGCGACAGCCGGCTGAACACGGAAGCGGCCAATCCAAAGACGACGATTACGCTGAACGCCGAGCCCAGCAGCGAATAGAAAATCATCGCCAGCATCGAGGAGTTGGGGGCCAGGACCATGCAGAGCGTAATCGCGAACACCGAACCGTCGGAAATGCCCAATATAGAAGGGGATGCAAGATAGTTCCTTGTCATCCCCTGCATGAGCGCTCCGGATACGGCCAGGAAAGCTCCGATCAAGAGCGAGCCGGCTGCCCTCGGCAGCCGGGAGTGTCTGACGATCTGATGATCGACGTTGTCCGGATCGAAATGCAGCAAGGCGTCGCGGATCGTATCGAGCGGGATGGCTTTAGACCCGTAGGCGACGGATACCGCGAGCGCCAGCGCAATGGCGACCGGAGACAAGGCGAGCAGCAGAACCGGCAGTGTGGCTTTGAATTTCATGCGCGGATTCTCACTTGCCTTTATAGAGCTTGGTTTGCTTCAAAGCTTGAAGGAAAGAGATTTTGCTGTAGGCCGTTCCGCCTTGGGCCAGAGGATCGACGATGTTGACGTAGACGTGGCCGTTTTTGACCGCTTTAAGGCTTTTCCAGATCGGATTTTTCTGCAGCTCTTCAAGCGCCTTCGGCTGGTCCGCGTTCTCGTCCGGCGAGAACTGAACGAACAGGTAGTCCGGGTTGATCTCCGCGAATTTTTCCAGCGAGATGTTCTGCTGCGCTTTCGCCGCCGCGACTTCCTTCGGCACGGACGCGCCCAAATCCCGGTACAGGGATGGGTTGAAGAAGACGTCCTTCGGATAGATGAACAGATTTCCCGTACGGATGCGGATCGCCATCACCGTCTTGTTTTTTAGTTTCGGAGCGAGCGTCTTTTTGACCAGCGCCAATTCTTTCTGGTACTGCAGAACGGCTTGCGTGGCCGCGTTCTTGTTGCCGATCAGATCGCCGAGCAGCTTCAAGTTGTTGACCCAGTCGGTCGAGATGTGCGAGACGGGAATCGTCACGGCGATTTTGGCCAGCTTCTCGTTCGTCTCGGCCGGGAATTTCGTGCTCGTCAGAATAACGTCCGGCTTCAGCTTAAGGATCTTTTCCAGATTTGGCTGTGTTTTCTCCCCGATGCCTTGAACGCCCTTCGTAATCCGGGAGTACAGAGCCGGGAATTCGCCGCCGGTCGTCGGCGCGCCCAGCGGCTTGTAGTTCAAGACCAGCGCGTCTTCCATGGCTTCCAGCGCGCCTACGATGATGATTTTATTCGTTTTGACCGGTACGGTGTAAACCTGCCCCTTATACGTAATCTCCCGCTTCGCGTTTGCCGCCGGCGCCGCGCCCGCGACGGAAGCGAGACCGAAAACAAGCGCGCAAGCCATAACCAGCGCGGTTAATCTTTTGAACATCGTTCCAACAACTCCATTCCTTCGAATAGTAATGATAATCATTCTCACCAAAGGATTATAAACGGAAAACGAGCCCGTGAACATGGATTATCTCCGGAATTCATCTGGACGATCTCCGCATAGGCGGCGGGCCAGATCGTCCGTCATTCGTCCCGCGGCATGGGCGGAGTATTCGCGCCACGGATCGGAGGGAAGCTCGTACACTTTGTTTCTGCGGACCGCCTGCAAATCCTGCCACAGGGAAGAAGCTTGACGGGACCGCCACTCGGCGAGCGTCTCCGGTTCCTGGCAGATGTTCAGCAGAATGCGGTCGGCGTCGAGCTCCGCGATTTTTTCCGCCGTGATCGGGACGTTGTACCGTATATCCTCGAAGGCGCGAAGAAGATTCAGTCGCAGCTCCTGGCCCACAATCTCCGTCATCCCGCGGGTGGGGCAATAGTAGAATTGCCCCTTGAAGAAGCTGAGCGGAAGAATCGACTCGTCGCCAAGCTCCCGTCGCACGCTCTCGCGGACCAGTCTCAGCTTGCGCTCGTATTGCGCCAGCCAGCTCTCGGCATCCCCGTCGGCGTTCGCGAACCGCGCGATCACACGCAATTGCTGGCGCCAGTCGGTTTCCTTGGCCGGAATGACGAGCAGAGGAGCCAGCGCTTCAAGCCGTTCCCGCTCTCCGGGATGCAGGTAATCGAGCGTAATGACGGCGTCGGGACGGGCGTTCGTCAGCGCGGCGATGTTGGCCTCCCAGTCTTCATTAAAGCGATAGGCGCTGAGATGGAGCGGGATATCCGTTCGATAGCTATTGTAATAGTGAGACGTCCACTTCGGATGCAAAGGGGCGGCATACGGCATCAGGTTAAGCGCGAGCAAGTGGCCGGCGATCGGGGACATGTAGGCCGCGAACTTCCTCCGGCGGTTTCTGGCGTAGGCGGAAGGCGTCAAGCCGGTCGTCTGCTTGAATTTACGGCTGAAGTAGAATTCGTCCTGATAGCCGACCTGGTGGGCGACATCGCTCAGCTTCATATCCGATTGGGCGATCATTCGTTTGGCCTGGTTCAACCGGGCTTCGGTGACATAATCGATCGTGCTGAGGCCGTACGTCTTCTTGAACAGGTCGACATAATATTTAGGGCTGAGCTCGGCGATTCTGGCCAACTGTTCGATGGTCAGATTCTCGTGATAATGGCCGTCGATATAGGATTTCGTTCGCTCCAGCGCCGTTCGCGAATTGGGCGAGGAGACTCGCGGAACCGGCTTCAGGAGCGCGTACAACCATTCCTGAAGGACGGCTTGGGCGCGAAATCTCTCCAAAGGCCCGCCTTCCGTCCAATACTGGAGCAGCGTTTCGCAGCTTGCCGCGGTCGTCTCTTGAGGCGCCAGCTCTCCGCTCGCGGGAAAGCACGCCTCGGAGCCGTCCTCCCGTCTGGCGCGGAACCGAACGAGATAGAGGGAGAAGGCCTCGTCGCCATCCGGCCGGGCGGCAATCGTCTGACCGGGCGATACGAGGTAAGAGACGCCCGCATCCGCGCGGCAATCCCGCAGGTCGATCGTCAGACGTCCCCGGCCTTGCTTGACGGTCAGAACGGCATGCGAATCGACCAGCCGCGGTTTGATTCGCCCGCGGGGAATCCATTCCGCGTCGACGAGCTTGATCCAGAGGGAATCCAGCTCGTGGAAAGGCGGTAAGCTGCGCGAATAGGCGTCGTGCACCGTAATCTTCCTTTCGGGGAGAAGTTGTTGAGAATCGTTATCAATAACGTATCATGAAGGCGATCGGGGGGTCAAGAAGGCGCTAGGAGGAACGAGCTGGAATGGCAATAACGGCGCGTCGGACCGTTAATGGAGTGGGAGACGGGGATTTGGGTGAATAACGGCGCGTCGGACCGTTAATGGAGCGGGAGGCGGGAGTTTGGGGGAATAACGGCGCGCTGGACCGTTAATGGAGCGGGAGTCGCGGATTTGGAGGAATAACGGCGCGCTGGACCGTTAATGGAGCGGGAGGCGGGAGTTTGGGGGAGTGGCGGCGCGTCGGACCGTTAATGGAGCGGAAGACGGGGATTTGGGTGAATAACGGCGCGCCGGACCGTTAATGGAGTGGGAGACGGGGAATTGGAGGAATAAAGGCGCACCGGACCGTTAATGGAGAGGGAGTCGCGGATTTGGGTGAATAACGGTATGTGGGACCGTTAATGGAGCGGGAGACGGGAGTTTGAGGGAGTGGCGGCGAGAAAAAATCCAGCCCGGTCCGGAGCTGCGCAGAGGCAGTCCACGGACCGGGCCAAAGTCTTGACGACGTCGCTGGTATTCGCACAAATCGAGCCTAGTCGTTCTTCTTTTCCATAGCCGCCTTCAGCAGGTCGCCGAGGCTGTTGCCGAGCGGCTCCTGCTGCTTGGAGAATTGGCTGACGAGTCGCTGCTGCTCGCGCTTGTTCATGTGCGTGCTGTCCTTGTTCAACGTCTCCGTTAACCCGCATGGCAAGCACTGTACGTATTTTCCCGCTTTGCCTTCTTTAAGCACCATCTTCTTGTGGCACTGAGGGCAGCGGCGGTTCGAGAGCTGCTGGTCGCCGGAGCGCCGGTAGCCGCAATCGTCGTTGGGGCAGGTGAGCAGAAGGCCGCGTTTTGTTCTCTTCTCCAGCATCCGTGTGCCGCAGTCCGGACAATGGCTGGCCGATACGTTGTGCGGGACGTAGGAGGCGCTGCTGTTTTTGACCCCGCCGACAAGCTCGCGAGCCATATCCCGAATGCCTTTCAGGAACGGATCGGCTTTGCCCTGTCCGCGGGCGATGCGCTCCAGCTCCGCCTCCCAGCGGGCCGTCAGGTCCGGCGAGCGCAGGTCGGCCGGAGCAAGCTCGATGAGCTGCTTGCCTTTGCCGGTCGGGTGGAGCGAGTTGCCCTGCCGATCGATCGTATCCGAGCTGACCAGCTTCTCGATAATATCCGCGCGCGTGGCGGGAGTGCCCAGTCCGTGCTTCTCCATCTGCGTCAGCAGGGCGGCTTCCGTATACCGCTTCGGAGGGGAGGTTCTTCCGGTCTGAATGCGGCACAGCTTCACCTCAAGCGTCTCGCCCTCCCGCAGCTCGGGCAGCAGCGTATCCTTATCGTCCGCGGAATCGTCGTTCTCCTCGTCCTCCATCGACTGGCCGTCGTAGACGGCCCGCCAGCCCGCATCCTTGATCGTCGTACCCTTAGCGGACAGCGTCTCTCCGGCCGCTTGAACGGTGACGGCCACCTGGTCGAAGCGGGCCGGTCCGTAAAACAAACTGATAAACCGCCGCACGATCAGATCGTACAGCCTCCGCTCCTCGTGGCTAAGCGCGTTCAGCATGACGACCTGTTCCGTCGGGATAATGGCATGGTGGTCGGTCACCTTGCTGTCGTCGACGATCCGCTTGCTTACCGGCAGCTGGCCGCGCAGCAGAGGCCGGGCGAACGGCGCATACGGCCCGATAGCAACGGCGGACAAACGTTCCTTTAACGTGCCTGTCATATCCGAAGTCAGGTAGCGAGAATCCGTGCGCGGATAGGTGACCAGCTTGTGCTGCTCGTACAACCGCTGCAGCACGTTCGACGTCATTTTGGCCGAGAAGCCGAGCAACCGGTTCGCGTCCCGCTGCAGCTCCGTCAAATCGTAGGCGAGCGGGTGCGGCACCGATTTCTCGCTTTTTTTCAGCGAGACGATTTTGCCTGTTTTACCGGACAGCTTCTCCTGCAATTCCTTGGCCTTCGCCGCATCGAAAATCCGCGAATCCCCGTTCGGTCCGCGCCATAACGCCTCGAATTTGCCCAGGTTCACGCGCAGTTGGCTGAACTCCTCCGAACGGAACGACAAAATCTCCTTCTCCCGCTGCATGATCATGCCCAGCGTAGGCGTCTGCACGCGTCCGGCGGACAGCGGCGAGCCGAACTTGCACGTCAGGGCGCGCGTGACGTTCAGTCCGATCATCCAATCCGCCTCGGCGCGGCAGCGCGCGGATTGGTACAGCCGCTCGTACTGGCTGCCCGGCTTCAGCGAGGCGAAGCCTTCCTTGATCGCCTTGTCTGTCTGCGAGGAGATCCACAGCCGCTGGAACGGCTTTTTCCACTTGACCATATCGATGATCCAGCGGGCCAATAGCTCCCCTTCCCGCGCCGCATCGGTCGCCACGATCAGCTCTCCGATATCCGGCCGGCGCATAAGCTGCTGCACCGCCTTGAACTGGTGGCTGCTCTCTCGCAGTACCTTCAGCTTCATGCTCTCGGGCAAAATCGGCAGATCCTCCAACGCCCAGCTCCCGAGCTTGGAATCGTAATCCTCCGGCTCCGCCAATCCGACGAGGTGCCCCAGCGCCCAGGTGACGACATATTTCGGTCCTTCGATAAAGCTCTTATTTTTATTATGGCTGCCCATCACCCGTGCGATCTCGCGCGCGACCGACGGTTTTTCCGCCAATACCAATGTTTTTGCCATTTTTATCGAGTCCCCTTCCTTTGTTCATTATACTATTCGAGGCGATAAATTAAAGGAAGAGAACCTGCAAGGTTCGGATACGGAGAGCGGGAACGCGTGATATACTTGACAAACGAAGGACGGGAAGACGAACGGACGATCGAAGGTCGAAAGCGACCGCGCGGGAGACGTTTGGGGGAAGAGAAGTTTTTTCGGGAGGTTTCGAAGGCCATGAACGTTCCGGACTTGCTGCAACAAATCATAGACTGGGAGAAAAGTGTCGCGGGACGGCTTCCGGATTGGGCTGCGCCCTCGGGTCTGATCTTGGGAGTTACGGGAGACGGAGACGGGGGATACGAGTGCACCCCGGAGCGTTCGATCACGTTCGCGCGCACGGGGGCCGACGGCATCCATTTCGCCTGGATTGCGGATCGGAGGGGAGTCTCCGACGATCTGGACGAAGCGCCGATCATCTGCGTATCTCCGATGGACTTCGACAATCCCGTCTGGGCGGTGGCGCGGAATATCCGGGACTTTTTCTCTTTGGTATTCTACGGCCACGACTTGCTGTTGAATAACGACTTCGGCAGCCGGGAGCATTACGAGAAGGCGCAGCGGGAGCAGGAGCAATACGATGCGGAGTCGCCGTATCTTCAAGCGTGGGGAGAGGAGACTCGCAAGCTCGCGTTGGAGGCCAGAGAGAAGTTTGAGCTGGCTCCGATCGACGATCCTTATGGCTATATGCGGCAGATTCGTTCCGAAATCTCTGATCTCGGCTGATCATTCTTAATTTGCTGCTCCCTCTTGCTCAGCAGGAATAGCAAACGGGTCGGACATTAGCACAATGGCCAGTTTTGCTCCGTCACGCATCCCCTGTAAATATAACCGTTCATTCTCCAAGGCTCGACAGTAATGGTGCTTGTCTTCCCATTCCGTAAACTCGGGACATTGCGTTTAAACGAGTATTATCACGCAATCTCTTATCTAATTTCAGAAACTCATATCATTAAACCTCATTTTGAGTATAGGGCCTTTTGTTATTCCGCAGAATAACATTTAGAGAGTCAAAATACGCTTTTCGATACAAATAGTAGTCATACCAATATGAGCAACTCCCCACCAATAAAAAAGTAATCCGAGAAATCGTCTCCATGCTCGCTCGATACGACGAACAAACGATTGGAATGGCAAAAAATATATTATCTGAGGTGCTAAAGTATTCCCGCAAGTGAGCCATGTCGACAAAATCGGCATGGCTTACTTTTTTTCTGGATTGCCTGATTCTAAGAGAAGATCAAACATTCAAGCCGGCTCGTGCAACGACCCCGCAGACCATAAAAAGCGGTTAAACGCTCGAGTCCGCTCGCGTAACGGCTTGGCAGACCGTAAGAGGCAGTCAAACGCACAAATCCGCTCGCGTAACGGCCCGGCAGACCGTAAAAAGCGGTCAAACGCACAAATCCACCCGCGTAACAGCCTGGCAGACCGTAAGAGGCAGTCAAACGTACAAATCCACTCGCGTAACGGCCCGACAGACCGTAAGGGATGTTTAATTCAAGTGGCGTTGCGCGATTCTTTCGAGCAATTTGCCTGATTCTAGATGCACCCTCGGCAGGGCACCTTAAAAAAACAAACATCAACTCTTAAGTAACTTTATTGTTCGTCCATGCGCTTCGGAGGATAATGAGCCTATTAAAACATCAAGGGGGATGTAAGATGAAAGCTCTGAATAGAAAAATGCTCCTCACCGCCATGTCGGGCCTGCTCGCGGTCGGCTTGGCCGCCTGCGGATCTTCCGGCAACGGCAACAACGGCGCGAGCTCTCCGGAGGGCAGCCAGGCGGCCTCGGAATCGCCCAAGGCGAGCGAATCCGCCGGCAGCAACGAGAAAGTCACGATTACGTTCCAGAACATCTATCCGGACCCGACCGATCCGAAGTACAACATGCTGCGCAAAATCGTCGCGCAGTACGAAGCCGACAATCCGAACATCAAGATCGAGTTGGATTCCCTGAATACGGACCAGCAGAAGCTGAAGCTGAAGACGCAAGCGGCCTCCAAGGAGGTGCCGGACATCACGATCGTGAACCCGGCCGCTCAGATGCAGCCGTTCGTGGATGCGGATCTGTTTGCGCCGCTGAACGAGATGGTCGAGAAGAACGGCTTGAAGGGGACATTCCAGGAAGGCATTCTGGACTACTACTCCTTCAACGGCAACCTGTACGCCCTGCCGGACGGCAACAACATCGCGCTCATCTATTACAATAAGAAAATGTTCGACGAAGCCGGCGCGACGGTGCCGACAACGTTCGAAGAGCTGGTCGATACCGTCAAGCTGCTGAAATCCAAAGGCATGACGCCGATCGCGATCGGCGAAAAAGATTCCTGGACCGGCTCGTTCCTGTTCATGAACGTCCTGCTCCGCACGAACGGCGGACCGGGCTTCCTGCAAGACGTGCTGGACGGCAAGAAAACTTTCGAAGATCCTGCGTTCATGGAAGCCGTAGACGCGTTCCAAAACCTCGTTCAAGCGGGCGCGTTCCAGGAAGGCGCAACTTCCTTCGACTATAACGCGGGCGAGAACCTGTTCAAGACGGGCAAAGCGGCGATGTACTTCATGGGAAGCTGGGCGACCGGCGGCATCGAGACCTCCACGGTCGGCGAGAACGGCGAAGTCGGCGTATTCAAATTCCCGACGGTCGGCGGCAAAGGCAACCCGGACGAATTCATGCTGGCGCCGGGAAGCGCGTTCGCAGTATCCAAGAACAGCAAGCATCTGGCCGAGACGCTCGACTTCCTGAACTACTTCATGCTGAACTATCCGAAAGAAGCGTTCGCGGTGAAAGGCGCCGTCGGCGTCGCTCAGAACGTCGAAGAGGATTTCAAAGCGGCCGGATATTCCGATATGGCGATGGAAGTGCTGAGCATGTTCAAGGACGTGAAAGGCGGAGACCTCGCGTTCGACAATACGATGAATCCGGGAACGGCTCAAGTCCACCTGTCCAGCATCCAAAACCTGTTCGTGGAGAAAAAGAATTCGGCGGACGTGGCCAAAGAGCACCAAAAAGGCTACGAGGAGAACAAGGAATAATATCCGTCGCTAGGAACGAAGGGGGCGCGTTCGCGCCTCCCTTTCGTCACGATTCGGCAAGTCAAGTTTCACTTGTATATTTGCCTGAATCGTCTCCGCAAAGCTTCTTCGGCGTCCGACCCTGGTCGGAAACTTCGTTTCCTGCTCGGGTATGCATCCTACCCTGGTCGGAAACTTCGTTTCCTGCTCGGGTATGCATCCTACCCCGGTCGGGAACCTCGTTCCCTGCCCGGATATGCATCCCGGGACGCCGAAGGCGTTTTTGCTTGAGCGATGAGAGAGCTTGAAGGGGGCGGGAGCCTTGAAAGTATTGAGAGTATCCGGATGGACGATCGCGGCGTTCGTGCTGCCGTGCCTGGTCCTGTATTGCGGTCTGGTGTTCGCTCCGATCCTCGTATCCGTCTATAACGGAATGCTCGATTGGAACGGCATCGGCACCTCGAAGTTTGTCGGCTTGGCCAACTACGAGAAAATGTTTACGAACGATTCGCTGCTCTGGCCTGCGGTAGGCAGGACGTTCCTGCTCGCGGGCTTCTCCATGCTTATCCAGCTGCCGGTCGCCTTGTTTGTGGCCATTCTGATCAGTCGGTTCGTTCGCCGAACGGGCTTTCTCGTCTCGAGTTATTTTCTGCCCGTCATCTTATCCGTCGCCGTTATCGGCCAACTCTGGAAGACGATCTATAACCCGGCGCCCATGGGGGGCATGATCAATCAAATTTTGCTCAACCTCGGTTTGGATTCGTGGACGCATTCGTGGCTGACCGAGCCGAAGATCGCGATCTACGCCATCATTGTCGTCGCGCTGTGGCAGTATTTGGGGTACCACATTCTGATCCAATTCACCGGAATTCAGAATATCCCGGCCGACATCTACGAAGCGGCCAAGATCGACGGCGCTTCGGGCTTCAAGGCGGACCGCTACATTACGCTGCCGCTGATCGTCCCGATTTTCAAAATTTCCGTTGTGCTCTCGTTCATCGGATCGCTCCAATCGTTCGACCTGATCATGGTCATGACGGGCGGCGGACCGGCGAACGCGACCAACGTTCTGGCCAGCTATATGTACAATATGAGCTTCCTGTCCATGAAGTACGGCTACGGAAGCGCCATCGCTTCGTTCCTGGTTATCATCTGCCTGGCGGCCACGCTGTTGATCAACCTGCTGTTCAACCGGCTGGACAAACGATTCTCGTAAAAGGAGGCGCTCCGCATGAGCCAAACTGTAACCCTGAAGAAGGAAGCGCCTGTCGTCGCGGTCCGCAGCAAACGTCGGGTATCCGTCGGCAAAGTCGCCGTATTCACTTTATTCGGCGTCCTGCTCGTCACGCAGCTGTACCCGCTCGTCTGGCTGTTGATTTATTCGCTTAAGACGAACGAAGAGATTTTGTCGGGAAGCTTCTTCTCGCTGCCGGCCATATGGCAGTGGAGCAACTACTCTGCCGCCATAGAAAGCGGGAACTACTGGAAGTATCTGTACAACAGCGCGTTCGTCACGATCGTTACGATGCTGAGCATTATTTTGCTTGCGTCCCTGACGGCTTTCGCGATTACACGTTTTCGCTGGAAATACGGGCAGCTCGTTATGCTCTTGTTTTTGCTCGGTATGATGATCCCGCTGCAGGCGACTTTGCTTCCGTTAATGCTCATTTTCAAAAATATGGACATTCTCAACACGCATCTTTCGCTGATTTTGCCGTATATCGCTTTTCAGACGCCGATCGCCGTGTTTATTCTGAGCGGGTTCATGAGGACGATCCCTACGGAGATCGAGGAATCGGCCATTGTGGACGGCGCCGGAGTGCTGCGGATTTTCGGCTCCATCGTGCTTCCGGTGTCGATTCCGCCGATTATGACCGTATGCATCCTGGCCTTCATTAACATCTGGAACGAGTATATTTTGGCGGCTACGTTCATCTCCTCCGAGAAGCTCAAGACGCTGCCGTTCGGGGTATACAGCTTTGTCAGCCAATACTCCGTCAACTACGGCGCCATCGGGGCGTTCCTCGTGCTCGGCGCGCTGCCGGTCGTTCTTATTTATTTCCTGCTTGCGGAGAAAATAACGAAAGGGATGGTAGCCGGTGCGGTAAAGGGGTAACATGGGAGAATGATCAACTTTCGGTCCATTCACGGTCGTCTTTTTCTCATATTCCTGTTCTGCATGCTCGGACTGCTGCTGATTGTCAGCTTCGTCTACTATCAGCGCGCCACCGAACAAATACGCGACAAGATGAGCAGCGTCGCCGAGAAAAATATTTCCCAGACGGCCGGCCTGTTCGACCTGATGCTCAAGGGCTACGACAGCGTGACCAAGTCGCTGAATTCCAACAACGAGCTGATGAAGCTGCTTCGCGATCCGTCCTCCGACCAGACCGTGGAGGGCGTGAATTTGGAACGCAGAATTACCGATATTCTCGGGGCGATTTTCTATTCCCGCAACGATATTGTAGGGATTCATATCGTCACTAACCGGGGCAAGGTGTACAGCTTCGACCGTTCCGTCGGGGCGACGGTGCGCGATCACTCCGAGCAGGAATGGTATACCCGGCTGCAGCGCTCGACCGGCGAGATGATCTGGCTGGGCGTCTATCCTCATTCTCTGATGAGCGGCGGCATTGAGAAATCGGTGTTTGCGTTCGGCCGTCAGCTGTTCGAGCTGAGCGCGCTGAAATCGGTCGGCATCGTGCTGATCGAGACCGACGCCGACGCAATCGTATCCGCCCTCTCCAACGCAAGTCTGGGACCCGGCAGCAATGTGGTCATTCAGGCGGCGGACGGGGTGGAAATCATTCGCACGAATCCCGTCCAGTCCGACAGGGATCGTATCCCGCTCGGCTGGCCCGGACCGCTCAAGACCGGAGAGGTGCTGATGACGGAGCGGGAGGACGCGATGATTACGGCGGCCGGAATCCGTACGGCAGACTGGACGGTTATCGGCATTACGCCGACGAGGGACCTGCAGCTGGAGCTCAGGGAGACGCAGCGGTTTCTTCTGTCCGTCATCATCGTGCTTGTCATCGCGGCTACCGCGCTGGCGACGCTCGTGTCCCGTTCCTTCTCCTCTCCGTTCAAAAGGCTGATTCAGCAGATGAAGCAGGTGGAGCTCGGCAATTTCAAGGGACAGGTGCGCGTGCATTCGTATCAAGAGCTGAACGTGCTTGTCAGCTCGTTTAATCGGATGGTTCGCCAGATGGATGAGCTGATCGAACGGATCAAGCTGGCGTCCATCAGCGAGAAGAACGCTCAGCTGCAGGCGCTCCAATCGCAGGTGAATCCGCATTTTCTGTTCAATACGCTGGATATGATCTACTGGATGCTGGACGAGCGCGAGAACGACCGGCTGGGCAAGGTGATCTTGTCGCTGTCGCAGATTTTCCGGTACGGGAGCGAGTGGGAGGAAGCTTCGCGGGCTCCGCTTCGCCGCGAGCTGGAGCAGTTGCGGCATTATCTGACCATTATCGAGACGCGGCTCGGAGGCCGCGTTCATACGGAGTTCGAGGTAGAGGAGCGCTGGCTGGGCATCGAGGTTCCGAAAATGTGCCTGCAGCCGATCGTCGAGAACGCGGTCAAATACGGGCTGGAGCCGCTGGACCGGCCGGGCTTGCTGCGCATCTCCTCCCGCGAGCGCGATGGCAAGCTGGAAATCGCGGTAGAGGACAACGGCGTCGGAATGGACGAAGAGACGCTGGAACGGATTGTGCATGCGCTCTCCGGAGAGCGCGTTTCCCAGGTGGCGGATGAGGCGGCCGGCCCCGAGAGAAAAGGGATCGGGCTGCAGAACGTGCATTCCCGCATCCGTCTTCTGTTTGGAGAAAGCTACGGCTTGAGCGTCCGAAGCCGCTTGAACCAGGGAACCGCCGTTACGGTGACGATCCCCATTCCTCCTGAAAGGGGGTAATTCTTTGAACATTCTCGTTGTCGACGATGAAAACGTTATTCGCAGCGGAATCGAACGAACGATCCGCAACCAGTTTCCGGAGCATGCCGTATACTTGGCCGCGAGTCCGGGAGATGCGGTCGACTTGCTCAAGAACGAATCGATCGACCTTGTGCTCACGGACGTTCTGATGCCGGGGATGACGGGGCTCGAATTGATGGAGATATCCCGCAAAAGCCACGCCCACGTCAGATGGGTCGTCATCTCGGCGTATTCCGAATTTGCCTACGCTCAGGAAGCCGTTCGGCTGGGGGCCAGGGATTATTTGCTCAAGCCGATCGGCAAGGACAGCTTGATCCGGCTCATCGGCAAGCTGGGCGAGGAGATCGCCGAAGAGAACGCCCGCACGAAGGAAACCCAGCTGCTGAAAAGCAATCTTCGCCTGCTGCGGGAAGCCGTAATCGCCCGCTGGGCGTCGGGGCTGGACCTCGGGGGCATCGATCTGAAGCCGTTCATCGAGAAGCATCCCAGCTTTCGTCTGGTAATGGTTCGCATGGAGAGCGAACGGGACATGAGGCTGGAGCATTTTATCGTGGAGAATGTGCTGACCGAGCTGATCGAAACGGCGGGCACCGGCTTTGTCGCCAGCATCGACGCCAAAAGCCTGCTCGGACTCGTGACGCTGCGGGAGGAGAGCGCGCTTCACTGGCTGGTCGACCAGCTGAGAAGCCATCTGAAGCGGTACTTGAAGGCGCCGTTTCAGGTGCTGCACACCGAGCGCATCGCGGATTTCAACCAGGTGCCTGAGGAGATGCAGCGCATGCGGACGGCCGCAACCAGCCAAGTATACGACCACTACGCCAGCGGCGGCGACCAGGCCGTCGAGGTTGCGCTGCAGTATATTCAAGGGCACTATCACACCGATCTGTCGCTGGAAAAGGTCGCTTCGATCGTCTATTTGAACCCGATCTATTTCAGCCAGCTGTTCAAACAGAAAACCGGCCACGGCTTTAAGGAGTATATCACCCAGCTGCGGCTGGAGCGGGCGATGGAGCTGCTGCGCAAATCCGAGCTGAAAATCGTCGACATCTCCGAGCGCGTCGGCTACCCGGACATGCGCCATTTCTCGCAAATTTTCCGCAAAAAAACCGGCCTCACCCCATCCGAGTACCGCCAATCCATGGGCTCGGGCTCAGGCCCGGGTGTAGGCTCGGGTGAACGCACCGACAGAGGCGCCGGCTCGGGCGTGGATAGAGCTCTGGGTAAGGACAGAGGCGTAGGCTTAAGTGTGGACGCCGTTATCCCCGTCGAGCAGGAGTGAGCGAGGGGCTAAGCCTGCTCGACGGGGTTTCGTGGGCGCGGGATAAGCCCGCCTGGGGAGCTTACCGGCGACCGGTTCACCTGATTCGGGTGAATAAGCCCACCTGGGGAGCTTACTGGTCACCGTCCCGCGCGGTTCCGGCGAATAAGCCCGCCTGGGGAGCTTACTGGTCGCCGTCCCACGCGGATCCGGCGAATAAGCCCGCACGACGAGCTTACTGGCGGCCGTTCCGCAGGATTCCGGTGAATAAGCTCTCCTCGCGTGCTTACCGGTCGCTGTTCCGTGTGATTCCGGCGAATAAGCCCACCTGGGGAGCTTACCGGCGGCCGATTCACGCGGTTCCGGCGAATAAGCCCGTTCCGCGAGCTTGCCAACGGAACGGGCTTGGCCCCGTAATGACTGTTTCTACAACGCGCCTGAATCCTGGACGATCTGCAGCGCCTTGTCGTAGTCGTCCTCTTCCACGACCGCAGTCAGCAAGATGTCCCATCCGTTCACCCGATTGTCCGCGCCGCCCGAGCTGTATCCGCTCGCGCTCACGCTTGCGGCGGCAAGAGCGCCGGCGTCGGGAACGAAATTTCCTCCAAGCGTCAAATAGCCAAGGCCCGGGAAATCCGCGGAAAGCGGATTTTCGAATTTGTCCAAATGCTGGACCCCTTCCCCCGGATAACCGTCGAAACGGTCGATCGAGTGCTCAATCAGACGGAGCGAGCTCAGCTTTTCCACCGCCTGCTGCGCTTCCCACGGCGTTTTGAAATAAGCCATCAACGTTCTTTCGGACACTTGCTTTCCTCCGTTTTCGCTAAGGGTAATTTTCCCTGTAGTATGGGGCGAACGGGCACGGAACTATTCGGGCTTTCCTGGGACCATCGTTTCACTAACCAGGCCAACGCCCCAGCATATCGAGACATGGTCCCGCCGAATCCTACGTATCGAACCATCACCCCACCAACCAAGCCAGCAATCAAGCCATCGCCTACTAACCAAGCCAACAGTCCCGTCACATCGAGCCATCGCCCACCAACCAAGCCGTCACCCCGCTCATCGAAGCCATCGATGGGGTGCATCGATAACATCCAATCGCGCCGCGAACAAATTCAAGTACAATAAAAGTAAAGGCAATAAACTGCTCGCACCGGAGGGGACGAGATGGAGACAAGGGAACAAGCGAACGACGGCGGGTATTATGCGGTTATTTTCACCAGTCGGCGTACGGAGGGGGATAACGGTTACGGCAAAATGGCCGAGGAGATGGAGCGGCTAGCTTCAGCCCAACCGGGCTTTATCGGCGTCGACAGCGTCCGGGACGAATCCGGGGCCGGCATTACGATTTCGTATTGGGAGAGCCTGGAGGCGATCGCCAATTGGAAGAGTAACTCGGCGCATCGAGTCGCGCAGGAACGCGGCAGAGCAGAGTGGTACCGGGGCTACGAGGTGAAAATATGCAAGGTGGAGCGAGAATACCCGTTGAGCGAAAAGGCCGGGGCCGAGGATGAACATGCCGGGTTTGACGCGGAACGCGAAAGATGAGGCGGCACTAGACAGTAAATAACTGCGATTCGGCGTCTGTGCGCAGCATTGTCTTGACGATGCGGATTTATGCTTATCCTGATCTGCAGCCGCAAAGCTACCCCGGCGTCAAAGGACGCCGAAGGTTTTTGGCTGGCAGCGAGACAATATATTTGGGGGATGCCGAAGGTTTCGGAGGCTATTCGAACGAATCGATGACGTCCGTCAGAAGGACAAGCTCATCGTTAATCGGGATAGAGACCGTCCGAATCCAGAGATGGGTGTCCAGGTCGGCGTATTTTTCCGAGATTTTGGCTTCCGCCTCCGCCGCCGCTGCGCGAGACAGATGCGGGATGAAATACGGCCTCCAGCTCCAATCGGCATAGCGGTACTCCAGATTGACCTCCCAGATCTCCTTATCGCTGCGGGCATGATTGGCGGACAATTGAATGCCCGTCGTCCGGCATAAATACACGCGCATGCAGGAGTCGTCCAGGCGCGGCAGCAGAAGGCGGATCGCCTCGTCAGCGAGCTCCGCTTCTTCGTCGTTAGGCATGCGTCGCTCCAGCAGCTCCCGGATACCCGATTCCCGTACTTGCTTGACCATTCCGCTGCCGATTCTCTCCCAGCGCTGTCGAGTTTCTTTCACCAGAACCCGATGGGCGTCCAGCTCCGCTTCGATCAGAGGGGTGAAGGCGCGTTTTTCTTGAAAATCGGCCTGCGCTTGCGAGAACAGATAGCCTTGGACGTATCGTGCTCCGGCTTGGATCGCTCTTTTCAGATCCTGGTTCGTCTCTACGCCTTCGAGCAGCAAGGAAGCGCCGATCTGCTCCGCGAGGTTGGAGAACGAGCGAAGCACGCCAAGGTATCCGCTGTGGGTAGCGCTCTTTTTCATCAGTACAATGTCGATTTTGAGCAGGTTAGGCCGAATTCGGGCAATCCGGTCGAAATTGCTGAACCCCGTTCCTATATCGTCTATGGCAATTTGACAGCCGGCTTGCCGATAAAGCTCCACGATTTGCGTTAATTCGGACAAGGATTCCCCGAACTCGTCCTCTGTGATTTCAATGCACACCTTGCGAGGATCTACGCCGTATTTGTACAGCAGCTGGAGGGTATGCAGTTCCCCCGTATCTTTGTAATACCGATATATCCACGAGGGTTTCAGATTCACGAACAGAAGGGGAGGTTCCGTTAACGCACTTAATTTGGCTATCGCCTGCTCGCGAAGGATGCGGTCGATCCGAACGTGCTCTTCGACCGATACGCTGCTATCCGCGAAGAAGGGGCCGAGGCTTCGCACCGTGCCGTCGACCCGTTCCCTTCCCAAAGCTTCGTAACCGATGATCTCCCGGCTTTCCATAGCTACGATAGGTTGATAGTAAGCCAGCAGTTGTCCTTGAGGATTGTGTCGAAAGGTGACATTGTTGTTCGGTAGATTGCTCATAGAAGCCCTTTCCGATCGTGATGGTGTTAGATAAAGTAACATATATTGTTGATTGTATAGAAGGCGGAAGAATCCTACAAGCAAAAAATAGACAAATGTCTGCACAAAAGAGAGGCAAAGTGCCATCCCTTAAGCAGATTCGCTTGAGATTATCGATAGACAAACCGGGGTATGTACCTCCTGAAGACTCTGTTTCATGCGCCTTGCGCCTTTTGCCTCCGATTATCTTTCAAGTAAAACTTGGCGGGCTTAGGGGACAACCTCTCCTCTTATTTTCGCAGGAATCGACAGGAACTTTTGGACGCCTTCGACGTCTATAGAGTAGCTGAAGATTTGCTGAAACTTTCGCCGATGTTTTTACGTCCAATTACCAAGATCATGAAATCCGAATGCGGAAAAGAGAACAATTTCATTTTTCCACCCAGAGAGGATGAATCCAGTGCGTAAATTTCTTCCCTTGCTAGCGGCATTTGCCATCGTCATTTCGTTCTTTCATCAACCGCAAGGAGCCAAGGCCGCCACTCCGATCCGAATTTTCATCGACGGCCAAATTCTGCAGACCGACCAGCCGCCTTTGCTGATCGGAGGGTATACGATGGTTCCGCTTCGCGGGATCTTCGAAGCTCTGAACGCGCAGGTGCTATGGAACCAGAAGGCCAAGACGGTCACCGCCAAGAAGCGCGACACGACGATCGTGCTGACAATCGGCGCCAAGACGGCGACCATCAACAACGAGACGGTCACGCTCGATTCGCCGGCGCGCGTGCTGGCCGGCCGCACGATGGTGCCGGTCCGGTTCGTCAGCGAAGCTCTCGGGGACGACGTTCGCTGGGATAAACTGTCGCAAAGCGTGCTGATTACGACCAAAACGGTCCAGCAAGTCGGCAAGGTCACCCAGCTTGGCGTAACGGAAGTTTCCCAGAACGGCGACGGACGGGATTTGCAGGTCAGCTTCTCGCCGCCGTCCGATCAATCGAACGTCAGCGGATACCGGATTCTGGTCGTGAAGGCCGAGAACGTCGCTTCCTTTAATCTCGCCAAAGCGCTGTCCGTTCGCGCGGCCAATTACACGTCGGTAAACAAATCCGGTTCTTACCAACGCATAACGCTTACTTCGCAGAGCCGCGACGTCGACGGAGCGCTGCTTCGCGCCAATCAAGCTTACAAAGTGTTCGTACTGACGATTGGGCAGGATACGAACGCGCTGTCCGACTCCTCGATCTCGATTACTTTAAGGGCGGTCCCTGCCGTAGGCCAGGCGACCAACGTGAAAGTGGAAGACATCGGCGACCTCGGCGACGGCCGCGATCTGCGGGTCTCGTTCTCCAGAGCGACCAACGAAAGCAATATTTCGGGCTATCGGGTCATGGTCGTCAAGACGGCCAACGCTTCCGGGTTTAATCTGTCCCAGGCGAACGGCATGTCCAGCTCCTACTATACGAATGTCTCCAAGACGTCCGGAACGGGCGCGCTCAGCGTGACACTGAATTCGTCGGCCCGGGATACCTCCGGCGATCTCATTCGCAACGGAACGGCGTATACCGCCTTCGTGATGACGGTCAGCTCGAATACGACGAACTGGGCGCATGCTCTGTCCTCCGGCTCCGCATCCGTAACGCTCGGTTCGTCCGCCCAAACCCCGGTTATCACGGGAGTGGCGGACGTGGACGATAACGGCGACGGGCGCGATCTGCAAGTGACGTTCAACAAGGCCTCCGACGAATCGAGAATCGCCTCGTACAGAATTTTCGTCGTCAGAGAGGGAGATTATGCGAGCTTTAACTTGACGGAAGCCAATCGCGTCTCTTCCGGCAACTATTACGATCAATACAGAACGGGCAGCAATTATAACCTTGTCCTCTCTTCGAATATGAAGGACACGAAAGGCAATAAGCTGGCTAACGGGGTAGACTACCGGGTGTTCGTGATGGGCGTGTCCAACAACAGCGCTTACGCCAATACGCTCTCGGCGGCTTCCGCCAGCATCAGGCTTACTAACTCCGGAGTTCAGGCGGTAACCAATCTGTCGGTCAGCGACGTTGCGGATTACAACAATGGC
Source organism: Cohnella cellulosilytica (assembly GCF_042431195.1). Lineage (NCBI taxonomy): Bacteria > Bacillati > Bacillota > Bacilli > Caryophanales > Paenibacillaceae > Cohnella > Cohnella cellulosilytica. The sequence continues at coordinate 47,912 of NZ_JBHMDN010000073.1, forward strand.
CGCGACCTGCAGGTCTCGTTCACGAAAGCGACCAACGAATCGCTGATCAAGAACTATCGGGTATTCGTCGTCAAGGAGGCTAAAGTCGGAACCTTCGGCTTGGCCGCGGCGAACGCAGTCACGAATTCGAATAACTATACGACAATCAATAAAACCAACGCTAACATCGCTCAATCGTTGGCCGCAGGCGCACGGGACGTCGATGGGGAGACGATCCGCAACGGAGTCACTTACCGGGTGTTCGTCATGTCCGTAGGCACCGCGAGCGGCAGCAATGCCCTGTCGTCGATGTCCGCTTCGATCCAACTCAGCAACAACAACGTTACGGCGGTCACGAACGTCGCAGTCAGCGATGTCGCGGACTACAACAACGGCCAGGATCTGCGCGTGTCGTTTACCAAAGCGGCCAACGAGAATAACATTGCCCATTACCGGGCTTATGTCGTGAAGGAAAACGCGGCGGCTTACTTCAACTTGAACACCGCCAACGCGGTAGCGCACTACACGACGATTTACAAAAAAGGAACCAACATCGTCCAAGAGCTGAACGCCGATTCACGCGACATCGACGGCACGCTGATTCAGAACGGCATCAAGTACAAGGTGTTCATCTTGTCGGTAGGCGTCTCCAACGTATATGGCAACGCGCTGTCTACTGCTTCTGCGACGATTCAGCTTGAGAACAAAGGAACGGTAACCGCCGCTACGAACGTGACGGGAGCCGACGTGGCCGACAACGGCAACGGTCAGGATCTGCGCGTGTCGTTTACGAAGGCATCGGTGGAGACGAATATTAGCGAATATCGCATTTTTGTCGTGCAGGATGCGGCAGCCTATCAGTTTAACCTGAACAACGCAAATTCGATCACCAATCCGGCATTGTACACGAGAGTTGCCGTCGGAGCGAACTATAACGCAGTGCTGGCAAGCACCGCCGTCGACAGCTTCAATCAGCCGATCAAGAATAACGTGCCGTACCGCATCTTTGTCCTGTCGGTAGGCTTCGGTCCTTCTTACGGCGTGAATGCTTTGTCTACCGCTTCTCCGGCGGTCACTTTAACGACTTCCGGCGCTCCTGCGGCAACCGGCGTCGCCGTCAGCGACACCGGGGATTCCGGAACGGGCGCAGACCTGCGCGTCAGCTTTAACAAAGCCGCGGACGAGAGCAACATTCAGGAATACCGCGTCTTCGTTGTCAAAAGTGGCAGCACCTTTACGCTGGCGACAGCCGTTAACGCTGCTCCGTATGCGGCGTTCGCTCCGAACGGAACGAATCCAATCTTGAATCTGGGCGCGGTTCCGACCGATACGAACGGCGCGGATATTACGAACAACGTCAGCTATCAAGTGTACGTGCTTTCCGTAGCTAAAACAGGCAGCAGTTCGTTGTCCTCTCCCTCGGCGGCGATCAGCCTCTCCTCGCCGATTCAGGTGGGCGAGGTTACGAACGTGGGCGTAGCACAGGTCAGTGCGGATAAACTGCTCGTCACCTGGACTCTGCCGGGGTCGCAGACGGGAATAAAGCAATATGCCGTGTTTGTAGTGAACTCGAACGGGACATTGAATGTGAATACGGCTTATAATTTGCTTAATCAAGCGCCCGCAACCGCGAATCCGGAAGCGAATTCGGCGGAATTGCTCCTGGGCAGCCCGGTTGTCGGGGGCGGTACTGTGACAGCGGGTACGGCTTACCAGATCTATGTCTTAACGGTCGCAGAAGGAGCGAACCCGACGCTTCACAAGCTTTCCGCGCCTGTCTCGATTACTACGGCAGCGCCTTAATCGTTTCTCACGCCGATATCAAGAAGCAAGTATCCTCTAACGCGGCTCGCACAATGGATCGCGAGCCGTCGGAGGGGGCTTGCTTCTTTTTATTGACTCTCAGCATCGGCGTTCTCCGGGTGCGCAAAGGGAAATAGAGGACAAGCCCGCCCCGCGGTCAATCGTTGAGGAAACGGGAGGATCGGGAGAACCCGCAAAGGGAAGGCGTCGAAATGTGATTTCAATCCCCGATCATGATAGAATAATAGAAAAGGTTAAAGGAGTGTCCGCGTGAAGCTGTTCAGAAAAATACGCAGCTGGGTAGGCTCGCTGGCGATCGCCTACGTTTTGTCGCTGCTGATCGGAATCTTTCTTCTCCAGCCCTATCGAGTGGACGGACACTCTATGGACCCGACGCTGCGCGATCATCAGCGGTTGTTCGTGTCGAAGCTGTCCCACACTTTTTCCTATATGCCGGACTACGGCGATATCGTGATTATAGACAGCCGGGTGAGCCGGGAGCGCAGCTTTATGGACGATGTGAGGGAGAATCCGTTGATCCAACTGCTGACCAGGGACGAAGACCGCATTTACTATGTGAAAAGGGTGATCGGCAAGCCCGGCGACGTTCTTGAGCTTGCCGACGGTCAGTTGTATCGCAACGGCGAACGGCTCGACGAGCCGTACATCAAAGAAGAGATGAACGCGTTCGTCGGAGGCGTCTGGCAGGTGCCGGACGGGCATGTGTTCGTCATGGGAGACAACCGCAATCACAGCGACGACAGCCGTTCGATCGGGTATATCCCCTTGAACCACGTGCTGGGCAAGAAGCTGTAGCGCAATCGCAGCAAACATCCGCAAGGAGCCGGGCCGGCATCGAGCTGCGTCCGGCTCCTTGCTGCATCATGATTCCAAAGCTTCTCCGGCCTAACGCGTTCATCGTCCCAAGGACGCCGAAGGCGTTTTTTTGCTTGTTCGGGCAAAATGTAATATCCTGTCTGCATCATGTTACAATAGCAAGCATGCCGTATTTCGCGTAAGGGAGAGAACCATGAGAATAAGCATTCGGGCGAAAATTTTTATCGGCTTCTCCATTCTGCTGGTCGTATCTCTCAGCCTCGTCACCTGGATCTGGTACGAGAAGTATTCGCGCAACCTGCGCGAATCCTCGGAGGAGTTCATGATTCGCTCGATTACCGAGATGAACGACAGCTTCGAGCTGACGATGAAGGACATCGACTACATCAGCACGATGATCTCGCTGAACCGTCCGAACGTCATCGACGTGCTCGTCGGAGACCCCGAGGACACCGTTTTCGACCAATTGCAGAAGGACCGCAAGCTGGACAACTACATTTCCAGCCTGTACGGCTACAAATATTACATCTCCGGAATCAGCGTCGTCAGCGGGAACGGAAGGGCGTATTCGCAGGGAACCTCGCTGACGGTCGCGCAGTTTCAGGATTCTCCCTGGTACGCGAGCATGACCGAGCGGCAGGGCCGTCCCGTGTTCGTCACCACTCACGCGGGCTCCTCCCTCGACCGGGTGTCCGAGTTCCCGTCGCAGAACGTCGTCTCCCTTGCGCGCACGATCCGGGACGGCAACCGGCAGGTCGGGTACGTGCTGATCGACTTCGGGTACGAATTCGTGCAGAGGATGTTCAGCAGGCCGTTGGTGAAATCGGGGCAGTCGTTCCTGCTCGACGGGGACGGCCGTTTCGTCTACGCGCAGGAGGAGCTGGACATCAACCGCAGCATCCGGCAGACGAAGTACGCGGACGTTCTTCCTTTGCTGCAGGGCTCGTCGGGGAGGAAAACGATCGATATCGGGGGCGAGCCTCATTTTCTCGTCTATTACAAATCCCAATATACCGACTGGACGACGGTGGCGCTCGTGCCCAAGAACGAACTGCTGGCGGACAGCCGCAGAGCGGCCAATACGTCCATGATCGTGCCGCTCGCGACGCTGATTGCCGCGCTTCTGGTCGCCACGGTGCTGGCGCGTCAGATCACCCGCAACATCGGCATTCTTCGCAACGCGATGAAGCGGGTCGGATCGGGCAACCTGACCGAGACGATCGCAATCCGCTCGCGTGACGAAGTGGAGGAGTTGAGCCGCGGCTTTAATCAGATGGTCGAGAGCATCAAAAATCTGGTCGAAGACGTGAGGCGAACGGACGAGAAGCGCCACGAGATGGAGTTCAAAGCGCTGCAGGCGCAGATCAATCCCCATTTTCTGTTCAACACCTTGAATCAGATCCGCTGGCTCGCCGACATTCAGAAGGCCGACAATATCAAGGAGCTTGTCTCCTCGCTGCTTGCGCTGCTGCACAGCAGCATGGGCAAGGGCGGCGAATATTTGACGGTGCGCGAGGAGATCGACTATCTTCGCCATTATTTGAACATTCAGGAGTACCGCTATTACGACAAGTTCGAAGCCGTATTCGATTTCGAAGAGGAGATTCTGGACGGGCGGATCTTGAAGTTCCTGCTCCAGCCTCTCGTGGAGAATGCGTTGATTCACGGCATCGAACCGTTAAAAGGCAAGGGATTGCTGACGATAAAAGGGTTCGCCGACCGCGGGGACCTCGTACTGCAGGTGTCCGACAACGGGATAGGCATGACGCCGGAACGGCAGGAGGAGCTTCTCGTTTCTTCGGCCGGGAAGGACAAGCTCCGCTTTAGCGGAATCGGCTTGAGCAACGTCCAGGAGCGCATTCGCATGCATTACGGTCCCTCTTACGGCCTGGAATTGCAGAGCGTCTCGGATTTGTTTACGACGGCGACGATTCGACTTCCATACCGGACGGAGAAGGAGGAGGAATGACGAATGCTGCGAATCATGCTGGTGGACGACGACTTGCCGACGTTGAACCGCCTGAAAAACATGCTGGAATGGGAAAAGCACGGCTTTGTCCTGTGCGGGGAAGCGACCGGCGGAAAATCCGCCCGGCGGATGGCGGACGAGCGCGAGCCCGATATTGTCGTCACCGATATGAGCATGCCCGGAATGGACGGCCTGGAATTGATCGATTACCTGACGAAGCGCCATCCCCGGACGAAAATCATCGCCGTCAGCGGCTACAGCGACGTGCACTATATTCGCAACAGCTTGCGGAGCGGCGCAGTCGACTATATTCTGAAGCACGAGCTGAGTCCGGCCCTGCTGCTGGACGTGTTGGGCAAAGCCTCCGACAAGCTCGAGGAAGAGCGGATGGCGACGGAGAAAAGCATGCAGCTGCAGCTTCAAGTGGAGCGAAGCCGCGTCTTGCTGAGGGAGGACGCGATTCGCCGGCTCGTCCAGGGAGAGCGGCCGGACGAATCCGTTCCGGCGGCCGCTTTGCAGGAGCTCGGCCTCGAATTCTATCCGGGAGGCGTCACGGCGGTCGTTGTGTCCTGGGACGGATATCTGCAGTTAAGGGAAAGACTCGAGCGCAAGGATCTGGACAATCTGACCCAGTCGTTCAAGGATATCGCCGGCAACATTCTCGCGGACGCGGACAAAGCCTACTTGGCGCAGACGGAGGAAGGCAGGTACGTTCTTCTGTTCACGCTGCAGACCAGCAGCCGCCTGCTCTGGCATACGACGATTCACGAGACGCTGCGGCGGATTCGGTCGAGCGTAAAGCGGCAGCTCAACCTGAGCGTCAGCTGCAGCGTCAGCGTGCTGTGCGATGCGATCGCGGATATTCCGCAAGCTTTCGCGGAAGCCGAACGGGCGCTGGAGGAACGGTTCTATGCCGGGACGGACGCGGTGATCTGGCCGGAGTCCGCCCGCAAGCCGAAGGAGGCCGAGGTTCCGACGGTGGACGTGCGGCTGGAGCGCGAATTGTCGCTCCGGCTGTCCCGCCTGGACGAGGAAGGCGTCGGGGAAGTGCTGGACGATCTGTTCGATCGAATGATCGAGGCGCACGCGGCTTACAAATCGGTGCAGATGGCCTGCGTCGAGCTTATCCATCTGGCTAATCGCAGCTTGAAGGAAGCGGGCATTGCCGAGGAAGAGGTGTATGGCGGCGGCTCCGCGACGCCATATGAAACGTTGATGCAATTCGATACCGCCCGCGCGCTGCGGGACTGGATGACGAACGTGTACCACGATCTGCTGCGCGCGCTGCGTTCCCGCCAGACGCCGTCCGCGCATTCCGATCTCGTGCGGCGAACGCTCGAATGGATCCGGCGGCACCATGCGGAGCCGATCACCTTGCAGCTCGCGGCGGACGAGGCCGGCGTCAATTCCTCCTATCTGAGCCGCGTGTTCAAGGAGGAGCTGAAGCTCGGATTCGCGGATTACGTCACCCGGTTCCGGGTCGACCAGGCGAAAAGGATGATTCGCGAGGGGGAGAGCGATCTGAAGGAGATCGTGCGGCGGACGGGATTTTCCAGCTACAATTATTTTTTCACCGTGTTCAAGAAAGTGACCGGAATTACCCCTGTCGAATACGAGAAAATGCCGGATTCGGCCGAGACGTAAAAAAGCTGTAGTGAAACGTAAAAAAAGTGGAGCCCTTGGGCGGGCTTCTTTTTTTTATGATTAAGAGGGACAAATTAAGAATTAACCTAGGGAGGTTCAACAGAGATGAGAACAAAGAAGTGGCAGTGGGCTCTGACCGGCGTCGTCGCCGCGAGCCTGGTCGTCTCGGCGTGCGGCAACTCCAACAATAGCAATGCAGGCGGGGAGAGCTCTCCTTCGGGCACGGCTCCGGCAAGCTCGGGCAAGCAGGAGACGGTTACGTTCTGGTCCTGGGTGCCGACGGATATTCAATCCAAGAAAGTGATCGAGGCGTTCGAAGCGGCCAACCCGGACATCAAAGTCGAATACTGGCGCGGCGAACAGACGGACTTCCAGAAAAAGCTGCAGGTGGCGATCGGCGCAGGCGAAGGTCCGGATCTGATGGGGATGCAGGTCGGCGGCATGCTGAACCAATACGCGAGCATGCTGGAACCGATTCAGCCGCTCGCGGACGAGAAGTGGGGCGCGGGCTGGGAAGAGAAGTTCGTTCCGTCTTCCATCGATCAAGTGAAGTCCAAGGACGGCTCCATGGTCGCTCTGCCGCTTAACTTGACGGGTCAAGAGTTCGTTCTGTACAACAAGGCGATTTTCGATAAAGTGGGCATTACCGAGGTTCCGAAGACGTATGAGGAATGGAAGCAGGTTAACGCGAAAATCAGCGAAGCGGGCATCGTGCCGGTCGCGATGGGCGCGAAGGACACCTGGCATGACGTCGACATGTTCGTTGCATTGAGCAATCAGTTCGCTCCGGGCAAAGTGTACGAAGCCGAGCAAGGCCAAGTGGCGTTCACGGACCAGGCGTTCGTCGACACGATGAACGCGTGGAAGCAGCTGTTCACGGACAAAGTGTTCCAGGACGGCGCTCTGGGTTTGTCCACTTATCCGGACGCTCGCGACCAATATTTCTACTCCGGTAAAGCGGCCATGTTCATGACCGGCTCCTGGCACGTCGGCTTCGGTCTTCCGGGAGGAGAGAAGGAAGGCACGGCGATCGAGAACGATCCTGCAGGCATGTTCCTGCTGCCGCAGATCGGTCCGAACCCGTCCAAGGCGGTGGCAAGCGTCGATACGGCGCTGGCGATCAACAAAAATTCCAAGCACAAGGAAGCCGCCTGGAAGCTGCTTGAGTTCCTGACGATGGGCGAAGGCCAGCAGATCATGGCCGACTTCATCCAAGGCTCCCCGTCCAAAATCGGCGTAGAGGTGCAGACGCTGGATCAATTCAAGTTCGACTCCGAGAAGGAAGCGGTGGGCATCGTGAACCAGGAGATTGCCGGCGCAGTCGGCAAGCGGCTGCTCGACTATCCGGAGCTGAACAATGCGATCGGCATCGCGATGCAGGACGTCGCTGCGGGCAAGGACGTCGAAGCGGCGCTTAAGGAAGTGCAGAAGGTGTCCGAAGGCGTTGCCCGATAACGCAATCGAACGACAATAACGGCGCGGGCATGAGCGGTAGAGAGAATTCTCCAGGCTCATGCCCGACGTTCGTTGCCAACAGGGGGGATCATCATGTCCGGCAGCCGTTCCGTTCTATCCGGGGGGAAGGCCTATCTATACATTTTGCCGATTCTGATTTTATCGGGAATTTTCCTGTATTACAGCATCGGATTTACGGTTTATACCAGCTTTCATCAATGGAACGGCATCGATTCCCAGATGAAATACATCGGCTTCGACAACTACAAGAAGCTGTTCGACGACTCCACCTACCATATCGCGCTTAAGAACAATCTGATTTTCCTCGTATGCACCGTCCTGATTCAGGCGGCCCTCGGACTGCTTCTGGCCGTGCTGCTGCGGGCCAAGCTGTTCGGGAATCATTTTTTCAAATCGATCTACTTCATTCCGGTGGTGATGGCGCCGGTTATTATCGCGGCGATCTTCCGCATTATTATGGATACGAATTTCGGCAGTCTGAACGAGACGCTGCGCGCCTTGCATCTGGATTTCCTGGCCGTCTCCTGGCTCGGCGATCCGAAATACGCGCTGATGTCCGTCATTATCGTGAACATATTCCAGTGGATGGGCTTCAGTATGACGATGTACTACTCCGGCCTGCTGGCCATCCCGGATGAAATATACGAATCCGCCAAGATGGACGGATCGGGCTTCTGGAGAACGCTGTTCCGGATTACCGTTCCGCTCGTTGGCGGGACAACTTCGACGCTGGTCGTGCTCGGCATCGTCGGTTCGTTGAAGACGTTCGATATTGTCGCTTTGCTGACCGGGGGCGGCCCGGGGCGGTCCACGGAGTTTCTGACCACTTACGTGTACAAGAAAGCGATCGACGAGTTCAACGGCGGCATGTCGGCGGCGGCGGGCGTAACGATTCTCGTGATCGCCGTTGTGCTGGCGGTCGTCCAATTGCGCCTGGGCAACCGGCAGCAGAATAACCACTAGGGGGGAACGGTCATGTTTACGAATTTGCGGCCTGTCAACAAGCTCGTCATCCAAGCCGTTCTGCTCGTCTTTGCGGTTATCTGGCTGTATCCGCTTATCGAATCGGTCATCCAGTCGCTGCAGATTAACGGATTCGACAACTATTTGGCCGTGATCCGGCATCCGAAGGTCGACTATTTCCGCGTCGTGTTCAACAGCCTGTTCGTGGCGTTCTGCTCGATGCTGATCGTCAGCCTGCTGGCCAGTCTGGCCGCTTACGCCTTCGCCAAGATGCAGTTCCGCTTCAAGAATGTGCTGTTCTACTCGCTGGTCGCCTGCTTGGCGATTCCGGCTACGGCGGTCATGTCGCCGCTCTTTTTCACCATGAAGTCGCTGCATCTGATGAACACGTATTGGTCGCTTATTTTGCCGCTGGCGGCGTTTAACGCTCCGTTTATGCTGCTCATCCTGAAAAATTACTTCGAAGGCATCCCGAACGCCATTCTGGAAGCGGGGATGATCGACGGAAGCTCTTCGATCCGGCTGTACCGGCAAATTATGCTTCCGCTCGGCCTGCCTGCCATCATTAACGTGATGGTGCTTACGTTCATCTATTCCTGGAACGACTATATCATACCGCTGCTGTTCGTGCGGAAGGAATCGATGTATACGGTGACGCTGGCCACGCAATTTTTTACCGGGACGACGGGGCAGACGCCGGAGATGGTCGCGCAGCTGTACGCGGCGCTCATCCTGATGACGATTCCTTCGATTATCATTTATTTGTTCGGACAGCGGTACATGCAAGCGGGCTTGACGGCGGGGGCCGTGAAGAGCTAACGACGGGGGAGGCGGATTCGGTTGGACAAGGAAGGAAAACGCATTGTGCATTTGCCGGTGACGGGGGAGCGGACTTACGTCAATCCTCTGCCGCTGGAAGGCGTCGCGGGAGAAGCTCCGGTATCGGATGTGCATCCCGATCCGTACGTATTGAAGCATAACGGCGTGTACTACACGTATGCCACGGGGGAAGCCGGTGTGCTGGCTCTGCGCTCCAAGGACGGCGTGAATTGGGAGCATAAGGGCTGCGTTTATCGGCGGGAAGGGTTCAAGAATTACTGGGCTCCGGCGGTCGTCTACGAGAACGGCACTTTCTACCTGTATGTCTCCTCCATGCCGGAGGGCGAGGAGGACGTTCACAAGGAATTTCTGCAAGTCGCGGTATCGGAGCGGGCGGAAGGGCCTTTCAAGTACGTCCGCACGCTGTACGATACGTTCTCGCTGGATGCCCACGTCGTTAAGGACGAAGCCGGGGATTATTATTTGTTCTACTCCAACAACGAGTATTCCGGGGTGGACGCCGAGCGTCCGGGCACCGTCATCCTGGCGGACAAGCTGCTGGACATGGTCACTCCGGCGGGCAAGCCTCAGCTGATCGTCGCCCCTACCCTCGACGAGGAGATCTATGAGGAAAACCGTTTCGGAGACAGACGCGACTGGCATACGATCGAGGGCGCGTTCTACGTTCGCCGGGGCGACAGGCATTATATGATGTACAGCGGGAATGCTTATGTGAGACCGAATTATTTTATCGGCTATTCTTCCGCCCCCGTGCGGGATGAAGCTGGGTTGATCGGACTCGATTGGACGAAGCACCCGTCGGACGACCGCTATGAGCCGCTGCTGCGCAAAAACGACGGAGTCGAAGGCGTCGGGCACAACTCGGTCGTGCGCGGGCCGAACAATGTGGACGAATGGGTATATTACCATGGCCGCAATGCGGCGGACGAACTGGATTTCGGCCGCGAGCAGCGCACGATGCGCGCCGATCCCTTGCTCTGGAGCGGCGAGCGGATGTGGATGCCGGGTCCGACCTATGAGGCGCAGGATGCACCCGCTCTGCCGGCTCTTCGCGAGCTGTTCGACTCGGGGGCGGGCGGCAGGCTGTCCTCGGAGATCTGGGAGGAGCTTGCGGGAGAGTGGGCAGTCGGCGACGGCGAGGTCATGCAACGGGTTCCGGCGCAGACGATGTCCGTCGTGACGGCGCGATCGTTCGGAAGCCTCGTGCTGGAGACGAGCGTCAAGTGGCGCTACGATCATCGCGGAGGGCGTTACGGCGTCTATGCTTGTTATGTGGACGAGCGGAATTTCGTGGCGTGCGTGCTGGACGTCGGACGGCGGCAGTTGGAGGCCTATGCGGTCAGCGGAGGCATCAAGCACGGCGTCGTTCGGTCGGCTCTGCCGTTCGAGTTTCGGTTCGACGTCTATCATACGCTTCGCGTGGAGAAAACCGGGGGCAGCTACGTGTTTAAGCTGGACGAAATCGAGCTTGCGGCCGCGTCGTATCCCCATGAGTCAGGACGGATCGGGCTGGTCACCTTCTTCACCTCCGCTTCGTTCGCAGGCGTGGAGGTAACCGAGCATCTCGCGCTGCGACGCGGGACGGAGTCGGGCTTCGTCGCGGCGATGTCGCTCGCGGAAGGCAGCGGCTCCGCCGAAGCTGCGGAGGGCAAGCTGAGCTGCCGTTCCCGCGACGGACGCACCGCCTGGCTGATCGGCTGGGAGCCTGCGCGACGCGGCGGGGCTTACCGGTTTGCGTTTGATCTGAGGTTGGCGGCCAACGCGGCGTATGCGGGCGCTTATGTCGCGTATGCGGCGGACAGCGGCTCAGCGATCGAGTGCAGGCTCGTTCGTTCGGGCGATAGAGCAGGCAGACGCGCCGAAGTTGTTGTCCGCTCTGTCGGGGGAGAGACAACGCTGGCCGTTGTGTCTCTGTCGGCGGATTTCGACTGGGGCGCGGCTCACACGTTCGATATTACGGTGCGGGCAGGACGTCTGTTCGTTCGCTTGGACAATCTGCTGCTGCTCGACGGCGTTCACGAGCTGGCGAAGGCAGACGGCATTCCGGGCTTCGTCTGCTGCGGCGGCCAGGCGGAGTTCAGCCTTGTCTCCCTGACGGGTATCGAGTAATTTGTGGGGTTTTCCGATTGACCTCTCATGAGTGAGCGTATATTTCCAAGCCTAAGCCCTCGTCTGCGCCTATTGGCGCGAGCGGGGCTTTTTGGGTATCCCCTTCAGTCAGGCCCCCTGCCTGCTGATGGCCGATATGCGATTTTCTAGAGTAACGCGTCCCGCTAGAGCCCCATTCGAGAGCCGATGCACGAATTTTTCGAGTAACGCGCCCCGCTAGAGCCCCATTCGGGAGCCGATGTACGAAATTTTAGAGTAACGCGTCCCGCTAGAGCCCCATTCGAGAGCCGATGTACGAATTTTTCGAGTAACGCGCCCCGCTAGAGCCCCATTCGGGAGCCGCTGTACGAAATTTTAGAGTAACGCGCCCCGCCGAGCCCCATTCGGGAGCCGATGTACGAATTCTTCGAGTAACGCGCCCCGCTAGAGCCCCATTCGGGAGCCGATGTACGAAATTTTAGGATAATGGTACTTTTTCCAGCTACGTCGTTCCCCGTTCTCTCCGGCGGTAATCGCTTGGAGCCAGTCCGGTCTCGCGCTTGAATACTTTGGAGAAGTGGGCGGCGTCCGCGAAGCCGCAGTAGTCGGCGATCAGGTCGAGCTTGAGCGAGGTGGAGGCCAGCAGCTCCTTGGCGCGTTCGATTCGCAGCAGCAGCAGGTGACGGTGCGGGGTCGTGCCGAACGAACGCGCGAACAAGGCGGAGAAATGGGATTCGGAATAGCCCGCGTGCTCGGCCATGTCGCTCACCGAGAGCGGAGCCGACAGCCGGAAGGAGAAGAAGGCGTTCATCTTGGCGCGGAACTGCTGCTCGGCGAAGCCGGCGGATACGGGCAGCTCGTGGTCGCCGATCATGTGCAGCAGCAGCTCGAGGGCGAGCTGCTGAACCTGCAGAGCGCTTCGCAGATCGTTGCCTTTGAAATGCTCGATCATCCGGTACAGCGTGTCCCGGCACTCGACGGGCCGCTTCGGCTTGAACTTGACGGGCACCTCGACGCCGGGGAGATCGTTCAGGCGAGGCTGGAGTAGCCCGGAGTAGCCCTCGAGACTCGTCATGCCCGGGGTCGTGACGAAGCTTTCCTCCCGGCGCGGCCGATAGAAGAAGTCCAGGTGCGCGTTCGGCACGATGCACTGTCCGTACCCTCTCGTCGTGAACAGCCAGCCCGGCTGGATCAGCGCGAATTCTCCTTCGAGCAGCTCGTACTCCGTTCCTTCCACCGTCAGGAGGTAGCGGCCCTGCTCCAAATAAAGCACCAGATAGTCAAGCAGCCGTCGCGGCCCCTGGAAGAACGATTCATTAATAAACCGGTAGCAGAGACGAACGTAAGGCAGGGCAAGCTCTTCGCTCCATTCGAAGTCCAATTGTCGGGGCATGGCGTTATCCTCCGTTGTTTTTGACAAGTTTGTTCGTGGGATTAAACAAGCGGAGGGCAGATTCCGCTTCTATAATACAAGTATATCCCAACGTTCATAACGTGGAAATCGACAAGTGGAAAAGGCGTGCGAACCGCCGTCGCTGCGCTGCATCCCGGCGCACGGCGTCCTTGGCGCCACAAGGTGGAATAAGGAGGGTCTCTGATGAGTTTAGCGAATGTGCCTGCCGTAATGAAGTCCCCCGTTTTCGCCGGTCAAGGCCGGGTGGAATGGGTGGAGAAGAAGGTCCCGAATCCGAGGCCCGGACAGCTGCTACTGCAATCGAAAGCCAACGCGTTATGCGGCTCGGAAAAAGGGTTCTATCTGAACGGCTCGGAGGCGCTCACTCTCGGTCATGAGGCGGCGGGCGTCGTCGTTGCGGCCGGGACGGGCACGACAACCGAGATTGGGGCGCGCGGCGTTGTTTTCCTGATGGACTTCTGCGGCGAATGCCGGAGCTGTCGTCTCGGCTATACGAACCAATGCCTGCATAAGCGGGCGGATATGGGATTCACCCACGATGGGGGATACGGCTCGTATATGCTGGTGCACGAAAATATTTTCTTTCCGATCGACGATGACTTGTCTTTCACCGACGCTACGCTGCTGCTTGACGTGATGGGGACCGGCGGTCACGCCGTTCGTCGCGCCAGGCTGGCGAGACCGGACATCGAATCGGTGCTTGTCGCCGGGGCGGGCCCGATCGGGCTGGCGCTGCTGGCGATGTCGAAGCTCATGCTGGGGAAGGACGTTCCGGTGTTCATGACGGACGTGACGGTCTATCGGCTGGAGCTGGCGCAAAAAATGGGCGGAATTCCGATTCGCGCCGACCGGGCCTCCCTGGCGGAAGAGCTGCGGAAGCACGGGCATTCCGAGGTCGACGCGGCATTCGATTCCAGCGGCAGAACCGAGGCGAGGAGACAGGCGATGGACGTACTCGGCAAAAGAGGCGCGCTGGTGTGCGTCGGCCATGGCGGCGGGCTGTCCCTTGACGTCAGTCCGGACTTGATCGCGGCGGAGAGAGCCGTGCTGGGCAGCGAATATTTCGCTTTCGCGGAGCTCGCCGAGAACGCTGCGCTGCTGAAAGAGCATCTGCAGGCGCTAAGACCGATTATTACGCATCGTTATCCGGCGGGAGAGCTTCAAGCGGCAGCTGAGCTGTTTTTCTCCGGGCAGTGCGGAAAAGTGGTGGTGGAGCATGAGTAAAGCGCGGGGAGAGCGAGTGCGGATCGCGTTAATCGGAGCCGGAGGCTGGGGAGAGCAGCATGCCCGCGTGTTCTCGCAGAGCGAGCTGTCGGAGCTGTGCGCCATCGTCGGCAGGACGCCCGAGCGGACGGCCGAACGCGCGGCGAGGTACGGAGCGCGGGCATACACGAGCATCGGGGAGATGATCGCCAAGGAGAAGCCGGACCTGGTCAGCGTCTGCCTTCCGAATCAGGATCATTACGACGCGACGATGGAGGTAATCGAGGCGGGTGTGCCGCTGTTCGTCGAGAAGCCGCTCGTCTTCGATCTGGGGGAAGCGGAACGGCTGCTGGCCGCGGCCGCGGAGAGCAAGCTGTTCTTCGGCCTCAATTTCAATCATCGCTACGCGAAGCCGATGCGGCTGGCGAAGAGCAAGCTCGACGCCGGAGCGCTGGGTGATCCCATATTCGCGACTTGGCGATTCGGCGGAGAAGGGGACGGCGGTCACCCTTACGCCAATCTGATCGAAACCCAGTGCCACGGCTTCGATTCGCTGGAATATTTGCTGGGGCCGATCTCCTCGGTCATGGCGGAGATGACGGAGATGACCGGCAAGGGCTTCAGCACGATGTCGATCTCGCTGCGTTTTGCCAGCGGCGCGGTAGGCAGTCTGGTCGGCTCCTACGACTCCTCCTACGCCTATCAAGACACGCAGCGGCTCGAGGTGAACGGAACCGCTGGCCGGCTCGTGATCGACGATACGGTCAGGCAATTCCGCTTCCAGCAGGCGGGCAGCGAGCTTGCGGAAACGTGGCAGGCGGGCTACTTCAACGACCGGGACAGGGAGTTTCACCGAACGTTCGACACTCATGCGGACGTGATGCTGAAGGCATTCCTGACCGGAGAGGAACCTCCGGTGCACGCCCGGGCGGGCCATCGCGCGCTGAAGCTTGCTTGCGCGGCGATCGAATCCTGCACGGAAGGAAGAAGGGTCGCCGTGCCGGAAGCGGATTGACCGCTGCGGAGCAATCGGATACAGTCGAATTAACGGCGATAACCCCATATAACGGGCCGGTTATCGCCTTTGTTCGATCCGGGGGGCGAAGACGGATGAAACATCGCTTGCTCTATTTGGCAGCCGCGGCGCTGCTGATCGTTCTGGGGCTCGGCGTCCGCAGGTATTCGTCGGGACTTCCACCGCTGATTGCCGACCATGCCGGAGACGCGCTGTGGGCGGCGATGGTCTACTGCGGCTTCCGGGCGCTATTCGTCGGGAGAAGCAGGCGGGCGGCCTTCTTGGCCGCGCTGATTTTCAGCTTCGCGATCGAGTTCAGTCAGCTGTATCAAGCGAACTGGATCAATGGCGTCCGCGCGACGACGATGGGCGCTTTGATTCTGGGCCGCGGTTTTCTGGGGATCGATCTGGTTCGTTATTTGGCCGGCTGCGCGGCGGCCTTCGCGATCGATAAACTGTGCGCGGGAGGCGTCCGGTCGCCGGCAAACCGGCGGAAGTGAGAGAGCTCCGGCCGGTGCTGCCGCAGCCTGCGAGACGGGGTAGAATACGGCTGCGGAAAAGCGAATACACTTAACGGAAAGATCG
Source organism: Cohnella cellulosilytica (assembly GCF_042431195.1). Taxonomy (NCBI): domain Bacteria; kingdom Bacillati; phylum Bacillota; class Bacilli; order Caryophanales; family Paenibacillaceae; genus Cohnella; species Cohnella cellulosilytica. Next base: position 63,728 of record NZ_JBHMDN010000073.1, read on the forward strand.
GCCGACCGCCGTTATGCAGTGCAGCATCGCGCTCCGAGACGCCAGAACCCGGTCAAGCTCTCGTCATGGTATTCCGGTTGATGCGTTCTGCGGATTGACGGCGGCCAAGGATTCGGATACAGTCAAATAAGCGGCGATAACCCCTCTGAACAGGGCAGGTTGTCGCCTTTGTTACGTCTATGCGGGAGGGGGCAAGCCATGGGCAAGACCGCGAAAACCAATTCGTTAGGCCACTATTACGAGATGCTGGGCCGATACCTGCTTCCGCAGCGGAGCTCGCTGATCGGCCTGACGGCGCTGCTGTTCGCTTCGATCGGCTTGCAGCTCGTCAATCCGCAAATCATTCGTTATTTTATCGATACCGCTCAATCCGACCGTTCGCTGGAGCCGCTCTACTACGCCGCGCTGCTGTTCATCGGCTTCTCGCTTGTGCAGCAGATCGTCTCCGTCATCGCCACTTACGTCAGCGAGAATCTGGCTTGGCGCACGACGAACCGGCTGCGGGGCGATCTGGCCGAGCACGGTCTGAAGCTCGATATGTCGTTCCACAAGTCGAACACGACGGGCTCGATCATCGAACGGGTGGACGGGGACGTGAACGCGCTGGCCAACTTTTTCTCCAGCTTCATCATCCACTTGGCCGGCAACCTGCTGCTGATGGCGGGCGTGATCGTCCTCCTCTTCCGGGAAAATGTATGGATCGGCGCGGGTATGCTGCTGTTCGTGGTCGGCTCCGTGTTCGTCATTCAGTGGATTCGCAAGTTCGCGCTTCCGGTATGGACGAAGTGGCGGCAGGTCAACGCCGAGTTTTACGGCTTTATCGGCGAGCATCTGGAAGGGACGGAGGATACTCGGGCCAACGGGGCGACCGGTTTCGTCATGAACCGGTTCTACGGCCTGCTGCGCCGGATGCTGCCGATTCGCACGAAGGCTTTTCTCGGGTTCGCTTCGATGTGGGTGACGACGATTGTCGTGTTCGCCCTGGGCAACGCAATGGCGTTCGCGATCAGCGCCTATCTCTGGAAGCAGGGCAGCATTACGATCGGTACGGTGTATTTGATTTTCTACTATACGGAGCTGCTTGCCAAGCCGATCGAGAAAATTCGCACCCAGATCGAGGATTTGCAGAAGGCGGACGCCAGCCTCGTGCGCATTCGCGAGCTGTTGGGCATGCGCTCGAAAATCGAGGACGGCCCGGGAGCCGAGCTGCCTTCCGGGCCGCTGGCCGTCGAATTCGACAATGTAACGTTCGGCTACGACGACGAGCCGACTCTGGACGGCATCCGCTTGCGGCTCGCTCCCGGCGAAGTGCTCGGGCTGCTCGGCCGAACAGGCAGCGGCAAGACGACGCTTGCCCGCTTGCTGCTTCGCTTCTACGACCCGAGAGAGGGAAGCGTTCGGCTGGGAGGCGTGGATATCCGCGAATGCAAGCTCGGCGAGCTGCGGACGAAGGTCGCGCTTGTCACGCAGAACATCGAGATCATTCAGGGCAGCGTGCGCGACAATCTGACGTTCTACGACGAGAGCGTGCCGGACGAGCGCATGATCGGCGTGCTTCGCGAGCTGGGCTTGGGCGACTGGTACGATTCGCTGCCGGAGGGGCTGGATACGCCGCTGGCTTCGGGCGGCGGGAGCCTGTCCGCGGGAGAAGGGCAGCTGCTTGCTTTCGCGAGGGTGTTCTTGACCGACCCGGGTCTGGTCATTCTGGACGAAGCTTCGTCGCGGCTCGATCCGCTGACGGAGCATCGGCTGGAGCGGGCCGTCGACAAGCTGCTGAAGGACCGAAGCTGCATCATGATCGCGCACCGGCTCGCGACCGTCGAACGGGCCGACAAGATCGTCATTCTGGAGCAAGGCCGCATCATCGAGAACGGACCGAGGAAGGCGCTGGCGGCCGATCCGGACTCCCGCTTTAGCCGCATGCTGGCGGCCGGGCTCGAGGAGGTGTTGGCATGAGTACGTTCTCGTATATGTGGCGATTGATCCGTTATCGCCCGGGCTGGTATGTGTTCAACGCGCTTGTCTGGACGGCGATCTATCTGATGCCGATCGTACCCGGCCTCGTTACGAAGGAGTTTTTCGATTCCTTGACCGGCGATGCGGCAACAGGGCTCGGCATAGGGGCGCTGATTGCGCTGCTGATCGGCTTCGCTTTGGCCAGAAGCGCGACCGTCTATCTGGGTTTCATTACGGATGTGAGCTTCCGTTTCCGCATGGGGATGCTCCTGCGTCGCAACGTGCTTGCGCACATTTTGCAGCGTCCGGGCGCGCGGGCGATTCCGGGTTCGCCCGGAGAGGCGATCAGTCATTTCCGCGACGATGTCGATCAATCGGAGGAGGCGGTCAGCTGGTCGGTGGACGTCTTCGGCATGACCTGCTTCGCCGTCGTGTCGTGCTTTATTCTTCTGCGGATCGACGCCGAAATGACGACGCTTGTGTTTCTGCCGCTCGTCATCGTGATCGTCGCGGCGCAGCTCGCCACGACCCGGCTGCAGAAATACCGCGCGGCAAGCCGGGAATCGACGGCGAAGGTGACGGAAGCGATCAGCGAAATGTTCGGCAGCGTGCAGGCCATTCAGGTGGCCGGCGCCGAGCATCGCGTGACGGAACGGTTCCGGAAATTAAACGACGACCGCCGCAAATCGATGCTGAAAGACAAACTGATGACGGAAGCGCTCGGCTCGATCTTCTCCAATATGGTGAACCTGGGAACGGGTCTGATCCTGCTGCTGGCCGGGCACAAAATGCGCGGAGGCGAGTTCACGGTCGGCGACTTCTCGTTGTTCGTGTACTACTTGACGTTCGTTACCCAGTTCATCTCCAATTTCGGCAATTTTCTGACCTATTTCAAGCAGATGACGGTCGCCAAGGATCGGCTGACCGGCTTGCTGCAAGGCGCGCCGGCGCAAGTGCTGACGGAGGCGAATACGCTTGGCGAGAAGGAGCCGGAGACACCCGCTGCCGGGAGGCAAACGAACGCTTCAGGCAGGAAGGAGCGGGAATTGGCGGCGAATAGGGGAGCGAACAGTGCCGGAGCGCAGTCTGCAAACGTCGAGGACGAACGGTTGGAAAGACTTGACGTAAGCGGCCTGACCTATCGGTATCCGGAAACGGGAAGGGGCATCGAGGACATCCGGCTGCACCTGCGGCGGGGTTCGTTTACCGTCGTTACGGGACCGGTCGGCTCGGGCAAAACGACGCTTGTGCGCACCCTGCTCGGCCTGCTTCCGCAGGATGCCGGAACGGTTCTCTGGAATGGGAGCGAGGTGGACGACGCGGGCCATTTCTTCGTGCCGCCTCGCAGCGCCTATTCGGCGCAATCGCCAAGGCTGTACAGCGACACGCTGCGCGAAAACATCCTGCTCGGTCTCGAGGACCGGGACGGACAGCTGGAGCGCGCGCTGCATACGGCCGTGCTGGAGGAGGATCTGCGGCATTTCCGCGACGGGCTGGGCACGGTCATCGGTCCGCGCGGCGTGAAGCTGTCCGGAGGCCAGGCCCAGCGGACGGCCGCGGCGAGAATGCTCGTGCGGGATGCGGAGCTATACGTGTTCGACGATCTGTCGAGCGCTCTGGACGTCGAGACCGAGCAGAAGCTGTGGGAGCGGCTGTTCGGCGACCGAGGCGAAGCGACCTGCCTTGTCGTCTCGCATCGCAAAGCCGCTCTGGCCCGCGCCGATCATATCCTCGTGCTGAAGGACGGCCGGATCGAGGCGGAGGGGACGGCGGAGAAGCTGCTGGAGCGAAGCGAATCGTTCCGCAGGCTGTGGCACGGAGACGAGAGCGGCTCCTAGAGCCCGCTGCCGACAGCTCAGCCGTCGATCCTAACAAAGAACCCGGGATGCCTCATCCCGGGTTCTTAACGCGCCGTTATTTTATGAAATCCTGAGGCGGACTCGCCATCGCGGCCAATGACCACGGCATTCGGACACCTCGTTATGTGCAAATAAAAAATTGCATGCCAAAGCATGCTGTGTTATGATGGGAACGTCTGCGATTATGTGTGTAGACATAAGTATAACATTTTATTTACACCTTTATCTTACCATGACTGTCTGCGGCATGTCAAGTGCTTTTATCCCTCCGTAATGAACGGACAAAGGAGCGTATGCGTAACGATGACAAATGAACAGGTATGGCAGGCGGAGCAGGAGCGACTGGATTCCGTTGCGGGCAAACTGAGGGCGAGGATTGCCGAGCTCGAGCCGGAGGCTGCCGGGCTGCGGGAACAGGTCACGGACATACGGAAGCGTTTCTGGGAAGAGGTTACGGTGAACACAAGCACGGAAGAGGACTTCGAGGAAACCTTCTTCACGATTCAGCAGCAGGCGGCGGTGTTGTCCGAACGGGAACGCAGTCATCGGCAGTTGGTGCAGCAGTGGCAAAACTTGAACCGGCTGCTGCCGTCGCCGTATTTCGGACGCATCGACTTCCGGGAGGACGGCTCGGACTTGACGGAGCGAATCTACATCGGGGTGGCGTCGTTCCTCGAGGAGGACGGCATGGATTTCCTCGTGTACGATTGGCGGACGCCGATTGCGAGCATGTACTACGATTGCTTGCCGGGGGCGGCCGCGTACGATACGCCGGGCGGCCTCATTGCCGGAACGATGGAGCTGAAGCGGCAATTCCGAATCGAGGACGGGCAAATCCGCCATCTGTTCGACGCGAACGTGACGATCGGGGACGAACTGCTCCAACAGGTGCTGGGCAAGGGCGCGGATGCGCAAATGAAGAGCATCGTGGCGACGATCCAGAAGGAGCAGAACGAAATTATCCGCAACGACAAAAGCAGACTGCTGGTTGTGCAAGGGGCGGCCGGAAGCGGTAAAACCTCTGCCGCCCTGCAGCGAGCGGCTTATCTGCTATACCGGCATCGCAATACGCTCAGAGCCGATCAGATCGTGCTGTTTTCGCCGAATCCGATGTTTAACAGCTACGTGTCCACCGTTCTGCCGGAGCTGGGCGAAGAGAATATGCAGCAGACGACTTTTCAAGAGTATCTGGAGTATTGGCTGGGTTCCTCGTTAACGCTGGAGGACCCGTTCGACCAGATGGAATACATGCTGGCGGAGCAGGCCGGCTCCGGATACGAGGCCCGTCTGGAAGGCATGAAATACAAGGCGTCGGAGTCTTATCTGAGGGCGCTTGGGCAGTACGCCAAACGGCTGGAGACGACGGGAATGCGGTTTAACGGCATCCGGTTCAGAGATCGCGATTTGATTACCGCCGAGCAGATGACGACGCGATTTTACAGCTGCGATCCGTCCATTCGTCTGGCTAACCGCGTCAACCTGCTGCAGGAATGGCTGCTCCGGGAGTTGAGTCTGCTGGAGCGCAAGGAACGGGAAGCGCTCTGGGTGCAGGAGGAGCTTAATTACCTTGACAACGAGCAGTACGCGGAGGTTCATAGCCAGCTTCACAAGGAACGCAGCGTGTTCGATTTCGGCGAGCGGTATGAGGAGGTCCGGGCGAAGCTGACCCATGAGCGCCGGGGAGACGAGGGGGATTTTGATTATGCCGAGCGGGAGGAGGAGCTTCTGCGAGCCGGGATCGTCAAGGAAAGCTTTAAGCCGCTCAGGCGAAGCGTTCGGAAGCTGGCCTTCCTGGACGTGTACGGAGTGTACGCTCAGCTTTTCGGCGATGCGGCCGCTTATCGCGAGATGGTGGGAGAGCCCGCCGTTCCCGCGCTGTGGCCGGACATCTGCAAGCAAACCAGGGAAAAGCTGGCCCGGTTTGAACTGTTTTACGAGGATGCGACTCCGTATTTGTATTTGAAGGAGCTGATCGAGGGCGTACGGACGAACACGGAGGTGCGGCATGTGTTCGTCGATGAGGGCCAGGATTATTCCCTGTTCCAATACGCGTATCTCAAGAGGCTGTTTCCGCGCGCCCGCATGACGGTGCTCGGGGATTTCGGGCAGGCGATTTTCGCCCAGGCGACCGATTTGCGCGAGTCCGAATCTCCGCTGGTCCGCTTGTACGGGGAGTCCGAGACAACGCTGATCCGCCTGGTTCGGAGCTATCGCTCCACGCGAGAAATCGTGGAATTCACGAAAGGGCTGCTGCCGGACGGCGAGGAGATCGTGCCGTTCGAGAGAAGCGGCGGCAAACCGCTGCTCATGACGGTGCGAAACGAAGAGGAGCGGATCGTCAAGATGACGGCGGCTTTGGCGGAGCTGCGGGAAGAAGGATTCGCGACTCTTGCCGTCATTACGAAAACCGCGGCCGAGAGCGCAGAGGCTTACGAGCGTCTGACGGCCCGAGGATGCGAAAATCTGCGGCTCGTTACGAAGGAGACGCTTTTCTTCGAGAAAGGCGTCATGGTCATTCCCGCTTATTTGGCCAAAGGCGTGGAGTTCGATGCAGTGCTGATCAACGACGCTTCGCCGGGCGCTTACGGTCGGGAGAGCGAGCGGAAGCTGTTTTATACGGCGTGCACTCGCGCCATGCATCGGCTTCAGTTGTATTCGACGGGAGCGTGGACGCCTTTCCTATCGGGGGTAGAAGACTCGCTGTACGAGGCGGAACAACAGGTTGAGGGATACCCCGTCAAGGGATAGGAAGCCTGCCGCCGACCCGGAGCGAGACACGAATCGTTTCCAGGACTGCGCATATGTGGCGATGACTAAAGTTAGGCAGTCTAGAGTGGCCCGTTTTTAACGGGGTGGGCTGATCGTGTTCGTGAAAATGCTTGGTTATCGTCCAATACGACTCAGGGTGATACGAATCATAGTGAAATTTCCAGGTGGACTGAGGGTTTTACGGATTGTACTGCCAGTCGTATTCGAATTGAAGGACACGAGTTGCCTCGCCCTTGCGATCGTGAATATATTCGGAGGCATGAAGAATGCCGTCTCCGTGTCTTATTCGAATCGTCTTTCGCACTTGAGGGTATCTCTCGTGTCCTTCATAATTTCCGCTAACAATTTCACCTTGGATAATATCGTCAAACTTCTCCTGCACATAAGACCAATCGGTGGGGACGATAGGCTCATGGGGGGGAGAGTTTTTCGACATAGTCGCTGTACCGGCTCATGAGAGATCATCAAGCCTCATGCGGTAAAAACGCCAGCGCGAGGCATCCTGCTCTTGCTCGGGGCTCGGATCGTCCAAATTAAAAATATCCTCGTAAGCTCTCCCACCGTATTTTTGCCGTAAAGTTTCAATCTCGTTTAGCAGCATCATTTTCTCGTCATATGAGGCAAAGGATTCGTTTTCCTGTTTCAGGCAACGTTCAATAACATGTCCGAGCGGCTCGATTCGCCCGTCCCGATGTTGAAAAGGGGTGTTATGGGGAATCTTGGCGTGCTTGCGAGGCTCTCTCCGATATCCGATGAACCGGCCTTCATCTATCCAATTATTAATCGCAGTTACGGATACGCCAAAATAATCGGCCAATTGACTTGTCTTGTAGTAATCACTGGTTTGCTGCGGTGTCGAGCTTTCGTTGAGGTCGATAAGATTAATCAGTCGCTCGACGGCTTCCGCGACTTCGGTCTCAGGGTCTGTTGCATGCGTAAGAACGGCGTAATCACGCATCAAATGCATCAATCCCTTGATGGTGCGGGCGTTAACGGATACGATCTCGTGATCGGGCTTTCCCAGAACCTCCAAAGCAAGCTCCTTGGCTTGCCTTCTCGCTTCCGTAGTCGTCATAAGTCTCACCTCGTGTTCCACAGCGGTTTCACCTCCAGTTTAACAAACTGCAAGATAAACTACAACTTACTTATGATCATTTTTTGTCTTTAGACCCAGCATTATACCAATCGCGCAAGGTTCTTCATGCACAACTGCCCTCATCCGGCCGTTTCGGGGGTATAATAAGGCTGCAAGCCATGCTAAAGAACGGCAAAAAATCCTATCGGAATCAAGGTGAAAATACGATGGAAGAAAAAAAGAACGAGCGGCGGGGCGCGGGATGGAATTTCGATAACAGCTACGCCGGACTGCCGGAGACTTTATATACGAAGATGAGCCCGGCGCCGGTGCGCGCGCCGAAGCTGGTTATTCTGAACGAGCGCCTTGCGCAGGAGCTCGGGTTGAACGCGGATGCGCTGCGGGACGGGGATGCCGCGGACGTATTCGCCGGCAACCGGATTCCGGAAGGCGCGGAGCCTCTCGCCCAAGCTTACGCGGGGCATCAGTTCGGGCATTTCAACCGGCTCGGAGACGGAAGGGCTTTGCTACTGGGCGAGCAGATCACGCCCAAGGGAGAACGCTTCGACATTCAGCTCAAGGGCTCCGGCAGAACGCCGTATTCCCGCGGGGGCGACGGGAGGGCGGCTTTGGGGCCGATGCTGCGCGAATATATCATCAGCGAAGCGATGCACGCGCTGGGCATCCCGACGACGCGCAGCCTGGCGGTCGCGATGACCGGACAGCCGATCCAGCGCGAGAAGGAGCTGCCGGGCGCCGTGCTGACCCGCGTCGCCGCCAGTCATATTCGCGTCGGCACGTTTCAGTATGCGGCGGCGTGGGGAGGAGACGAAGAGCTTCGGGCGCTGGTCGATTATACGCTGCGGCGGCATTATCCGGAGGCGGCCGCAACAGTCGAAGCGAACGGGAAGATAAGCGACGATGAAGGGGGGAGCGCCCTTCTGCTTCTGCGGGAGGCCATCCGCCGCCAAGCCAAGCTGATCGCCCAATGGCAGTTGGCCGGTTTTATTCACGGGGTAATGAATACCGACAATATGGCGCTCAGCGGCGAGACGATCGATTACGGTCCGTGCGCTTTCATGGATGTCTACGACCCGGCGACGGTATTCAGCTCGATCGATTCGCAGGGGCGATACGCTTACGGCAATCAGCCGCAGATCGCGCTCTGGAATTTGGCGAGATTGGCGGAAACGCTGCTGCCCCTGCTGGCCGACGAGGAGAAAAAGGCGATCTCTGTCGCCGAAGGCGCGCTTGGCGAGTTCGGCGAGCGATATCACGGCCATTGGTTGACGGGTATGAGAGCGAAGCTGGGAATGTTCGGCGAAGAGGAGCAGGACGAGGAGTTGGTCCAAGACTTGCTCGTTCTGATGCAGAAGCATCGCGCAGACTATACGAATACTTTCCGCGCTCTGACTATGGACGCGCCGGAAGGGACGCCGTTTCATGACGCAGAGGAATTCCGCCATTGGCAGGAACGGTGGCGGCAGAGGCTGGAGAGGCAGCCGGCAAGCCGGGAGGAAGCGCTGCTGCTGATGCGGAGCAGCAATCCGGCCGTCATTCCTCGCAACCATCGGGTGGAGGAGGCGCTGGAGGCCGCATCGGAGCGAGGCGATTACAGCGTGATGGAACGACTGCTCGCCGTGCTGGCTCAGCCTTATGCGTATACGCCCGAGCAGGCTTCGTATTGCGCGCTGCCCGAGCCGGCGGGACGTCCTTACCGAACTTTCTGCGGCACTTGAGGGTTCGGGCGAGCCGCTCCGAATTCTGTTGTCACCCGAGCCGGGACTATGATAATTTAGAGGTGCGGTAGCACCAGTATCCCCGGGCAATCGGTTTTACGGCAAACGCGGCGCAGCGCGGAGCGACGGGAAGCCTGGGGACGGACTCAATTATGGGCGTAGGAGTGAGACGGATGGCAGCGCAGCGATACGGCAGCTTGATTCGCGTTAGAGAGGATAAGCTGGAGGAGTACAAGAGACTGCACGCCGCGGCATGGCCGGGCGTGCTGAGGATGATCAAGGAATGCCATATTCAAAATTATTCGATCTATTACAAAGACGGGTTCCTGTTCAGTTACTTCGAGTACACCGGAACGGATTTCGACGCGGATTCCGCCAAGATGGCCGCCGATCCGGAGACCCAGCGTTGGTGGGAGGTCTGCAAGCCCTGCCAGCAGCCGCTTGAAACCCGGGCGGAAGGCGAATGGTGGGCAAGTATGGAAGAGGTTTTTCATCTGGATTGAACGCTGCCGACCGGTCGCCGTCCGAGCCGTCAGGGCTCCTCCGTTGGACGCTTCACGGCGTTCGGCGGGGAGGCGTAACGGGAGAAGAGCCGCCAGATCAGCTCCCTGCGGCTGGATACCCCCGTCTTGGCGAAGATTGACTTGAGATGATCCTGGACGGTGTGGACCGAAATGTGAAGCTCGCGGGAAATTTCGCGGGTCGACAGTCCGCGCACGACCGTCCCAAGCAGCTGCTTCTCGCGCTCCGACAGTCCGTAGGCTTCGGCGATCAGCGGGAGTCTGTCGGCCGGCTGCGCCAGTTCGAAAACGACGGCAAGCTGTAAGGCCGAAGCTTGGCCGACCAGCTTGTCGGCCCGAATCGTTACATACGAGCCGCCCGAAAGCCTGACGCAGGTACGGGCGGCTTTGCCGTTCGCAAGCTCTTTGCCTGTTCCCGTCTCCCCGGCCAGCGCCCGGGTGCAGACCGCCCGAATCGGCCGGGGCAGGATGCCGGCGCCGATCCCCTCGGCCTCGCGGAGCGCGGCCAGCCAGCGTGCGGCCGCGTCGGTTGCGGACAACTCCGCCAGATGAACGCCGTCCGAGACTACGACTAATACGCCCGGCTCCAGCCCGGGCTCCTCAGCGGCATCGGACAGAGCCAGGCTTGTCCGCCGCAAAGCGGAGGCGATCGTCGGCACGAGCGACGTCAGCAGCACCAGCTCCTCCTCCGTAAATGAAGGCCGATCCTTCCCGCGAAGCAGAGTCAAGAAGCCCCAGCATCGTCCCCCGCTCACTAAAGCCGCTCTCATCTCGTCCCCGAAGCCCGCGGGACGCAGCACTTCCCGGAAGCGGGCGCTTCTCTCCGGGTCGCCTTCCGTCGCTATTCCGAGAGCGGCCGCCGGACGGTCCGCTTCGGCCAACTCCTCGAACCGGTTATAATCCCGATATCCGTATTCGTATTCGAACAGGCGATGGTGAATCGCCTCCACGCCGTCTTCGGTAACGGCGCCCGCCGAGAGAAGCGTGCGCGGATCGACGACGGAGCAGCATGCGCCGTCGAAGGGAAACGCTTCGCGCAGCCGCGCCAGCAGCTCCAGTCTGAATTCCCTGGAGGAGACGGCTTGCTCGGCCAGCCGTTCGATCCGTTGCTTCATGTTATCCATATCGTCTTCCGCGGCGGAAATCCCACCTTTCTGGGATGGCGTCGCAGCTCCTTATTCGTCTAGAGTGGGAATAAACCCGTTACCATCTAGAATAAGCAAGGGAGCTGGCAAGAGCAAGATGAACAAGGATCGGATCGTTGTCGTTGGGGGATATGGAGCGGTTGGCCGCGGCGTATGCGAGGAGCTCGGGCGCCAATTTCCCGGCAAAGTGTATGCGGCGGGCAGAAACCTGGAGCGCGCGGAGCGGTTTTGTCGAGGGACAGAGGGGAGGGTTCTGCCCATGCGGCTGGACATTGGCCGGCCCGTCGACCCCGAAGCGCTGGCCGGAGTCCGCTTGGTCGTCATGTGTCTGGATCAGCGGGGCATCGTCTTTATGCGCGCTTGTCTCCTGAGCGGCATCCATTATATCGACGTGTCGGCCAACCTCTCGTTCCTGGCTCGAGCGGAGGCGCTGCGGGAGCTGGCGGAGCGAGGCGGCTCGACGGCCGTTATGAACGCGGGGCTCGCGCCGGGCGTAACGAATTTGCTGGCGCTGGAAGCCCATCGCCGTCTCGATCGAACCGAGGAGATCGAGATTACGATCCTCCTCGGATTGGGCGACCGGCACGGCAAAGCGGCGGTCGAATGGACCGTGGACAATCTGAGAGCCCGCTTCGAGATTACGCGGCACGGCCGCACGGAACTCGCGGGCAGCTTTACGGATGCGAGGGTGGCGGATTTTCGGGGCGCGATCGGCCGAAAGCGCGCTTATCGATTTCCCTTCTCCGATCAGCGTTCTCTGCCGGTGACGTTGGGCGTCCCCAGCGTGTCGACGAGACTGTGCTTCGACCCGGCCGCCGCGACGACGCTGCTCGCGGCGGCGCGCAAGCTCGGCTTGGGTTCCCTGCTCGGACTGAAGCCGGTCCGTTCAGCGGCGATCGCATGCTTCGGTCGGATGCGTCTCGGCTCGGACCGCTTTGTCGTCCAAGTCGAAGCGATCGGGGAGAAGGATGGCAAAGCGGCCGTCGCCGAATATCGGCTGCAAGGCCGTCGGCAATCCGAGCTGACGGCCCGATGCGCGCTCGACGTCGCCGAGGCCGTCTATCGTACGGCGCTGCCGGGAGGCGTTTTCTCGATCGAGCAGCTGCTGGATTGGCAGGGAATGAGCCGTCTGAAGGAAGAGCCGCTGGAGACGGAAATCCGTTCGTTAGGCGATATGGATCGCGGCAAGGGCGCTGCTGCAATAACCGAACGGGGGAAGAGGCGATGACGGAGAGCAAGATAAAGCGGCTTTACCGCAGGACGCTGATCGTCGTCGTTATTTCTCAGATTTTCGGCGGAGCGGGACTTGCCGCGGGGATAACCGTAGGGGCGCTGCTGGCCGGGGAGATGATAGGCGCGGAGGGCTTTGCGGGCATACCCGTGGCGCTCGTTACGCTGGGCTCCGCGGGATCGGCTTACTTGGTGGGCCGGCTGACGCATCGTTACGGGCGCCGGATCGGCTTGTCGTCGGGATTTCTGGCCGGAGGGCTTGGGGCGATCGGCATCGTGATCGCAGGAGCGGCGAATCAACTGGCGCTGCTGCTGGCCTGCATGTTGATCTACGGAGCGGGGACGTCGACAAATTTGCAGGCTCGCTATGCCGGCACCGATCTGGCCAAGCCGGGACAACGGGCAAAAGCAGTCAGTCTGTCGATGGCGGCGACGACCTTCGGCGCGGTGGCCGGGCCGAACCTGGTCGAGCCGATGGGGGACTTCGCCGCATCCTTCGGTCTTCCTCCGTTGACCGGACCGTTCCTGCTGTCGGCGGCCGCGTTCTCGTTAGCCGGGCTGTTGCTGCTTGTTTTACTCCGTCCAGACCCCTATCTCGCGGCCCAAGCTCTCGCCGCCAAGCGGGAAGCCGGCTCGACCGAGGCTTCGGCCGAAGAAGCGGATCGCCCGCCGTCTCCGTTTCGCAATCGCGGCCTGATCGTCGGAGCGACAGTGATGGTGCTGACGCAGGTCGTGATGGTCGCGATTATGACAATGACGCCGATCCATATGCAGCATCATGGGCATGGGCTCGGAGAGATCGGGCTGGTCATCGGCATTCATGTCGGCGCGATGTATCTTCCTTCCTTGGCGACCGGGGCGCTCGTCGACCGGATCGGCCGCCGCGCAATGGCCTGCGCATCCGGAATTACGCTGCTGCTCGCGGGAGTTCTCGCCGCTGCGGCTCCGGCGCATTCGGTGCCGCTGCTGATTGCGGCGTTAGCTTTGCTCGGTCTCGGCTGGAACTTCGGCCTGATCAGCGGCACGGCCCTGATCGTCGACGCCGCGCCGCCGGCCGCCCGCGCCAAGACGCAGGGGACGATCGACGTTCTGATCGCGCTGACCGGAGCTTCGGGAGGCGCGTTGTCCGGCATGGTCGTCGCCGAATCCAGTTATGCGGCGCTATCCTTCGCCGGCGGAGCGGTGGCCCTATTGCTCATTCCCGTCGTGCTCTGGGCGCGGGCGCCCGGGTTTCGGCGCGCTCGTCAGGAATAACGAACGACACCGTCGTTCCCTGTCCCGGCAGGCTGAGAATGGACAAGCCCTGCCCGAACTGCTGAATCAATCGCCGATGCGTATTGGCGATGCCGATGCCTCCTTTGTCGTGAAGGGAGGAGTTCAGCAGCAGATCGATCTGCTCTTGTTCCATGCCCTGTCCGTCGTCCGCCACTTCGACCCGTACGGAATTTTCCAGGCGAACGATACGCACCCGGACGGTGCCGCCGATATTCCGGCCAAGCGCGCCGTGCTTCACGGCATTTTCCACGAGCGGCTGAATGGACAGCGGAGGAACGAGCGGATCGAGGCCCGGTTCCACCTCCCACGCGATCTTCAGCCTTTCCTCGAACCGCGCCTTCTCGATTTGCAGATAGGCCTGGACCAGATCGAGCTCGTGAGAGAGCTCGACAAGCTCCCCCGTATTCAGAAAGTCGAAGCTGATTCGCAAGAAGGAGGCGAAGGCGGTGCCCAGTCTGCGCATTTCCTCCGTATCGATCTCGCTCAGCGCCATAATCGAATTCAGCGTATTGAACAGAAAATGGGGGTGGATCTGCGCTTGCAGGTAAGCGGCCTCCATCCTCAGGCGCTCGTTAATGGATTGCTTAAGCGAGGTTAACGCCCGAATGCGGTATTTCAGCTCCAAGGCGTCCACCGGCTTGGTCACGTAATCGCTGGCGCCCGACAGGAAACCGGTATAGATGTCGGCGGGCTGGCTGCGCGCGGTGAGCAGCAGCACCGGAAGCTCGGACATCGAATAGCGCTCCCGGACTTTCTGCGTCAGCTCGTAGCCCGACATCTGCGGCATCATCACGTCGGCGATCAGCAGATCCCACGGCCTGGTGCCGAGCAGATCAAGCGCTTCGCGGGCGGATTGCACCGTGGCGATGCGATAAGGCTCTTGCTCCAGAATGCCGACCAGCACGCTCAGATTGACGGGGTCGTCGTCCACGGCCAATATATAAAGCTCCTTATCGTTCAGAAGAGGGGGAATCGGCAATGCCGCCGCCGCTTCGTTATGGGCGATGTCCGGCATCGTCAGCCCGGCGAACCGCCCTTCCGTCTCGTCCGATAACCGCTGAGGCGTAAGCGGTGCGGACGAAGCATGAACGGACCGGGAATCCGCGAGCGGCAGATCGAAGCTGAAGACCGAGCCTTGTCCCGGCGCGGAGCGGACGCGCAAAGTCCCTCCGTGCAGCTCCACGAGCTGTTTGCAGATGCTCAGCCCCAGCCCGATTCCCCGTCCGTCGTTGATTCCGTAGGCGCCCTGCTCGTAAGGGAGGAATATCCGCGCCTGCGTCTGCTCGTCCATGCCGACTCCGGTGTCGGCCACATGAATGACGGCCCGTCCGTTCCGCAGCTCCGCGGTGACGGAGATCGTTCCTTCCTCGGTATATTTTATGGCATTGTGCAGGAGGTTGTACAAAATTTGCACGAGCCGTTTCTCGTCGGCCAGCACCGGCGGCAGCGTCTCGGGAATATTCGTATCCAGTCGAACGCCTTTGCCTTGAATCATGAATTGCAGCATGCCGATGACGCCCGGAGCGATCGCCTGCGCGTGCAGCGGCTCCTGCTGCAGGACGATCCGGCTCTCCTGCAGCCGCGCGACGTCGAGAAGATCGCCCAGCATGTGGGACATTCGGCGGCTTATCGTGATCAGCAGCTCCATATTTTTCAGACTGCCTTCTTCCAGCCTGGTCTTCTCCTTGGCCACTACGTTCTGCGCGATATTCATGATGCCGTGCAGCGGCGTCCGCAGCTCGTGGGACGTATTGGCGAGAAATTGATCCTTCAGCTTGTCGGCTTTTTTTAACTGGTCGTTGAGCACGCTGTTCTGGTTCGCCTGCCGAAAATACTTCTTGAACCAGTAAGTGGAGAAACCGGCCATCGTGATCAGCAGGTCGATCGGATAATAGACGGTCGTGACGTCGATGTCGGATTCGAATACGCTCCAGGTCAAGTTCGAGATAATGCCGGCCGCGGTCAATAACAGGAACGCAACGTCCTTGTCGTTCCGACGATTGACGATCATTTGGCCCACGATGTAGAAGAGCCAGAAGAACGGGATCGAATAAATGCCGATAAAAACGCTAAAATCGACGAAGGCGTTGGCCCAGGAAGCGGGAGCCACAAGGAGGATCCCCGTCAAGACGGCCAGCAGCGCCCCGTAGGCTCTCAGGAAGGCGTTGCGCGGCGGCGCCGAGATCAGCCTGCGGAACAGGGCGATCATGAACAGGTTTTGCCACAGCAGGGAAATCAGTCTGATCCGCAGCAGTCCGGTATACGGAATCGGGATCACCGTTTGCAGCAGGTTGTCCTGTCCCGACAGCAAAGCCAGTCCGACGGACACGGTCAACAAGGCCATCGTCGGTAAAGCCCGCTCGCGCCGGTTAAACAAGAAGAGAATAAAAGCGTACAAGCCGTGCAGGAACAAAATCATAATCGTAACCAGCTGCGAACCGATCGAAGTCCATCTCACCTGATCGATCGCGGCTTGCGAGCCGAAACGAATGGAACGGACGATTCCGCCGTAGAACGGTTCGTCGTAGTTGGCCACGCGAATCAGCACGTCCAGCTCGGTCGTTCCCGCTATCGTGTAGGAGGAGGTGTACGATATGTTGCGCGGCTTATATTCCCCCGCGCTTGCGGCGGGATTGCCGATGCTGCCTTCCGATAAGCCATTGATTTCGACGTCGGAGGAGGCTTCGATATTTTTGATCCACATTGCGACCGGCTTCCTGAGCGGATCGATCAGAATGCGCAGCCTGTACGTCCCGTAGCCGTAAGACAAGTCGGACCCGAGCGTTTCCTTCCAGTCTCCCGGAACCTCGATCGTGCGGGACGGCTTGTCCCCCGATTCAAGGTCGGCGTGCGACAGAAGCTGATCGGGGTAAAAGAGCCATTGGCCGTTCAGAAAAAAAGGAGGAGAGTTCTCCAGATCGACACCGCGCATGTCCAGTACGCCGTCGACGGGACGAGGAGCCTCCAGCGTATAGAAGGTCTGAGACCATACCCATCGGAGGCAGAGAAGAATCCCCAGAATGGCGATCATAAGGGCGGTATATTTCAGGGCGCTTCGGTTGAATCCCGGTTTTTTTACCGTAAGGGGTCCGATCTGCTGCATCCAGGGTCTGGCCTCGTTTCGCGCGTTATCGTTCTGGCATTCGGTAGATACCCGATTTGACGCTCTGATTCTACTATACCAAAACTGTTATAGCCGCGGGAGGCTTCTTTTTATCCGCTCGTTCCGCCCTTCGGACTTCCGTTCGGATCGCGAACAATCGTCGATTTCGTTTCCGGCGGGACACAAATGGACCGGGCCTTTCTCCAAGGAGAGGCCCGGTCCATTTTCGCCAAGTGCGGTATTCGCTCCTACTTCAAAGAACCTTCCGTCAGTCCGCTGACAATTCTTTTGTGGAAGAGGACGTAAGCCAGAATCATCGGAATGGTGATGAGCGCCAGCGCGGAGAACAGCAGCTTGTAGTTGGTCACATAGCGGCTGGAGAACGCGAGCAGACCGACGGGCAGCGTCTTCAAGTCGTCGTTCTGGATGTACAGCATCGCCAGCAGCAGCTCGTTCCAAGCGTTCAGGGACGAGAAGATCGCCACGGTCGCCAGACCCGGAGCCAACAAGGGGACGATGATGCGCACGAACAGCACGCGATTGTTGCAGCCGTCGATTCGGGAGGCCTCGATCAGATCCTTCGGCAAGGAATCGAGGAACGACTTGAGCAGGAACACCGCCAGCGGCAGTCCGACGCCGATGTAGGGCAGGATGAGACCCAGAGGGGAATCCTTCAGACTCAATCTCTCGAAAATGTAGCTCTGCGCGATAAAAAACGATTGCAGCGGCATGAACAGCCCGACAACGAACATCAGGAGCAGCGCTTTGCCGCCTTTGAACGGCAGCTTGCTGAAGGCGAACGCCGCCATGCTGGCGAACAGCAAAATGCAGACGATCGTCAGGGAGGTTACGATGACGCTGTTTCCGGCATATTTGCCGATGTGCCCGATGCGCCACGCCTCCGACCAGTTGCCGAAGTCGACCTGCTCCGGCCAGCGAAAAGGGCTTGTAAAGATCGCCTGGTTTTCCCGGAACGAGGAGAGCACCAGCCAGATCATCGGGTAAAAATAAAAACACGAGAGCACGATCATGAAAACATAGTAGGAAACGCGGGACAATCGGCGCAGCGGGGCGCTGCGTTCCTTGCCGGCATTCGCGCCGTTCGCGCTCCAGGCGGCAGCGGCCATGGACGGCACCTCTTTTCTTCTCTGTCTGGGCGGCGCTCTCTTAATATTCGAGAGAGCCGCTTTCTTTTTTCTTCAGCTTGTTGGTCAGGATGCCGAGAATCGCGATAACGATGGACATAAGCACAGCCAGAGCCGAGCCGTAGCCGACGCTCATATTGCTGAATACGACCTTCACAATGTAGGTCGTCACGATTTCCGTAGAGTTGTAAGGTCCGCCGTTCGTCATGACATAGAACAGGTCGAAGGCCTGGAAGCCTCCCAACACGCACAGCATGATCGCGACGTCGACGAGATCGCGGATCATCGGGATTTTGATTTTGAAGAAAATATCCCGGTCGGTCGCCCCGTCCAAATAAGCGGATTCGTAAATATCGTTCGGAATGCGTTGAATACCCGCGTAGAAAATGGTCATATAGTAGCCGGCGTACACCCATCCGGATACGAAGGTGACCGCGTACAGGGCGATTTGCGGATCTCCGAGCCATACCCGGGTCCAGCTCTCCAGGCCGATGCCGGAGAGGAGGGCGTTGATCAAGCCGAAGTCGGAATTGTAGACGAACTTCCACAAGTAGGAGACGACGATCATCGGCAGCATGACCGGAGTGAAGAAGGCAACCCGGAACAGGCCGCTGCCGCGCCTCTTCATCGTGATCAATCCGGCGAGCAGCAGCCCGCAGAACACCTCGAGAACGACGGTCAGAACGATGTAAATGAAAATATGCCAGTAAGACGCCAGGTACACGCGATCGTGAAACGCTCGCGCGTAGTTGTCGAAGCCGACGAACTTCATCGCGCCGAAGCCGTTCCAGTCATAGAAGCTGAACGCGAACGTCAGCGCGATCGGAAGGATGATCGTCAGGCCGAACAGCAGAGCGGCCGGGGCGACAAACAGGTAAGGAGAAAGACTGAATGTTGTTTTGGAGCGATTCACGGTTCCACCTCCATCATGCGAATGCTGCGAGAGGGACGATCCGGCGGGCGGAGGGAGCCTCCCTTGCTGCGGATCGTCCCTGTTTGCCGGTTATTTTTTCAGCGGCGCGATCGTGCCGTCCAGCTCGGCGAGCGCTTCCTCGGCCGTCTTGACGCCTCCGAGCACCTGCGAGACCGCCATGTTGAAGGCGTTCGCCACTTCGACGTTGTAACCGATGTCCGGAGGGGATACGACCGTCGACGACGATTTCATCATCTCGATCAGGCTGAGCGACAGCGCGTCCGTGTGCTCCGGATCGACGCCGCCCTTGGCGACCGGCATCGCGCCCGCATCGGCCAGCAATCTGGACGATTCCGGCGAGCTGTATTCGGCCATAAAGTCGACGGCCTCCTGGAAATGGGCCGACTTGGCGTTGATGACGAAGCCGTTCTGAACGCCGAGAACGCTCGTCTGATCGCCTTTGCCTCCCGGCATGGCCGGCAGATTGAAGTATCCGAGCTCCAGCTCGGGCGCGCTTTCCATCGCGCCGGAGACGAGCCAGCTTCCGATCGGATGCATAGCCGCCTGACCGTTAAAGAACAAGGAGTCTCCTTCGTCGTCGGCGATCGCGTTCACGCTGTCGTTCAGATATCCTTTGTCCCACAGCTCTCGCGCATAGCCGAAGGCGGTTACAAAATCGGGGGAACTGAACGGCTGCTCCAATTGCAGCGCGTCTCCGTAAGCTTGCTCTCCCACGACTCGGGAGACGAGGTGGGCGATCCAGTTGCCGCCCGGCCACAAATCCTTGTTGCCGGAGACGAGCGGCTTAATGCCCGCGGTCTTCAGCTTCTCGGAAATCTCCAGAAATTGCTCCCACGTCTGCGGAGGCTCGACGCCGGCTTCGGCGAAAAGCTTCTTGTTGTACCAGATCACGTTGGAGACGTCGCTGGCCGTCGGAATCATGTAGGTTTTACCGTCGAATGCGATGCCTTTGAAATCTCCTTCGGAGAAGGCGTCCTTAAGGCCGTCCTGCTTCAACGCTTCGGTCAGATCGGCCGCATAGCCGCCCTCGATCCGGTTGCGAAGCCGTTCGCCGGCCCATTCGAAGTAAATGTCCGGAGCGTTCGCTCCGTTCAGCAGGTTGGGCAGACCGACGGATTGATAGATCGCGTCCTCTTGATAGTTCAGCTCGACTTTAACGCCGGGGTGGTCGGCTTCGTATTTGTCCCGGATTTGCTCCCACACTTTAATGACGCCTTCGCCAGGGGACACCATGGCGATTCGAAGCGTAGTTTCGTCCTTGTTGGAGGAGGAGCCGGAGCATCCGGCGAGCGCGGCCGACGCCAGCAGTGTCGACGCGAGTACGGTAAGCGTTTTCTTCATGTGTGATGATCTCCCTTTTTTATGGAATTGGCTTCATGTCAACCTCTGTCAACCTCTCCGGAGGAGGGCGTTCACCGGCAAAGCCCGATGTCGAACAGGGGAATGGCGCTCACCACCTTAACAAGTTCATGTTGTCTTACAAATCACCCTTACGGCAAATTTGTAGTAACAATATAATTGCATTGTATAGATCGTAACAACATATTGTCAATGGAATTATTCCGTTTTTCCGCGAATTTTAACGTTTTCATAGGGGGCGCACCGCCGAAAGAGAGAGAAACGCTAAATCCCTTTTTTGTTTGTAACAAAATAAATAGGTTGACAATTTGTTATAATCATAAATAATTAAAGTTGAAATGTTACTACAATATTTTTCAACGGGAGGAAAGGGGAGACTCGGAACTGCAACCGCTTTCGGATACATTGGCCGACTGCGGCGCGATGCAAGCGGGGCTTGCTCCGGTATAAAGCCAAAGGAGGAACGAATGTGAGAACAAAATTGCAAAAGGGGATTGCCGTCGTCATGACGTCGACCATGATTTTTGCTTGCGGGCAATGGACGAGCGCATCCGCGACGAAGGAGCCGATTCCGGCCTGGGCTTCCGCGGAACTGAACTACTGGGTGGAAGCCGGATTGTTGAAGGGAGACGGCAACGGTCTGCTTCGCCCGCAGCAAACGATCAACAGGGCCGAGTTTCTGGCTTTCGTTAACCGGGTGTTCAACTACCGGGCCATGAGCGACAAGACATTCGCGGATGTTGACGCTTCGGCCTGGTATGCCGCGGAGATCGCCAAAGCCCATGCCGCGGGCATTCTGCAGGGCGACACCCGGGGCAACGCCCAGCCCTTGGCCGCGCTGACCCGGGAAGAGGCTGCGGTGATTCTGAGCCGCGTGTTCGACGTCGCGTCCGCGAACAGCCCGTCCGGAACGTTCACGGACGACGGGGCGATCGCCTCATGGGCGTCGACGGCGGTCTATGCGCTGAAGGAAGCCGGTTACGCGCAAGGGGCCGGGGGAGGGGCGTTCCTGCCGAAAAAAGGAATGTCCCGCGCGGAGGCCGTCAAAATGATCAGCAACATTATGGGAAGCCTGATCAACGATTCTTCCGTCCACGAGAATGTAACCGGGCGCAATGTCGTGGTCAACACGGCCGGCGGCGTTCTGAAGGGGGCGAAAATTGCCGGCGACCTGTATCTCGCTCCGGGGATCGGCGAAGGCGGCTTCACGCTTGAGGATTGTATCGTCGAAGGCACGATCTATGTGCTCGGAGGCGGGACGGAAGGCCTTGTCCTGAAGAACTCGCAAGCAGGCGCGGTTAAGATCAACAGCCCGCAAAGCGAACCCAAGCTGATTCTAAACGGAAGCTCTTCCGTGAAGAAAGGGATCGAAGCGCTGACCGGCGCGGCCATCGTCAACGAGACGAACGCCCCGATCGGCAGCCTGAACGTTCGCGCCGGCGCATCGGGAACAATTTCCGTAACCGGCGACGTTACGCTTCTAACGGTCGATTCTTCGGCGACCGTCAACGTGGGGGCTTCCGCAATCGAAACGCTGATCTTCACCGAGCGGGCCGGCGGCGCGCAGGCCAAGCTGGACGGCCAGGCGCAAATCGGACGGGTGATCGCGGATGCGGGCGTAACGCTGACCGGCTCCGGCGACATCGGCGAGGCCGTCATTAACGCGGAGGGCGTCGCTTTCGAGAAAGCGCCGGACAAATGGTCGTTAAACGCGAAAAGCGCGACCATCGCCGGCAAATCCGTCGCGGAGAGCTCTGTCGGCAGCGGGAGCGCCGGGGGAGGCGGAACAGGCGGCGGAGGCTCCGGCGGCGGAACCGTGGATATGAGCACGAAAATTTACAGCTACGATCAGGTGCTCGGCGGATTTGCGGAGACGGGAACGTACGGGGACGTCAAGCAGTATGTGCGCTTTCTGGGCGATCCAACCTATGATCCGCAGACGGCGAACGCCGTCGTGGGATCGACGCTGCCGAATTTCACGAACGCTCGCACGTTCGTCAATGCCGATTACGAAGTGAAGCCTTCCATTTTCGCTTCTCTGAGAGGCGTCAACACCTCCGTGCTGGACGCCAGACGCGACAACCTGTGGATCGGCACGGACAACGGCGTCACGAAAATCAACCTGGCGACGAACGCGATGACGGAATATACGGCGGAGAACAAGCAGCTTGCAGACAACAAGACGCTGCTTCTGATCTCGGACGGCGGTACCGGCGTCTTTGCGATCACGGAGCACGGCGTATCGTATATTCGAAAATAAGGAAAGGGGATTGAATCCATGTTCAACACGACCAAACGGACCAAGCTGGCGGCGGGCGCGTTGGCGGCGGCCATGCTCTTCTCGCTTCCCGTCGCCCAAGCGTTCGGGTCGGCCGGTAAGCCGGCCGGAGCGAAATATCAAGCGTACCAACTGGAAGCGACGCCGACGAAGCACGTTTCCTACTACAAAGCGGGCGCGGCTCTGCCCGAGACGATCGATTGGGTGACCGCCAAGGAGGATTTGACGTTCCTGCCGACCGCGGTGACCGGGGACGTGACGAGCGCGCTCAAGGATGCCGACGGCGTCTACTGGATCGGCACGACGAACGGGCTGCAGCGCGTCAACTTCAAGGAGAAGGACGCAAGGGACATCGTCCAGTACATGGCGGGCCCCCGATATTTGTACGGCGGCGACGACGTCGTAACCGGGCTGGCCAGCGACGGCAAGGGCGGCGTATGGGTGCGGACGGCCAGCGGCGTTACGCATATCGAGCTGCGGGTCAAAACGATTTACGAGAAAACGCATGTCTACGAGATGCTGAACGATGCCGTGCAGGATCGCCGCGGCATGGTGACGGGGACCGAGTATACGTTTACGCCGAATCCGGGCGAGACGGGCATCGATTTCGACAAGGGGACGTTTACGTCCAATCCGAAAACGGACGACAACGACGGCTTGTGGACGGCCATGTATGCAATCGGGGAAATTTTCCGCTATCAGACGCTCAAGACCGAGGGCGCGAAGCAGAGCGAGATCGATGCGGCCAAGGCGGACGCGATTCGCGCGACGAAAGCGGTATTGCTGCTGGATTACGTCTCGGGAAGGGGCAACGGCTTCCCGGCTCGCTCTTATATGTTGACGTCAGAGAATGCGGCTCAGACTTCGACGGGCGACGACTACGGGTATCAGAGCCAGAACGGTTTCTGGTTCCATCACCGCGTCAGCGTGACGGACGCCGTGTATGCGGCTTCCAATCCGATCATTCCGACGATGCAGCGGAGCGACGGCGCGCAGCCGATCGGCTATTCGATCGTTCGAGTGACCAAGGACGCGATGAGCAAAAAAGGCGACACGCTGTTCCCCTCCGGAGGAACGAACGTGATGAACTACAACGGTCTGGGCCTAAGCCAGGAGGCGATCGACGAGCTGAACGCAGTGCGCCCGGCCGGGCAGAAGCTGGGCAGCGACATCAAGACCAGAGTGGATACGGTGGACGGCGTTGACGTGTATCAAGTCATGCCTGTCATCACCGCCCAGACAAACAACAATAAAGCCGGGGAGGATACGAGCACCAGCGCGAGCAATCCTCCGCTGTTCCAACTGACCGTTCCGGTATACGAGCAGATTCCGACCTTCTTCAACGATTTGTTCCCGGCAAGCGCCATCGGCCCGGACAATTATATCGATATGAACCAGATCGTGTATAAAGCGGATACGTCCTCCGACGAAGTAGCGGGTCACTCCGCGCTGTTCTTCACGGCGTACAAATACTTATGCGACGATACGTCGGATCCGCAGCTTGCCGAGCTGAAGAATTATGTGACCGAGGCGGCTCATCGGATGGCCGATCTGATTCTCAAGAACGATAACTATTACATCGAAGACGCCACAGGCAAGTCCACGCAGTGGTCGCGCTGGCTGGCGAAATATTTCAACGAC
The DNA here is from genome assembly GCF_042431195.1 of Cohnella cellulosilytica. NCBI lineage: Bacteria > Bacillati > Bacillota > Bacilli > Caryophanales > Paenibacillaceae > Cohnella > Cohnella cellulosilytica. Next base: position 87,757 of record NZ_JBHMDN010000073.1, read on the forward strand.
GGCAGAGGCGCGATGGAAAGCCAACCCCAATGGGCCTCCAAGGTCGGCGTGGACGCCAACGGAGACGATGCGCTGTCCTACGGCTTCGAGGACGGTCCGCTGAATGCCCTGCAGCTGATGGCGTTCCTGAAAACGGCGTCTTACGTGACGGCGGAAGCTTATCCGCTCGATTCGGCCAGATACCAGACGGCTTACGATCAAGCCTTCGAACCGGAATACAGCAAAGCCGAGCCTTACGCCAACGGCAAAGGCTACATCCATCTGGCTCAGGAATATATCGAACGACGGCTGATCCGCCAAGCGACCAACGCCTACAACGTGCTGGACAACGAGATCGTAACCCGGGATAACTACCGTCATACCGGCGACGAGCAGGAGGACAGCAATATCAATGCCACCCTGCACAACGACTGGACGCAGTACATCAACTATTCGGACGAAGAGCTCGGATGGTTCCCGGTGTATCAGCTGATTTTGCTGGAGCAGAACCCTGCGAGACGCGCGGAGATCGTCGCCGCCTACGATCAATGGTACGAGAATGAGGTTCGCGAAGAGAATCCGTTCTACACGTTCCTCTATCAACTGGCCCACCCGGAGGACAAGACCGTGGACATCGCCTCCGCCGTACGCTATATGTACCGCATGCCCGAATATTTGATTTCTGTTCCGGCACAGTACAACCGTCAGGATGTTTTCTTCATCGAGAACGGGGACAGAGACAAGAAAGACAAGCAGGTGAACTACGCTCTGCCCACCGACGAGCGCCGGGTTATGAAAAACAACGGCAATCCGTTCCGTACCGATAACGGCGCGTACAGCGTCGACCCGAACTACAACTACACGTACAAGACGATGGAGAGCGGCACGATCGTTACGCTGCCTTACTGGCTCGGGCGTTACTTCGGCATTATTGAAGAAGCGCGGTAATACGCCGGAAAAAGGCGCGCGGACGCACAAAAAAAAGAGGGGGTCGCCCCTCTTTTTTGCGGCTCCGGGCCGCGCCCGCATCGCTAGAAAAATCTCTCGATCGTATAGTTGGGAAAATCGCCGCGGAAGACGCCGAAGCTGTATTCGAGCGGGGTGTTGTCGGACAGATAAGTGAACGTCTTGATCTGCAGACACGGCGAGCCTTCCTTGACGTGAAGCAGCTTTTTGGCCGTTTTGTCCGCGAGCACGGGCTTTAATTGTTCGACGGCGCGATGCACCTTCAGGTTGTACTTCGATTCCAGAAAGTCGAACAGGGAGCCGTCCTTGTAATCGTTAATAAGGCCGGGGGCCATGCTCCAAGCGATATGGGTCCGTTCGTACAGCAGCGGCTCGTTGTCCGCGTAGCGCACTCTCAGAAGCTGGTTGATGGGCGCGCTGGGAGGAATATGAAGAAATTCGTCCAGCGGCGTTTCGGCCGGGATAACCTTCGCTTCGAGCAGCTTGCTGCGCGGTTCCTTGCCCTGCATAAGAACGTCCTCGGTAAAGCTGCGGGTCTGGATAAGCTGAAGCTCCTTCCGTTTGACGAACGTGCCTCTGCCTTGGACCCGTTCAAGGATGCCCTGGAACTCGAGCTCGTTCAGAGCGAGGCGGATCGTCGTGCGGCTGGCGTTGTACATGACGCACAGCTCGGCTTCGGTTGGCAGCTTTTGTCCAACGCTGTAAATCCCTGTTTGGATTTGCTTGAGCAGCTTCTCTTTGATGTTATAGTACAAGGAACTGTTCTGCCTCTTTGTCACAACAAATTTCCTCCACACATTCTTTTGGAATTAGTATAGCATAGACAAATATTATAAAAAAGAGCACAGTTTTCCGTCAATCGTTCCAGACGAAAGGTTATTACAAATTGATGAATTTCTAAATTATGGTCCATCGCATTTTGAGGACAAATTTCGAGAGGGAAGGTGCAAAAATCTATCGTTATTCGACAATATACGTTGACTAAATGTTACGACAAATAATATAATTTTTATATTGTTACTACAAATAAAGAGTGAAAAGGCGGAAGCGGGAAACCGAGCGGCGCAGCGAACAGAGAGAGCCGGCGTATTGTCCGGCGCAAGCGGAGAGGAGCAAGGGAAATGGCACGGAAGGAACAATTGAAGGTAGCCGTTATCGGAGGAGGGTCCTCCTACACGCCCGAATTGGTGGAGGGCCTGATCAAGCGCGGAGCCGAGCTGCCCGTCAAGGAGCTGTATCTGGTCGACGTCGAAGCGGGCAGAGAGAAGCTGGAGATCGTGGGGGCGCTTGCGAGGCGCATGGTCGAGAAGGCTGGGGCGGACATCCGGATTCATCTGACGCTCGACAGGAAGGAGGCGATCCGGGGGGCGGACTTCGTGACGACGCAGCTACGGGTCGGGCAGTTGGAAGCGAGGGGCCGGGACGAGAGGATTCCGCTGAAATACGGCTGCATCGGACAAGAGACGACGGGGGCGGGCGGCTTCGCCAAGGCGCTGCGGACGATTCCCGTCATTCTCGGGATCTGCCGGGAGATGGAGGAGCTCGCTCCGGAAGCGTTCCTGCTGAACTTCACGAATCCGGCGGGCATCGTGACGGAAGCCGCTCTGAAATACAGCAGGGTCCGAACAATCGGCCTGTGCAATCTGCCGATCGGGCTGCGCATGCAGATCGCGGAATTTTACGGCGTTGACGCGTCCAAGGTTCAACTCGAGATGGTCGGCATCAACCATCTGAACTGGACGACGAAGATCGTGGTCGACGGATCGGACGTCACCGCTTCGTTCCTTGCCAAGGCTGCAGGGGCGAAAGGGCTGACGATGAAAAACATTTCCGATCTGGAGTGGGACGGCGATTTCCTCCGGTCGCTCGGCGCTCTGCCCTGCAGCTATCATCGTTACTACTACATGAGAGACGAGATGCTGGCCGAGCAGTTGGAGGACCTGAAGACGGAGGGGACGAGAGCGGACGTCGTGAAGCGCGTCGAAGCGGAGCTGTTCGAGCTGTACAAGGACCCTGATCTGGCGATCAAGCCGCCGCAGCTGGAGCAGCGCGGAGGAGCGTATTACTCCGAAGTGGCCGTAAACCTGATGTCTTCAATCTACAACGACAGGAAGGACATTCAGACGGTCAACGTTCGCAACGGCGGCCTGCTTCCGTTCCTGCCCGACGACGCATCGATCGAGGTCAACTGCGTCGTCGACGCCGAAGGCGCACATCCCGTGCAGCCCTCCAATCTCGTTGGCCCGGAGATCCGCGGTCTGATGCAGCTTGTTAAAGCGTACGAAGAGCTGACGGTCGAAGCGGCCGCGCACGGCGACCGCGACAAGGCGTTGCAGGCGCTGGCGCTGCACCCGCTCGTCGGCACCGCCGATCTGGCGCGCAGCATTCTGATGGACATTCTGGAGGAGAACAAGCCTTATTTGCCGCAGTTCCAATCTTAAATCTCTTCCCGGCTCGACTCGAACACCCCGCCAAGCGCGTAATCGTGCGTTTGGCGGGGTGTTTGTCGTTCGTGCGCGTTCGGCTGCTGCAGCATGTAGGGCACAGCATTCAGCAAATCGCGAATCGTATTGGAGAGTGCAGGTCGTCGTTATTTGATGCCGAAGCGAACGAACGAGTCGACGATCTGACGGCGCAGAACGAGGTAGATGAGGAGGATGGGCAGACACGATACGGCGGTCGCCGCCATCAGCGAGCCCCACATGTTCGTGTCCGAATTGACGAACATTCGGAGGCCGATCTGCAGCGGGGCATTCTCCATCTTCTTCGTGATCAGCATCGGCCACAAGTATTCGTTCCAGCCGTTGATGAACAGGATAATGCCGAGCGAAGCCACGGTGGATTTGATGTTGGGCAGAATAAGCCGCATGAGAATGCCGAAGTCGCTCTGTCCGTCGATACAGGCCGCCTCGATAAGCACGCGAGGGAACGAATTGAAGCTCTGATAGAGCGACAGAATCGCGAATGTGGAGACGGCGAACGGCAGCACGATTCCGATCATCGATTCGTTGAAGCCGAGCTGATTAACGAGCACGTAATTGGGAATCATGACCGCTTGAAACGGGATCAGCCAGGTTAAGCTAAGCAGGGCGAAAATAAATCCCTGCCCGCGGAATCTCCAGCGAACGAGCGCATAGGCAGCCAGCATGCCGGTGGCCAACTGGGAAAGAGTCAGCAGGCTGGCGACGCCGAACGAATTGAACATCATGCGGACGATCGGCATCTGCTCGAAGGCATATGTGTAGTTGCTGAAAATCGGACTATGCGGAATCAGAGAGGACGTGAAAATCTCCGATTCGTTCTTGAACGAGGAATTAACCATCCAGTAGATCGGGAACAGGGCGATCAAGCACATGACGACAAGCACCGCATGCTGCGCGATCACGAGTCCAGAAAGCTTTTTCTTCATCGGGGAGCTCCTCCTGTCCTAGTTGTCGTAAAAGGAATACCTTCTGGAAAGCTGATTCAGCGTCAGCGAGATGATCCCGAACACGATGAAGAAGAGCAGGGCCGCCGCGGCGCTGAAGCCGGCGTTCAGGTTGGAGAAGGCATACTTGTACATCTCGTAATAAATGTTGGTCGACGTGCCGTACGGACCGCCCGTCGTCAGAATGTCGATATAGGCGAACGTCCACTGGCTGGAGAACAGAATGCTCATCGTCAGCATGAACAGAATCATCGGCGACAGGAGCGGAACCGTCAGGCGGTAAAACTGCCGCAGGCTGCTGGCGCCGTCGATCGCCGCCGCTTCGTAATATTCCCGGTTAATGCCGGTGAGCGCCGCGGAGAACATAATCGTGCTGAAGCCGACCATCTTCCAGCCGGTGATGAGCAGGATCAGCCATTTCGCGAAGCTCGGGTCCGAGAAATAGGCGATCGGCTGGCTGATCGCTCCGAGCTGGAACAGCACGTCGTTAACCAGGCCGTTGGACGGGTGGAACAGCCAGCGCCAGATCGCGCTGACCGACACGGGCGCGAGAATCATCGGCACGAAGAAAAGCGCGCGGTAGACATTTTTCATTCGGCCTTCCATCTGATGGGTAACGGACGCCAGCAGCAGCGGGATCAGAATGGAAAAGGGCAGCAGGCCGGCCGTATAGAACAAGGTGTTGCCGATCGAGCTGATAAAGCCCTTGTTCTCCGCCAGTCGCGTAAAATTATCGAAGCCGACGAATTCCGGCGTCGTTCCCGGAACCATGCCCCACTTGTGGAATGCCAAATAAAAAGTGTTCAACAGCGGGCGGTACATCCAGATGCCCAACAGCAGCAACGCGGGCAGAAGGTATAGATAAGGCTTCAGCTTGCGCCGGAGCTTCGTGCCGTTCAGGCTTCTCTTCCGCGCGATCGACGGCTTCCCCGCCAAGGGGGGTGCATAGGAGGTTTCTAGTGCTCGGTTCATCGCAGTTCCCTTCTTTATTGAATCATCTTGTTAATTTCGTCTGCGGCTTTCTGCAGCGTCTCGGCCACGTTGCTGTCCGAGATTACCGATTTGCTGATGGCGTCGGAGAACAGCGTCGTAATCTCCGAAGCGTATTCTCCCGGCCAGATCGCGACGGGATGGATATGCTTCAACTGTTCGAGGTTGATCCGGTAAAGCGGATGCTGATCGATAAAGTCCTTCAGCCCGTTCGGATCGTCCGCCAGCGCCGTGCGCAGAGGCAGGTAGCCGACCTCCGAAGTGATGATCGTGTAGCCGCGGTCGCCGGTGACGAACTTGATGAATTCCCAGACGGCGGAGTTCTTCGTCGGATTGTCCGGGCGAACGGCCAGCATGCTTCCGGAGTTGACCGGAATCGACGGCTTGTCGCCGAATTGCGGCAGGCCTGCTCCGTAGACGTCCCAGCCGCCGGCTTCGGAGGCTTTGCGAATGCCGCTGTACAGCGCCGTCGAGGTGATGTACATGCCCATGTTGCCGGCCATGAACTGCTCCGCCAGCTCGCTTTCCCCGCCTACCGCGTGGGCGCCGTTCTTGTACAGGTCCTGCCACATTTCGATCGCTTCGACGGATGCCGGCTCGGCGAACTTGACCGTTTTGCGATCCTCCGCGAGCACTTCTCCGCCGTTGCTCAGAATCAGGCCTTCCGTCGTCCAGCCGTTGTTCGGAGCGAGGCCGAAGCCGTCCTTGCCCGTGGCGGCCTTGATTTTCAAGGACGCGTCCTTGATCTCGGCCCACGTCTTGGGCGGGCTGGTCGGGTCAAGCCCGGCTTCGCGGAACAGCTTGCCGTTCATGAAGACGATCGGGGTGCTGAACGTGAAGGCGAGACCGTACATTTTGCCGTCGATCTTGCCCAGCTCGAGCGCGTTCGGCTCGATGCCCTTCAGATGCTCTTCGAGCTGATCCTTCGGAAATATATCCTCATAAGCTTTGAAGCCCAGGTTTAATCTGGACGCGTCCAGCGTGCTGAACGTATGCTGCACAATATCGACCTGTTTGCCGGCGGAAATATCGGCCTTAAACTGCTGGTACGTCGGATCGGCTACCGCTTCGACGACAACGCCTTTTTCTTTGCCGATCGTGTCGTTGAACTCCTGGATGAGGTGTTCCATGCCGGCCTTCATCGTCGGCGAGCCCAAGCTGTAGGAATAGAATGTGATCTTGGTCGGGTTGGCGGGGTCCAGCTTGCCCTGCTCGGCCTGGCCAGAGGAGCCGGCCGCCGAACCGCAGGCGCTGAGGCCGACGGCGGTTGTCAACGCCAGCAGCACGGAAATTCCCTTTTTCACTTTTGTCATGGTCGAATTTTCCCTCCGGGGATAAGCTTTTCTATGTTCACGACGAGGGCTTTCGAGTGAAAGCCCGGCCGCAATTTTATTCCAGGCAATAATCCTGAATGCTCCGGCGAAGCTCGGCGTCGATGCCGAACTCGGCCTCCAGATAACGCTCGAACGATTCGTAATGTTGGATAATGGCGGCCATGGAAGCGTCGAGATAGCGCGGCTGCAGCTCCATGGCGGTACGGAAGACGTTCATGTCGGACGGGTCCAGATAGGCGGAGGCGGAATTATACATGTCTTGATGAAATTCCGTCAACGTGAGATTGGACAGAAGATAATCCTCCATGACGGTCTCGTACGGAACGCCAAGCGTCAGCTGAATGAGCATGCTGCCGATCCCCGTTCTGTCGCGTCCGCCCGCGCAGTGCTGCACGAGAGGAAGGTTGGCTTCGGGTTCTTTAAGCAGTCCCATCAGATGTTGGTAAGAGGCGTTGCGGATCGGGAGCTCCTCGTACATGTTAAGCAGCATGTCTGCTGTAAAATGCTTGTGCATCCCGCTGGCGAACAGCTGCTCCATCGACACATGAGGCTTGTCCTCCGCCGCGGCGTTGGCCGGCACGCGAATCAGGCTCGCGCTGCCGATCGCCGGGTCCGGCTTCTGGCCGGCTTCCTCGCGGTTTCTGTAGTCGAAGACGGTTCTGAGACCGATCGGCTCAAGGAACCGCATGTCTTCGGCGGTAAGGCCGGTCAACTCGGCGGCGCGGAACAGAAGTCCCTTCTTGATCGCGCGTCCGTCGGAGGCGCGAATCCCGCCCATGTCGCGGAAGTTGAACGCGCCTTGCAGCGGAAGCAGGCAGTCGGGCATAAGCTGTTGAGTCATCTTGCGTTCTCTCCTCGGTTGTCGATTAGTGTTGGGCGGCCAGAGCCTTCATCGGGAATCTGAAATATTCGGTTCCGCTGGTCGGCAGGGAGAGCGTCTGAACGGACACGCCTTCTCCCGGAGTGACGGAGACGACGTTAAAGCTGCAAGCGTCGATCATGCGGAAGTTCTCCTCGGCGTCGGCTTTGCCGATAAAGGCGGTTCCGGCGGCGGCGACGTTAACGACGCCCAGGTACGAGCCGACATTGTCGGAGTGGACGTGGCCGGCGAATACGCCTACGACGTCGGTGCCGGCGAGCGCTTCTCCGATTTCCCGGCGGTTCGTCAGGATGTGGTCGCCCAGCATGCCGCCGATGCCGAGCATCGGGTGATGCAGCGCCACGACCGTACCGTTCGGAGCGGCGGTGCTCAGCTCTTGCTTCAGCCAAGCCATCTGCGTTTCGTCGACCGTGCCGTTGTGATCGCCCGGAACCTGGGAGTTGAGGCCGATAAGACGCAAGCCGTCGATCGTATGCGAGTAGTAGTAAGGCTCTTCCGAAGGCTGTTCGCCGAGGTAGCCTTCGCGGAAAGGTCCGCGGTGATCGTGATTGCCGAGCACGACGTGTACGGGAGCGCCGATCAGGCGGGAGCCTTCGTCAAGCACTTGGCGGATGTAGGCATAATCTTCCGCGTCGCCTTCGTGAGTCAAATCGCCGGTGATGAGGACGAAGGCGGGCGCGATTTTGGTTTCTTCGATATAACGGAACACTTGGGCGACTTTGTCGGCGAGCTGGAATTTGGCGAGCAGTCCGTCCTTGCCGGGAGCGTTCATGTGCGTGTCGGTCAGGTGTACGAATTTAACGGTTGTCATAAAAGGTTCAGCCTCCAATGAGTTTGTGGTTGACGTCTTGTACACAACCATTATCGATCTTGTATGTAAGTTGGGTATAAACGAGATTGCTGAAGTTTGTAAAAATAAAGAGACGCAGCCCATGGGGCGCGTCCCTCGCTTCAACTCTTTATTGATCTCTTCTTCTGCGAAGTGATGGCATTTCTTCGTAATAAGATTGCAGATGCTTGTCCAAACTCCAGATTCTAATCGATGCGATCGGGATAACAGAATCCTTATATTTTTTATATACTTGAACGATGGATAAATCGCCGATACCTATTTTCATCACTGCATGTTCGACTACCGCGTCAGATATAGCTAACAGATCCTCTTTTTCAAACTCCCTGCCGTAATAGGACCACGGAGCCTGTTCATTCACCGTTCTTTTTATCAATTCAGCCATAGTTTGAGCGCGGCTTCTTCTAAGATTGCCATCGGCTATATGTGCAATGTGATTGCCAGTTTCTATAAGGGTTGCCAAGGGCAGAATCAACGTTTGCTGTCGATCTTGTTGCAATAAGGCCAGATCTTCAATAACTTCCTTATGATTCTGATTCATATGAGGAATATTTACAATGTTGCATAGGATGGAAGTATCGATAATACTTACGTGCATATCTACACCCCCAACCAGCCCAAATCCATATTATTTTGATTCGGATTCTTTAGCGCTTTGACAAGCTCGTTCCTCACAGTCAGATCGCCCAAATTTCCTTTGGACAATAAAGCAGGCAAAAACTCTATGTCCGGCAGGGAATAAAACTTGCTCGAACCATCGCTTGAATCTCTGTAACATAAAACAACGCCTAACAATTCTTCTCTTGTAAGGGCATTAAGCAAAGTGGGGTTATGTGTGGTGATAATTACATCTAATTGTCGTTCCCTGCTTAGCTTCGATAGAACTTGGATTAAGCGTTTAATTCTGCTCGGATGAATGCCGTTGTCTACTTCCTCTACCACGATCATGCTGCCTGGTTTTTCACTAATAAGCGAAGACAATATGGCTAAATACCTGAGTGTGCCATCCGAAAGTCGCTTTGCCTCAACAAACTCCGAGCGTTCGCCATACTTTTCTTTCAGGGAAAACATAACATCGCCAATTGAAGTTTTGATAAATGAAATATCCAGAATTTCATTTTCCGGTAATTCTTTAAGTGCTTCCAGCAGCTTTTTTTTATAATCTTTGTTCTGACAAAGCTCATAAAGCACGGAAGAGATATTATCGGCCGTTGGCCGCAGTTCATGATCGCTCATTCTGGAGTAATCTCTCATAAGGCTAGGCAGCGGGTCCAGAAACAAAATTTTCCCCAAGTGATCCAAAACGAGATTAATGTAAGCCACATTTTTTTTATTATTCTCAGTTGTCGTAGGCAGCTTAGAGGCGAGTTGAGCCAGCACCGATACAGAACGAAGGCAAGTAACCTCGGGGTTCCTGCCCTTTCTGCCATTATTGTATTCCACATTAATGTCGCTAAAGTCGTCAGAGGTATCTTTTGTTTGAAAAATCAAAACGGGTTTGGCGTTAGGCGAAAGCTTAAACAGATGCTCGGCGAGTATAAATACTCGATTGCTGACTTTGATTGTAATTGAATACTCCAGATCGTAATCTTCGTCGATATCTACCAAGCAGCCCAATGTAAAAGTATCGGCGCCGATTCGGGGACACCCGATACTTCCGCCTCTGATTTCACTGTCCACGTTCTTAGAACCGTCAAGGATAACCGCCAATTCTCGTCCCGTGGATATTTCGGAAAGGATTTTAATTCCCTCAATAGCATTGGTTTTCCCGCTCGCGTTGGTGCCGATCAATGCTGTCAATTTCTCTATTTCTAATATGGATTGATCAAAACTTTTAAAGCTTCGGAATGAAAAGTTTTTAAGCATTGCAATCCCCCCTTCGTACCTCCGGATGGAATGTAACCTTATATTGCTCAGTATACCTGGTTACGTTCATAGTAATACTAGAAATCTTGCATCTGGATACAGCTATACCGAAGGAATTTGCCAATCGATTTCCGTCTGTCCCGTCTCGCGGAGGAAGGCGTTGCTCTTCGAGAAGGGCTTGCTTCCGAAGAAGCCGGCGTGAGCGGACAACGGGCTGGGATGGGCGGAGCGGATGACGCAGTGGCGCTTCCCGTCGATGAAGGAAGCTTTCTGCTGCGCGTGACGGCCCCACAGAATAAACGCCATCGGCTTCTCCCGTTCGTTCAGGCACTCGACGATGCGGTCGGTGAATTTCTCCCAGCCAAGGCTCTTGTGAGAATTCGCTTCGCCCTGCCGCACGGTCAGCACGGCATTGAGCAGCAGGACGCCCTGCTTGGCCCAGTGCTCGAGATTGCCGTGGTTCGGAATCTCGCAGCCGAGGTCCGCCTTTAATTCCTTGAAGATGTTCTGAAGCGAAGGGGGCTGCCTGACGCCCTGCTGCACCGAGAAGCTGAGCCCGTGGGCTTGTCCCGGGCCGTGGTACGGGTCCTGTCCGAGAATGACGACCTTCACTTCCGAGTAAGGCGTCCAATGCAGCGCCTGGAAAATCTGATAAGGATTCGGGTAGACGACCCTCTCCCGGTATTCCGACGCCAGTCGTTTCCTTAATTCCTGGTAATACGGCAGCTCCATCTCGGGAGTCAACAGTTCTCCCCAGTCGTTGTGAAATTGAACGGCCATGCAAGCTTGTCTCCTCTCTAGAAAATGTCCAGCGCGACCGGACAATGGTCGCTGCCCAGAATGTCGCAATGAATGGAGGCGTCCTTGATCGCGGGAGCCAGACGGGCCGAAGCGATGAAGTAGTCGATTCTCCAGCCGACGTTGCGCTCCCGGACGCCCGGCATGTTCGACCACCAGGAATAGACGTCGATCCGGTCGGGATGCAGATGCCGGAACGTATCGATGAAGCCGGCGTCCAGCAGCCGGGTCATCTTCTCCCGCTCTTCGTCGGTGAAGCCGGAATTGCCGCGGTTCGACCTGGCGTTCTTGATATCGATCTCCTGGTGGGCGACGTTCAGGTCGCCGCAGGCGATGACCGGCTTGCGCTTGTCCAGCTCGGACAAATAATCGCGGAACCGATCCTCCCACTCCAATCGGTAATCGAGCCGGGACAAATCCCGCTTGGCGTTCGGCGTATAGACCGTCACAAGGAAAAATTCCTCGAACTCGAGCGTAATGATCCGCCCCTCCGGCTCGGAATCCTCTTCAAGCCCGTAGCGCACGGACAACGGCTTGATTCTCGTCAGAATCGCCGTGCCGGAGTAGCCCTTCTTCTCCGCGTAATTCCAATATTGTTCGTACTCGGCGCCGACGGCAAGCTGGAGCTGGCCTTCGGACAGCTTCGTCTCCTGCAGGCAGACGATATCGGCGTCGACTTCCCGGAAGTAGTCGAGGAAGCCTTTGTTCACGCATGCCCGCAGTCCGTTTACGTTCCAGGACACCAATTTCATAGCACCTTCCGCCCCTTTGTCGAATCCTTTTTTACCAGTGTATCACAGATTGTCTTTGGGACGTCTTGCGGATTGTTTTTTGTCCGGAAACTGGCTATCCTTAAAGAGGATTCAATCGAACGAAACGGGCGGATAAGAACTTATGCATTCAATATATCGACTGGGAAAAGATGACCTATGACTATCGGTTTTTTCGATTCGGGGATCGGCGGATTAACCGTGCTGGAGGAATCGCTGAGGCGGCTTCCCGCGCAGGACTACGTTTATATGGCGGATACGCTTCATGTGCCCTACGGGCCGAAATCGCAAGAGGAAGTCCGGGGTTACGTGCTGGACGCGGTCAAGACGATGATGGGCGAAGGGATCGAGGCGCTCGTGATCGCTTGCAACACCGCGACGAGCATTGCGGTGAACGAGCTTCGGGAGCTGTACGACATTCCCATCATCGGCATGGAGCCGGCCGTCAAGCCGGCGGTGGAGATGAATCGGGCGACGGGCAGAAGGGTGCTCGTCTTCGCGACCCAACTGACGCTCAGCATGCCGAAGTATTACGCGCTCGTCTCCCGGGTGGACGAGGAGGGAATCGTCGATTCTCTGCCGCTCCCGGAGCTGGTTCGCTACTGCGAGGATTTGCAATTCGACAGACGGATTCTCAAGGATTACTTCCTCGGGAAGCTGGCGGATTACGATCTTGGCCGCTACGGCATCGTCGTTCTGGGCTGCACTCATTACCCGTATTATCGCAACATTCTTCGCGAATTGCTCCCGGCGCATATCGAGATCGTGGACGGCAACGCCGGGACGATCCGCAGATTGGCTTCTCTGCTCAGCCGCTACGGCGTCATGTCGGGACGGGGCAGCGGGGACGTCAAGCTGATGTGCACCGGCAACGATCCGGCGTACATCGTTAAGATGCAGAATGCTCTGCAATGGCTGCGCGACAATTATTCTTAGGATATAGCTTACCAGCTTCTGCGATACGCTATAAACGCAAATAGGCCGCCCCCGTCAAAGGTGATGCGGCCTGCTTGTGTTTGATAAGGACATTGTCCGATTCCCTATGTCGACGTTAGGGTTGGGAGGTAGGATCGCTTGAAAAGAATCTTATTGCTTCTTAGCATTCCCGCTGCTCTGATTAACTCGGCTCTCTGTATTTATTTCATATTCTCGGGTGTCGGAATGGCAAGTGTTTTGATCGTTCTTTTCATGCTTTTTTTGCCTTCAATTATGGCATGTTTTTCAATTGTTTATTCAAACAGGTTGTTCCTTGTCGTTTCTTTGCTTTGGTCTCTTCCACTAACTGCGTATTTTTCGCTGGCGCCAAATTACGTTAAATTAAGCGGGTTGGCATTTATCGTTAATTTATTGTGTTTCTTCCTCATCACATTTAACCAAAAGGTTAGATCGTAAATTACAGCTAAAATTGTTCCCTTTCCCCGATTGTCCGAAGCAGCGATTCCAGCTCCGTCTCGACAGCGGCAATCTCGGCGATGCAGCCCTGGAGCGCATCCAGAAGAGGAGTCAGCGCCGCGAGCGTTTGCTCGGATTGGGGGGCGAGCTTGTCGCTCCCATCCTTCGAACGGAGCGCTTCATCGGCCACGGCATGGAACTGCCGGCCGAGGGCCTCGATCTGCCGGGCGGCGATTGCGGCGTCCTCGGATAGCGATTCGGCTTCGCGCGATACGGACGCAAATCCGGCGCCTCTAGGTCCCGCGCGGGCCGCCTCGACGGCGACGTTCCGCGACAGCTCCTTTGTTCGTCCGCCGAGGCTCCGAACAAGGAGCGAGATCGTCCGGATCTGTTCGGAGGCTTGCGCGAGCAGGGACGCAAGATCCGGACGTTCGTTTAAACGCCGATCGGCTTCGAAGGCCATAGGGGCTGCTCTCCTGTCAAGTATCGGGATTCCAATCGGTCCGAAGGCATCGGCGGATCGATCATAAAGCCTTGCACGATATCGCAATTCATCGCCCGCAGCGATTCCAACTGCTCGGCGGTCTCGACTCCTTCCGCAATGACGCGAAGGTCCAGGCCGTGGGCCATATCGATGATCGTTTTCGTCAGGACGGCGCTCTTCGCGTCGCTCGTGAGCTCTCTCACGAAGCTTCTGTCGATCTTCAAAATGTCGATCGGAAATTGCTTCATATACCCGAGTGCGGAATAGCCTTTGCCGAAGTCGTCGATGGCGATCTGGAATCCGAGCGCTTTGAACTTCCGCAAGATGGGAAGCACCTCCTCGATATCGTCCATGCTGCTGCTTTCCGTAATCTCGATCACAAGCTGCTCGGGGGCGCAGGGCATGCGGCGAAGGAGCTCCTGAATGGAAGAGACGAGATCCGGCGCGCGAAATTGTCTCGCGGACAGGTTAACGGCCACCGAAGGAACCGTCCGGCCTTCGATCTGCCACCGGCTGAGCTGCCCGCAGGCTTCCGCGAGCACCCACTTGCCGATATCCAGAATGCTTCCGGTTTCCTCCGCGATCGGAATGAACTCTCCCGGAGACACTTCGCCGAGCGTCGGATGCTTCCATCTGAGCAAGGCTTCCATCCCCTCCATCCGGCCCGTAATGGCGTTGACCTGGGGCTGATAATGCAAGCGAAGCTGGCCCTTGTCGATGGCCCATCGCAGCTCGTTCTCCAGGACAAGCTTGCGCTGGAAGGTGTCCCGAATGCCGGAGTTGAACAGCCGGCAGCCCGTCTTCCGAATTTTCGCCTCGTACATCGCCAGATCGGCATGCTTCACCAGCGTTTCGAAATCTTCTCCATGCTCGGGCGACAGGCTGATTCCGATGCTGGCGCTGATATACAGCTCGTTGTCGTCGACGACAAAAGGAAGCTTCATGGCGGAGATCAGGCGCTTTGCATAGGCGAGGGCATCGCCGGGAGAACTCGGGTTCCGCTGGACGAGGATGAACTCGTCGCCTCCGAGCCGGGAGAAGATGTCCCGCTCGGCGGTGACCGACTTCAGACGTCCCGCCGCCTGCTGAAGCAGCTTGTCCCCGACGCTGTGGCCCAGAGAATCGTTCACCTTCTTGAACCGGTCCAGGTCGATGAAGAAAACGGCCATTTTGCGTTCCGCCGCCCCCGGCTCCGCGTCCGTCTCCCGCACCAGCTCGTGCAGCAGCGTCCGGTTGGGGAGCCCGGTCAGCTTGTCGAAATGGGCCAAATATTTCAGATGTTCTTCGGATTGCTTGCGCTCCGTGATGTCAGTGAACATGCCGAGGTAATTCGTGATCCGTCCGTGCTCGTCCCTGAGCGTCGTAATGGAGAGCCATTCGGGGTAGATCTCGCCGTTTTTCCTGCGGTTCCAGATTTCGCCTTCCCAATGGCCGGTCGAGTGGATTCTTTCCCACATCCGAATGTAGAAATACGGATTTTGAACGCCGGAATTCAGCAGATGGGGAGTATGTCCGACCGCCTCGGCTTCCGTATATCCGGTCACGGACGCGAACGCCTGGTTGACGGACAGAATCCGAAGCTGCTCGTCCGTAATCATGATGCCTTCGCTGGCATTGCTGAATACTTGGGCGTGCAGACGAAGCTTGGACAGCGTGTCCTTGCGCGTTGTAATGTCGGAGAACATGCCGACGTAATTGATGAGCCTTCCGTGATCGTCCTTCACCGAGCTGATGGACAGCCATTCGGGGAATACTTCTCCGTTTTTTCTGCGGTTCCAAATCTCCCCCTGCCAATTGCCGTCCTTATGAATGGAAGCCCACATATCGACATAGAAATCGGGATCCTGCACGTTCGACTTCAACAGGCTCGGAGTGCGGCCGATCACCTCCTCCTCGGCATAGCCGGTTACGGCGGTGAAGGCCGGATTGACGCTGACGATTCTGGAGAAGCAGTCGGTGACCATAATCGCTTCCTGCGAATCGCGAAAAATTCTGGCGAAAGGCAGCGCCAGATGCTCGGGTATCGTGCGCAGCTTGCGGGTATAAGAGTGTCGAGTCATGATAGAGCCCCCCTTCTGCGTTCTCTCCTTGGCAGCCGATCAGCCCCAAATTCCGGTCAGGCGGAAACGTTCTCTCAGCGAATCCGGAATGTCGTGGAAGATGACGTTCGCGCGATTGTCGGAGGCGATCTTCTTGACGGCCAGCAGCAGTCCCAGTCCCGAGCTGTCCATGTCCGTTACTTGGCCGAGTTGAAAGGAGATGTCGACAGAGCTTTGCCGGATCAACGGGAACAGCTGCTGGCGAATCCCGGCCGCTTCCTTGACGCCGATCGCTCCGGACAGCAGGACGGTAATTCGTTCTTCCTGAGAGGTCATTTCAAAGCACATTCGCGCACCTCCAAATAAGGGAAAACGGGTATACCTACCTATACCGTATATACCATTATTTTTCTGTGATAAATCTCACATCCTGTCGAACCGCGGCGAACGTTCGCAATTGCCGAAGCCGAGGACGAGGATGAGGGACATGCGCAGGGGACGATAAGCCGGTCTGACGGATGCCGCCGACGCCCGGTGCTTGGTCAAGGTTGACGGAATGCGGATCGTGATGGATGATATTCTTATTTATGGCGAAAAAGAGGAGGGTTCCCCGTGGAGGAGCTGCTGAAGCCGGACGGCTTCGAGAGCGAGCTGCTGCTCGTGCTTCCGGAATATTTGCAGAGAGAATTGGCGGAGGCTGAGCTGACTCGTCAGCTGTTCGTGAGCGATATCGGCTATTTTCCGAGCGCGCGTTACCATTATCGGGAAAGGGACGAGGGCAGCGACGCGCATATCGTCCTGCTCTGCGCCGAAGGAGAGGGCGAGATCGTGCTGACGGGCAGCGGCGTCAGAACGAAGCTGACCGCCCGCCATCTGTACGTAATCCCGGCCGATACGCCGCATCGCTATGGAGCCTCGGAGAGAGAGCCATGGAGCATATACTGGTTTCATGTCAAAGGAGAGCACGCCGCGGCGCTGATCGCGCAGTACGAGCTGGATCGCGGCCCTCTGCCGCTGCCGATCGGGGTGTACGGAAGCTTCGTCGAGACGTTCCGGCACTGCTACGACATGCTGGCCGAGCGCGCTTACGCGACCGGCGCGCACGTTCACGTCAGTCAGGCGGTTCGGCATCTGCTTAGCGGAATCGGCATCGCCACGGAGTCTGCGGCGCGCGGGAGAAGGAAGGACAGCGGCCTGGAGAAGGCGCTGCGATACATGGCGGACCATGCGGAGGAATCGATCAAGCTGCCGGAGCTCGCCAAGCAGGCGGGCGTATCCAAGCAGCATCTGATCTATCTGTTCAAGCAGGAGACGGGCTTTCCGCCGATCGAGTATTTTCTGCGGATGAAGATGCAGCGCGCCGCTCGGCTCCTCGACCTGACCGACCTGGGCATCAAGCAGATCGCGGCCTCGGTCGGTCTGTCTGACCCGTATTATTTTTCCCGGCTGTTCAAGCAGATGATGGGGCTGTCCCCCACGAAGTATAGGCAGATCCCGAAGGGTTAGGCGGCTCAAGATAGCCAAAGAAGGGGGATAAGCGAATGAATCCGGTAAAGGTAATGCTGGTGGACGACGAGGTGCTGGCGATCGAGCATATGCGCGGGCTGATTTCCTGGCAGAGCCTCGGCTACGAGATCGTCTGCACGGCAACAAGGCCGGCGGAGGCGCTGCGGCTGGCCAGGGAGCACCGTCCGGAGCTGGTGATCGCGGACATCGTCATGCCCGGCATGGACGGGCTGGCGTTGAGCAAGGCATTGCTGGAGGAAGGGACGGCGCCGAAAATCGTGCTGCTCACCTCCTACAAGGAGTTCGAATACGCCAAGGAAGCGCTCAAGCTGGGCGTGGCGAACTACTGGATCAAGCACGAGATGGACGCCGAGACGGTCAAGCGCGAGTTGGGCGGCTTGCGGGAGGAGATCGAAGGCGAGCGCCGGGCGCGCAAGCACGACCGGGGCAGGCTGCTCGTCGATTGGCTGGGCGGACGGACGCTGACGGACGAGCAGTGGCGGAAGGCGACGGCCGGGGCCGGCGAGAGGTACGACCGGCTCCAGTTAACGGTGCTGCAGCCGGATCGGCCTTTTCCGGTGCTGCCCATAGCGGCCCGGCCAGCGGACGAGCTGCCCGCGGAATGGACGGAGGACGAAGCGGACGGATTGCTGGCGGCGGTCCGGTTTCTGGGCGGCTATTACGTGCTGGTGTACGGTGACAACGCGGTCCGGGGCGAAGGGAAGATGCGGGAGGAGCTGGAGCGGAAAACGGCGGAAGCCGTGCGGACGCTGGAAAGGTTGACCGGCACGACCGTATCGGCGGCGTTGGCCTACGGCTTGGCGAGCCGGACGGAGGCGCCCGGCAGGCTGGGCGAAGCGATGAAGCAGCTGGAGCGGGGGTTCTTCCATGGGCCGCGCTTTCTTGTGCGGCTCAACGATCTGCGGCTGGGAGAGGCTAAGGAAGCATTCCCGTGGGCGTGGGAAGATGACGCGGCGGCGGTTCGGGGGCTGCTCGCGGAACGCAAGACCAAGGAGGCCGCCGAAGCGTTGGCGGCTGCGTTCGAGCGGGCGGCGAAGACGCGGGATGGCGACGGCTTCGCCGATCTGTGCCGGCAGACGGTCGCCGCGCTGAACCGGAGCCGCGCCCAGGCCGGGCTGCCGCCGCTCGCGGAGGCGCGTGAGGAAGAACGGGCGGAATGGACTTCGCTCGAAGGCATTCTCTCCTGGTTCCAAGCGGAGCTGGGCCGACTTCCGGCTGCGGATGCGGAAGGGCCCGCCGTGTCGCGGAAGGTGCGCCAGGCGCTCGATTATTTGGAGATGAACTACGCCGACCCGGACGTCGACGCCGACGCGGTCGCCAGGGAGATCGGAATCAGCCGCGACCATCTCCGCCATGTGTTCAAGGAAGAGACGGGCAAGACGGTGCTCGACCGGCTGACGGACATTCGGATGGAGCGGGCCAGGCGGCTGCTCGACGAAGGCGCGCTGAAGGTGTACGAGATCGCCGAGCGCGTCGGCTACCGCAACGGGCAATATTTCAGCCAGGTGTTCCGCAAGACGACGGGCATGACCCCGCTCGATTATATGGAGAAGCGCAGGTGAACCGGCGATGCGCATGAAAATTCGCACCAAGATTATCGCCAGCACGGTGCTCGTCGTCTCGCTCTCGCTGATCGTGAGCGGCTTTTTCATCTACGATTACGCCAAGGGCATCATTCGCGAGCAGTCGATCAAGGACAGCCGGACGAAGCTGGCGCAAATCTCGTTCCAGCTCAAGAAAATCCAGGAGCAGGTCGTCAAGACCGCCGAATACATCGTTTCCGACGAGGAGATGACCGAGCTGATCTATGCGCCGCCGAGCGCGAGCGTGGAGGAGAATTATTTTCGCAAGCAGGCGGTTCAGGAGAAGCTCGGCCGGTTCGTGGCGCTCAGCAACTTTATTCTGAACGTCGTCATCGCTCCGCCGAACGGGGAAACCTACTCGAATTACGCCGGCTACGAGGACTATTTCGCAGAGTACCTGAAGCAGGATTGGTTTCTGAAAATGAAGGGCGTCCGCAACGGGTACAGCGAGCCTCATCCGTTCTTCTTCATCAGCGGCAATCGCCAGGCGTTCAGCTACGTGGTCAAGTACCGCCCCATCGGGCAAAACGCGGCCGAGGAGAGCTATCTGGTCATCGACATCGCCTACTCGGAGCTGGCCAACGTGTTCCTGCAGAGCGCCCGGGACTTCGAGCAGATCGAGCTGTTCACGGGCGCGGACGAGCTGCTCCATGCTTCCAACGGCAGCCTGCCGGAACCGGATCGCGTCTTCATGGCCGAAGCGCTCGCCTCCGGAGAGACGTTCGCCGAGGACGGCAAGCGGATCGTGCTGACCGAAGAAGCGATGAACCAGGGCTGGCGGCAGGCGGCGCTGCTGTCCAAGAGCAAGCTGTTCGAGAAGATCAACCGCGTCTTCTTTTTCTACCTCGTCATTATCGCCACGGGCATCGTCGTGACGCTTATCGTCATGCTGCCGATTATCGTCAATCTGACGAAGCCGCTCATTCGGCTGACGAACGCGA
Source organism: Cohnella cellulosilytica (assembly GCF_042431195.1). NCBI lineage: Bacteria > Bacillati > Bacillota > Bacilli > Caryophanales > Paenibacillaceae > Cohnella > Cohnella cellulosilytica. The sequence goes on from NZ_JBHMDN010000073.1 coordinate 107,583, forward strand.
TGAAGCGGGTCGCCGTGGGCGACCTGGGGACGAGCGTGCGCATTCGCAGCGGCGACGAGCTGGAGATTCTCGGCAGCGGCTTCAACCGGATGGTCGAGGATCTGAAGGGGCTGATGGAAACGTCCGTGCGGAACGAGGCGGTGAAGCGGCAAATGCAGATCGACCTGCTGATGGCGCAGATCAATCCGCATTTTCTGTACAATACTTTGAATACGGTCATCTATTTGTCCCATGCCGGCCGCGGCGGGGAGGCGGCCGAGGTGACGCAGGCGCTCATCGCCATTCTCCAGGACACGATCAAGACGGGGGAAGGGGCCGTTCGGGCGCCGCTGGCCGAGGAGAAACGGATCGTCGACAAGTACGCGGTTATTCAGCAGACCCGCTATCCCGGCCGGTTCCGGCTGGATTGGGAGATCGAGGACGAGCTGCTCGGACGATCGGTTCCCCGGATGGCGCTGCAGCCGCTCGTCGAGAACGCGATCGTCCACGGCATTATCCCGTCGGATCGGGAAGAGGGAACGATCGTCGTACGTGCGTATCGGGACGGAGAAAGATTCTGTCTGGAAGTGGAGGACAACGGGCGGGGGATGGACGTTCCCGAGGAGGAGTGGACGGTGCGCGTCGGCCAGGGACCGGAACGCACGCGGGGCATCGGCCTGTCCAATATCCGGGAGCGGCTGAAGACGCATTTCGGCGCTTCCGCCCGGCTGGAAGCGCTCGGAGAGCCCGGACAGGGCACGCTCGTGCGGATCGCGCTCCCCTGGAGCGAGACGGAGGAGGCCGGCGGGGAGACACCGTGATCGCCGGATTTTATACGAAATCGCCGTTTTGACCGATTACGGAGCGGAAGGCCCCCGGGGTACGATAACGGTGCAAGTACTTACAACATCTTTCTTGGGGGGACTCACCATCGTGAACAACAGAAAGCTTGGCAAATGGGTGGGCGGTTTCACATCTTTCGCATTGCTGGCGGGGCTGCTCGCGGCTTGCGGCGGCAACGGCAATGAAGCGTCTCCGTCGGCTTCTTCGCCCGCGGCCAGCGGCGGCGCTTCTCCGTCCGCTTCGGCTCCGGCCGATCCGACGCAGCTCAGCGGCACCGTCAAGGTATGGGATTGGGACGAAACGTTCCAGAACGGCATGATCCCGGAGTTTAACAAGAAATACCCGAACATCAAGGTCGAGGTCACCGTCGTCAATCCGAACGATTACCTGCAGAAGCTGCAGAGCGGCATCGCCTCCGGCTCCGACGTGCCGGACGTGATTCTGGGCGAGGAAGCCTACCGCGGCAAGCTGTTCGATCTGGACGTGCTCGACAATCTGGAGGGCGCGCCGTACAACTTCGACCGGAGCGGCGTGCTGGACTACACGATTCCGTTCATCTCCAACTCCAGAGGCGAAGTGGTGGCGGTCGACCAAGCCATTACGCCGGCCGGCTTCGCTTACCGCCGCGACCTGGCCAAGCAATATTGGGGCACCGACGATCCGGCGGAACTGGCGAAGCTGCTGTCCAATTGGGACGACTTTATCGCCAAGGGCGTCGAGCTGAAGGAGAAAAGCGGAGGCAAGGCGCTGATGTTCCCGGGACTGGGGGACGCGTTCCTCGTGCTGAGAAACCAGAACACGGTGAACTACGTGAACGGCAGCGAGGTCGATCTGACCGCGAAGCTGCAGCAGCCGATCGAGACGCTGTTCAAGATGCGCGACGCGGGCATTCTCGGCAAGAACGAGCTGTGGACGCCGGCTTGGTCCGCATCGATGGCCAAGGGCGAGTTCATGTTCTACCCGATGGCGCCATGGGGACCGAAATGGCATATTTCCGCGAACGACCCGGAAGGCTCGGGCCGCTGGGGACTCGTCAAGGCGCCGGAGGTCGGCTTTGCCCGCGGCGGCACCGCCGTCGGCATCTACAAGGACAGCAAGGCGAAGGAAGCGGCGTGGGCGTTCGTCCAATTCGCTTACCAATCCGAGGAAGGCTCTCTGTACAATTTCCAAACATTCGGCAACATGACGAGCAACAAGGCGTTTTACGAGAAGCAGAAGGCGCTGTTCGAGGCGCCGGGCGCCTACGACGAGTTTTTCGGCGGACAGAACCTGTCGCAATACTTCCTGCAGGAAATCATTCCCGACATGAAGGGGCAGCCCCAATCCAAGTACGATTCCGTGGTGGACGGCGTGTTCAACGCGCTGTATCCGCTCTGGACGAAGGACGCTTCCATTACGGCCGACGCCGCGCTCGAGAAGTTCAAGACCGAGTTCAAGAACAAGGCGTCCGACGCGACGGTCAAGTAATTGACGGGAGAACGGGGGATGAACGTGAACGCGGAACGCATCGACGCCATGCCCGCCGCATCCCGCAAACGCAGATGGGGGCCACGCATGTGGCCCTATCTTTTCGCCCTGCCGTTTGTGCTGACCTATGCGGCGTTTCAACTGTATCCGATCCTGTACTCCTTCGTGCTCAGTCTGCATGACTGGAACGGCATAGGGGCCAAGACGTATATCGGCTTCAAAAACTACGTCCAGCTCTGGACGAACGATCCTTTATTTATCAAATCGCTCTGGAACACGCTGCTGATGATGCTGATGTTCATCCCGCTGACGCTGATCCTCGGGCTCGCGCTGGCCTATTGGACGTTCCAGCTGACGCGCGGCAAACGGTTTTTCCAGACGATCAACGTGCTGCCGTACATTACGACTCCGGTGGCGATCGGGTTTATTTTCTCCTACATGTTCGATTGGCAGACGGGACTGGTCAACCTGCTCCTGACGAAGTTCGGCATTCTGGAAGAAGGCTTTTACTGGCTTCAGGATCCCTGGGGCTCCCGGGCGATTATCGCGCTGATGGTGATCTGGCGCAATCTCGGCTATTTCATGATTATTTTCATGGCCGGCATGACGGTCATCCCGCAGGACGTGTACGAGGCGGCGAAGGTGGACGGCTCCACGGGGCTGCACACGTTCCTTCGAATCACGATGCCTCTGCTGCGGAACATTACCGTGTTTCTCGTCGTGACGTCGATGATCGGCGGCTTGCAATTGTTTGACGAACCGAAGCTGCTCTACGGCGGCTGGTCGGGCTCCGCCCAGGTAGGCGGTCCGGACAATACGGCTCTTACGATGATCTGGAAATTCGTGGACGAATCGTTCATTTCCAATACCCGTTTCGGCTATGCTTCGGCGATCGCGTATTCGCTGTTCCTGCTGATCGTGCTTTTCTCGGTCGTTAGCTACCGATTGACGGCGCCGAAGGAGGACAAGCGATGAAAGCTCTCATGTGGATTTGTTTGGTTGCCATATCGCTGCTCTCGCTGTTTCCGTTTTACATTATGATCGTGATGGGAACGCACTACAACGAGGATTTGTTCAAAGGCATTCCGATCTTCCCGGGCAGTTACCTGCAAGAGAACCTGAAGACGGTGCTGAAGGCCGACTTCCTGCACATCTACGGCAACAGCCTGATGGTGTCCGTCGCTTCCGTCGTTCTGGCGACGCTGACGAGCACATTGATCGGCTACGCGGTGGCGAAGTTCGAATTCAAGGGCCGCAAATGGCTGCAGACGTTTGTCATCCTGACGATGATGGTGCCGACGCAGGTCGGTCTGATCGGCTACATTATCGAGATGCGGCACCTCGGCGTCGGCAACACGCTGTGGCCCGTCATTCTCGTCTGGGCGGCGTTCCCGTTCGGCGCGTTCTTCATGATCCAGTTCATGCGCGATTCGATTCCGAACGACCTGCTCGAGTGCGCGCGCATCGACGGCTGCTCGGAGCCGGGCATCTTCGTCCGGATCGTGCTGCCGATCATGAAGCCCGGCCTGGCGACGCTGGCGACGCTCGTGTTTCTGTGGTCGTGGAACAACTATCTGCTGCCGCTGGTGACGATCAACAAGTCGGAGTGGTATACGCTGCCGATCTTTATTTCGAATCTGGGCATCGTGCACAGAACCGATTACGCGGCGAGGATGGCGGCGCTGACGATGACGACGATTCCGGTGCTGATCCTGTTTATCCTCGGCTCCAAAACATTCATGAAAGGGCTCACCGCCGGGGCGGTCAAGGGCTGATCCGGAGGGCGGCGCTTGCGCCGCCTTCTTGGCGTATTTGGGGTGTCGTTGGACGGATGAGGCCGCACAGCAAGGCAGGAAGGCAAGTACATTGGACCAGGGGGAGAAAAAATGAGCAGACGGGAGACCGTGCTGGACGGGGAATGGGAGTTTCTGCTGGACCCGGAGGATCGGTATAAGGACGCGCCTCCGAACGCTTCCGCTTTCGGGAGCGGCAGTATCAACGTGCCCGGCTCGTGGGAGGAGCAGGGGTACGGCGCAGAGCCGGCATTCCCGCAGATCGATACGTGGACGAAGCTGCGGGAGTACGTCGGAGCGGGCTGGTATCGCAAAACGGTTCGAATCGAAAGGATGGACGGTGGGACGCAGTGGGCTCTTGAGCTGGCGGGCGTTCGCTGGACGACGGAGGTGTGGGTGAACGGCATATTCGTCGGGCTGCGGGACAGCTTGTCCGCGGTTCATCGTTACGAGCTTGGCGACGAGTTGTCCGAGGGTGACAACGAGCTGATCGTTCGCGTAGACAATCGAATGCGGCTGCCGCTGGCGGACAGCCACATTCATACGAGGCATACGGCGACGGAATGGGGCGGCATTACCGGCGGAGTCGCGCTCGTCGAGCTTCCCGCTGTCGGGTTGGGGCGGTTGAGCTTGACGCCCGACCCGTCCGCGGGAGCGTTCCGCTGCCGGATCGAGGTGCCGGCCGGGGAGAAGGAGCGGGCGGGCTGCGAGATTCAGGTTCGCTTCCGGGCTCCGAACGGCGAAGTGTTTTCGGCGCTTGCGCCTGTGGCCAGGGATGGAGAGACGGAGCTGGTCTGCGCGCTGGGCGACGCTCCGGCGTTCTGGTCGGATCGGAATCCGCAGCTGTATGAAGCCGAGTTTCTGCTGAAGCGGGGGGAGGAAACGCTGGATCGCGTTACGCGGCGGACCGGCCTGAGGCTGCTGACCGCCTCCGGCAAGCGGTTGGAGCTGAACGGCGGAGCGGTATGGCTGCGCGGCTACGTCGATTGCTGCGTATTTCCGCTTACCGGTTATCCGGTCTGGGACAAGGCGCACTACGAGCGGCAGTTCCGCATTGCCCGGTCGTACGGCTTCAACCACGTGCGGCTGCACGGCTGGAATGCGCCCGAGCCGTTCTGGGAAGCGGCGGACGAAGCCGGCATGCTCGTGCAGACGGAGCTTCCGCACTGGTCGGCGCACTATCAGCCGCGCGGCGGGAAGCCGCCGGAGGAGGTGGATGCCTTCCTGCAGGCGGAGCTGGAGCGTATCTACGAAAGCTTGAACGCGCATCCTTCGTTCGTTCTGTTCTCGATGGGCAACGAGCTGACGGAGGATAACGGGCACGAACGGCTGAACGAGCTTGTGAGGTATGCCAGGAAGCTTGACCCTGCTCGGCTCGTCACGGACAATACCGGCTTCGGGCAGCTTCCCGAGCAGGATCGCGAAGGCGACTTCTTCATCCCGTCCTTCAACTGGCATGTGCCGCTGAAGACGGAGGAGATTGCCCTGCCTGAGACGAACCGCGATTTCTCGGCGGTTGCCCGGCTGACGGACAAGCCGGTGCTCGGGCATGAGCATGCGCAGTTCACGATGTACGCGAGGCCGGAGGAAAAGGCCAAGTACACCGGCGTGCTTCGGCCGACGTGGCTGGAGACGATCGAGGAGACGCTGCGGGCGAAAGGGCTGGAGGAGCGGGTCGAGGAGTGGATCGAAGCGACCGGCGTTCACCAGGTCCGAGCTTTGAAGGAAGCGATGGAGCGGGCACGCCGGACGCCGGGGGCGGCGGGCGTGCAGCTGCTCGACATCCGCGACTTCCCGGGCCAGGGTCATGCGACGACGGGGCTGCTCGACGTATTCTGGGACAGCAAGGGGACGATCGAGCCGGAGCGGGCGCTCGACTTCAACGGTCCGACTGTGCTGCTGATGGCCTGCGAGGGCCGCACGCTGTTCGCGGGCGAGACGATGGACGTTCGCGTGCTGCTGTCCCATTACGGCGAGGAGCAGGAGCTAAACGGGCGCGTCGGGTGGCGTCTTCTTCGCAAAGCGTATGCTCCGGATGCGGACGAATGCGGCACGATAGCGTCGGTTCGCGATGCTGCGGATAAAGAACGGGGCGCTGCCGCGCCGGTCGCGGGAACCGTCGTTAAAAAAGGCGGTCGGGAAGAAATTCTCCTCAGCGAAGGAGAACTGGTCGTCGCCAGTGCGGCGCGCGGCAGCGTGGAGGAGATCGACGCGATACGAATCGGCCTGCCCGCGGGAGCGGCGGCGTCCGAACTCGTGCTGGAGGTGTGGTGGGCGGATCGGGAACGGCTCGCCGAGGATCGGGAAATCCGCAACGTCTGGTCGTTCTGGTCGTTCCCTCGGGTTCGCTACGAGAATGCCGAGTCGGTCTGGAGCAGCGCGCCCGCCCTGAAGACCGCTCTGTACGGCGCTTCCTTCGAACCGAACGCCAAATTCGATCCTTTCGTGTATCCGTCGCGCAAGGGCGTGAAGCTGGCTATCGTCGAACGACTGACGACCAACGTGCTTCAGTACTTGAACGGCGGAGGCCGGGTGTGGCTGCTGGCGGGAGAAAGCGAGCTGTACGATGCGCCGATGACGAAGTATTTGCCGGTGTTCTGGAACTATCTGATGTTCTCCGAGCAGGCCGGGGGCACGATGGGCGCGGTCGTCCGTCCGCATCCCGCGCTCGGACGGTTCCCGCACGACGGCCGTTCGGATTGGCACTGGTATCATCTGTTCAACGGAACTCCGGCTATCTGCCTCGATACCGTTCCCGAAGTCGAACCGATCGTCGAGATCGTCGACAACTTCAACCGGGTCAAACGGCTGGCGAGCGCGTTCGAAGCCCGGGTCGGCCAAGGCAGGCTGTTCGTCACGACATTGGCCTTCCGTTCGCCGCCCGACTGGAAACGTCCCGAGAGCGCGTATCTGTTCGGCGAAATGCTGGCCTATCTGCTCGGCGATGACTTCCGGCCTTCGGCTCGCATAACCGTCGGCCAGGTGCTGGGCTTGTTTCGCCTGCGTGGCATTCATTCGTTTCTGTAACACCGCTGCTAAGCCGGATCCGCAGCCGTGAACGTTACCTTTCTCGCGTATGCCAATAGCTGCGGAACTGCTTCGGCGAAATTCCCTCATGTTTGCTGAACATACGCGAGAAATAGGACGGATCCGGGCAGCCGATCTTGAGCGCAATGTCCTGAATCGGCAAATCCGTATTTTTGAGCCATTCCTTCGCCTTCTTCATGCGATGGAGAGTCAGAAATTCAAGCGGGGCAAGACCCGTCTCCCCGTGGAAAACGCGGCTGAAATAATATTTGCTAAGCCCCACCTTGCGGCAAATCTCGTCCAGACGCAGCGGCAGATGGACGTTCTCCTCCATATAGGCGATCGCGGCCGCGGCGTACCGGGACGCGTCGCCGTTCTCCGGCGCGGGCTCGGTGCCGTTCATCAGCAGCTCGGTCAGCATCTCGACCAGCATGCAGGAGGCGACGATATCGAGCCGTCTTTCCCCGTTCCTCAACAGGTCGACGATGCGCAGAAGATGACCCGGAATGACGCTGTCCGCCGGCAGCTTAAACAGCGGACCGGCCGTCTTCAGAATCTGCTGCGCATACCCTCTGCTCTCGCTGCCGAGAAAATGCACCCAGCTTTTTTCCCAGATCCCTTCTCCTGCGTTCCCGTACTCGTAATCCTCCAGACAATCGATCAGATAGCCTTGTCCCGGCTTAACCTCGTACTCGGTCCCTCTATAGACGAGACGCCCTGTACCCTTTATCCCGTAAACGAGCTGAATGCTGTCAAAGCCCTTATGACGGATGAGATAGTTCGGCTTGCAGTAATAATGTCCCGCCACCTGTACGTAATAAAACATTTTTCTGGCCAGCATGCCCGGAGAATTGAACAACCGTTCCGAATCGTCCGTGATCGAGATAGCGCAGCCCTCCTTGCGATCAGAGCAAGAATGTCCTGGTTTTCGGCAATATCGGTTAATCTCATTGTAAATTACTGCGTATATAATAAAGCATAATTGTCCGATTGTGAACTTCACGGCGGATATCACCATCAACCTGCAAGCGCAATCGCGAGAGGAGTGCATGGCAAATGAGCCTGTGGATCGACAATGGCTTGGTCAAGCCCGGGGAGGAAGTGCGCATTGCCGTCTCGGAGCGGTCGTCAAACGAGAACAAGCCCGAGACGCTGACGATCTACCCCTTGTATCTGGAGACGGGACGAGCGATCCGGGAAACGGTCGCCCTGGAATGGCGCGCCAAATCGGACGCGCAAGCCGAAGCGGTGGTCGTCTATACGCCGACCCGGCCCGGCAATTATTATGCCGAAGTCGTGACCGAGGACGGCCCGCGGAGCGCTTATTTCTCCGTATGGGAGCCCGGAATGACCATCGTCAGCTTCTGGTCGGCTTTCGCGGACAGCTTCCACTCCCGAGGCAATCACAAGGACCTCTATATGAAGGAGGCGAAGGCCTATAAGCTGCCGCTGGATTTCGAGCTCATGCTCGTCGGCGACAATACCTTCATCAGTACCTGGTACCTGCACCGGAAGCTCAGAACAGCGCAGCAAGAAGTCGCGGCGGATGTCGTGCCTTTCTTCGATGGCGCCTACTTTCACAGGGTTCACCCCGATTTCCAGGATCGGTTCAACTACGACGAGGAGGGCCGCGTGCCGGATCCGACCTTCCATGGCTTAACCGCAGAGCGGTGCGGGAAGCTGATCGAGGGAGCGAGAAGCTATTGGAAGAAATGGGGCTATCGCGAGTTTACCGGCATCTCGACATACAGTCCCTCCAACTCGCTGATGCTCGCGTGCAGACAAGCAGGCGTACGCTGGGTCTCCGGTCTGTTCCCGGAGTACGATTTCACGGATGGCAGAGCGCTCTGGCAATCCGCATGGGTGCAGCGGCACGCCGGTATGCCGGAGTTTCCCTACTATCCGGGTACGGACGATTTCCGCAAGGCGGGAACCCGGGGCGAGGACGCGCTCATGATCTTCCCCGCCGATCGGCGCAACCCGGTGCTGAACCATGCCGGCTTCTATGCACACGGCACCGATACGCTGAATTGCATCCGCCATTATGGAGACGGAGCAGCCGACAAGCTGATGGAGTATGCCGAGGTGTTCATCCGCAACAACCGGCTGACCAGAGGAGAATCTCCCTTCGCCATTTCGTATACCCTGCAGATGGACGACCTTGAGATGGACGGGCAAGTCGAGGTCAATCGGGAGATGCTGAGCCGCTTCGCGCAGCGCGCCAGGGCCGGGGACGTGATCTTCGCGCACAAGCGCCATCTTCAGCAATATTATGCGCGGCATGAGCCCGCAACGCCGGAGATCGCCTGCTGCGTCGGGGATTTGCTGGCCGATGCGCCTCGCGATACGGTCAAGAAATTCCATTTCTCGCGGGGACACGAGGACTCGGCGGGGACGGGGGGAGAGGCGAGCCAAGGCCAGTACGACCTGTTCGGTCCCGATTACGTCAAGGAGGATCCCTTTCCGGAAGTGGTCTGGTGGGAAGGCGCCGAGGGAAAAGCGGCCTTCGTGGAGCGCGTGCCGGACGGGGTGAAGGTCGATTACGACGGTTCGCCGCAGCTGCCGTTCTGGTGGTACGATTACCGCCGACCGTATGCTTACGGAGACCGGGACCAACCCGAACGCGTCAAGCTGGCGGGCGTCTCCTGCCGGGTCGAGATGGAGGAGAGCGGCGAGCGCTGGCTCGTCATCGATTCTCCGGCTGCGTTCTCGGAGCTGCCGGTCTGCCTGTGGGGACACAGCCGCCCGGACGACGTGACCGGCGCCGGAACAGGCACCTTCGCCGGACATCCGGCGAAGATTGCCCGCTCGCCTTACACCGAGGCGGCATATACGCTCGTTCGCGTTGATGTCGCTCCCGGGTCGAACCGCATTAAACTGGATTAAGTTGCGCGACGCCTGCCGGGGGGAATGCGGCCGGCCGTTCAATGCGGCGGTGATATAAAGCCCCCTATCCGCTAATGTTAACGGATAGGGGGCTTTGGTTTGGTCCGCAATTAAACGACATTCGGAACGCCGACGTTCGGATCGACGTCCGCTTCGTAGTCGACGCCGTCCGTCTCGAAGCCGAACAGCTGGAAGAACTCGCGCCGATAGCCGGCCAGATCGGTCAGCTCGTAAATGTTGGCCGTCTCGATCCGGCTCCAGATGTCGGCCACTTCCCTCTGAACGTCCGCTCTCATCTCCCAATCGTCGATTCGGATGCGGCCTTCCTCGTCCACCGGAACGCTGTCCGCGCTCGCGGAGTACAGGCGGTCGGCGAACAGGCGATACATCTGCTCGATGCACCCCTCGTGGATGCCTTTCTCCTTCATGACTTTGTACAGCGCCGAGATATAGAGCGGCACGACCGGAATGGCCGAGCTGGATTGCGTCACGAGCGCTTTGCCGACCGTGACATAGGCGCGGCCGCCGCCTGCCGCGAGCTGTTCGTGCAGGCGCTTCGCCGTCGCTTCCAGATGGTCCTTCGCCCGTCCGATCGAGCCTTGGCGGTAGATCGCCTGCGTCAGCTCCGGTCCGATGTAGGAGTAGGAGACCGTCGTCGCGTCCGGCGCCAGCACGCCGCCTTCCCGCAGCGCGTCGATCCACATTTGCCAATCGTCGCCGCCCATCACGTCGACGGTTCCTTGAATTTCTTCCTCCGTAGCCGGCTCCAGGGTCACCAGGCTTACCTCGCCGTCGTGGAAGTTGACGGTTTTGTTCGTGTAGGGCTGTCCGATCGGCTTAAGCACCGACGTCGACGGCTCGCCCGTGCGCGGATTCGTCCGGCGGGCGGTGGCCACGCTATAGATAACCAGATCGACCTGGCCCAGCTCCTTGCGAATCAGGTCGACCGCTTTGGCTTTCGTCTCGTCCGCGAAGGCGTCTCCCGTGACGCTGAACGATTTCAATCCGGCCTCCAGGGCTGCCTGTTCGAAGGCTGCCGAATTGTACCAGCCCGCGGATGCGGTTCTTCCTCCGGAGCGTTCTCCCGGTCTGTAGACGCCTACCGTATTGGCGCGCGCCCCGAAGGCGGCGACGATGCGGGCGGCCAGGCCGTAACCCGTCGAAGCGCCGATAACAAGCGCGTTGCGGGGGCCTTGGATCCCCGGTCTGGCTTGTACGTAATCGATTTGCCGCTGGACTTGCTCGGCGCAGCCTTGCGGGTGCGCGGTCGTGCAGATAAAGCCGCGAGTTCTTGGTTTGATGATCATTGTGCGTCTTATTCCCTTCTATGCTCGATTGCCATAACGTCTATTTTAACGAATTTTCGCGCAAACGGAAACTCCGCGGGCCGAACCCGTCCGGCCTTGCATTCTCCCTTTTCCCGTCGAAAATGAAAGATTAAGAGAAAATTAAGGATAACGCGGCCGCGATTGGTTACCCTAATAAGGGAACCCAACGAAATAAAAGCCACAATTCGGGAGCGGGAAAACGAGATGAACGCTATAAACAGGGAAGTCGGAGCCGTAAGGGCTCGGCCCGGAATCCGGGCAAGAAAACGCGGAAAAGGGAGAATTCTGCTGGCGGCCTTGGGGGCCGCTGCGGTTTTCTATGCGCTGATAGAAGTCAAAATGATAGAGAGACTGCTGCCGGTCGAATGGTTCCGCGAGGTGCCGCCCGTGACGGGCCTTCACCCGGTCGTCGCAGAGAAGCGGGATCGGCTTGTCGAGCAGAGCAAAGCCATCGGCATCGACGTCGTCATTACCGACGATTTTCGCAGCGCAGAGGAACAGAACGCCCTCTATCGGCAAGGCCGCAGCGAGGAAGGCGCGATCGTCACGCAGGTGAAGGGAGGCAGCTCCTATCACAACTACGGCTTGGCCATCGATTTTGCGCTGCGGGTTCCCGGAGGAGACGTAATCTGGGACCTGAGCTACGACGGGAACGGCAACGGCAAATCGGATTGGATGGAGGTCGTGTCCATCGCCAAGAAGCTCGGATTTTCTTGGGGAGGCGACTGGAAGTCGTTCCCCGACTATCCCCACCTGCAGATGGACTTCGGCTATTCGATCGGCGAGCTGCAGCGGGGCTGGCGTCCTCCGCAGCAGCCGGAATAAGCTCCGTGAACAAGGGCCGCCGGGATAACCTGGCGGCTCTTGTGCCGACGTTTTGCAAATTTTCGAATGCTCCTTCTCCCCGGGATCGGGTATAATGGATATATTCATTTGAACAGGGAGGATTTGTCTTGGATCTTCATAAGAACGATTCCCAGAATTACGATTATATTCCACCGCCGCCGCCGTACTCTCCGCCGAAGACGAACGGCAAGTCCATCGCGGCTCTCGTATTGGGGATTCTGGCGATCGCGATTCCTTACGTCGGGTTTCTGATCGGAATTATCGCCATCATATTCGCGTCTCTGTCTCTGAAAGAGATCAAATTGACCCACGAACAGGGGCGGGGAATGGCGATTGCGGGGCTTGTCTGCGGAATTGTCGGTACGGCGCTTTACGCGATTATTATACTGTTTGTTTTGATTGCTTTTATCACCATTGCCGGGACGGGTTTTTCTCTCGCATAACGGCGAACACGGAAGGGCTATTCCCGGTCATCGGCGGATGACGAGGAATAGCCCTTTGTTTCACTGTTTCTTGTCCAGCTCGGAGTGGAAATAATCGCGGAGCTCGGCCGCTTTGCGCGGATCGGTCAGCGGAATTTTCTCGCCGAGATAGCTCTCGACGAGAGCCTCCCAGGTTTGCGGTTTCTTCTGCGCGAGCATCGTGCGAACCGCGTTTTTGACCAGTCTTCGTTCCTTCGAATTGGAGAACTGATCCTTGTATTGCTGCTTCAATTCGAAATCCAGGTCGGGGAAAATTTTGCGGAACACCTCGGAGGTCATCCGGGCGTCGTCGAGCGCGCGATGAGCGGAGCCTTCGGCCGGGATGTCCAGATCCAGCAGCGCGGCTTCGACGCTGACGTCGTTCGTCACCTTTTTATAGCGCAAATACCCCTTCAAGAGATCGAAATAATGGAGACCGGTCCAGTAGGTTTCGTTCAGCTTGTGCATACGCGTATCGAACACGATCCGTTTGACGTCTTCGCCGCCCCAGGTGACCAGCAGGAACGAGCCGGCGTCTCCGAGCCATGCCTCGAAATCCGCGATGACGCTGGGGAAACCCGGAGCGACGTCGATTTCGTCCTGGGGAATTCCTGTTTTCTTCTTGATAAAATTGTTCAGCTTGGAGAAGTAGACCGGCTTGACCAGCGACGAAAATTCGCTCACGGCGTTCAGCGACGCATCCAGCCGCACGGCTCCGATCTCGATGACTTCCATCGGCAGCTCGCTGGCGAACTTCCGCCCGTTAAATTCGATGTCGAGAATAATATAGTCCAAATTTCCACAACCCCCGCTCTCTGATTCGCGATCTCCATTTTACCAAAAACCGGGCCGCTTCGCTCGTTTTATCGACGGATTAGTGGAGGGTTTGGATAACACGCCCACGACGGCGGTCCGGATGGGCGCGGGCTTAGGCTGGATTATTCATGGAACATCGGGTATGATATTGAAATAAAATGAAACTTAATTTCATCAGATGGAACGAAAAAAAGGGATGAACAGTCATGTCGTTCGTTTTCCTGGGTTTGGATCATGTGCAGCTGGCGGCATACGAAGGATGCGAGACAGAGGCCAGGGCGTTCTATGGCGGCGTACTCGGCTGGTCGGAGATCGAGAAGCCGGAAAGCCTGCGCCCGCGCGGCGGAGTCTGGTTTCAATGCGGCGCCCATCAGGTCCACATCGGCGTGCAGAAGAATTTTGTTCCGGCGGTCAAGGCGCATCCGGCGTTCGAGGTGAACGGCCTTGATGCGCTGCTCGCGCGTCTGGCGGATCGAGGCGTGGCGATTGCCCCGGACGACAGCCGCGACGCGGAGAACGTGCGGCGGGCGTTCGTTAACGATCCGTTCGGCAACCGGATCGAATTTCTGGAATGGGGGAGAAGCGAAGATGAATAGCAAAGAAAGGTTTTCCAGCCGGGTCGAGACGTATACGAAATACCGGCCCAGTTACCCGAAGGAAGCGATCGATTACTTGTACGAGACCGTAGGATTGAGCGAATCGTCGGAGGTGCTGGACGTCGGGGCGGGAACGGGAATTTTCTCCAGACTGCTGCTGGAGAGAGGAAGCAGCGTGACGGCGGTGGAACCGAACGAAGCGATGCGGGAAGCCGCGCTGGCGGAATCCCGGGACAATCCGCGCTTTAAGACCGCATCCGGTTCGGCGGAAGAGACGGGGCTGGAGGACGCCTCGTACGATTATATCGTGTCCGCCCAGGCCTTCCACTGGTTCGATCGGGCGGCGGCTCAGCGGGAATTCCGGAGGGTGCTGAAGCCGGGCGGCAAAGCGATTCTCGTATGGAATACGCGCCTGACCGGCGGAACGCCGTTTCTCGAAGGCTACGAACGGCTGCTTCAAGGGCTCGGAACGGATTACGGGCAGGTGAACCATCGCAACATTTCACATGAGATGCTGGTCGATTTTTTCAAACCGGGAAATCTGACGGAAGCGCGGTTCGACATTCGTCAAGTGTTCGATTTCGACGGGGTGGCGGGACGGCTGGTGTCCTCCTCTTATGCCCCGCAGCCCGGCCATCCCAACTACGAGCCGACGATGCGCGAGCTTCGCGAGCTGTTCGACCGCTGTCAGGAGAACGGCACGGTCAACTTCGATTACGTCACCGAGATTTATTGGGGCGAGGTGTGAGTTCAACCGGTGTTAAGGGAGCCGTCAACAGGCCGATCATCGGCGGAATCGCTGGAGCAGCGTTCCGCCGAGTCGCAAGGAGGTATTCCCAATTTTGTTATTGACATAACAAAGGGCAGAGCCTAGAATAAGACATTATAATTACGACTAAACCAATCGGAATATGATAAATATTAAATATCGACCAGACCGCTGGAGACCAAACAAGCTAGAGGTTTGGTCTTTTTTTGTTTTTGTAAGCCCGATTGGCAGAGAGAGCAGGCGATGACAAGCAAGTGGGAGAGCGCGAGAAGAAGGAAGAGGAAGAGGCTGTCGGCGGGTTCTACGCCAAGGCGATTCTTGAGCCGATCTATCGGCAGTCTCAGGAGGAACTGCTCGCGCCGATGAACGCCGTCAACAAGGCGCATCTGATCATGCTGGCGGAGCAAGGGCTGATCGGGGAGGAGGAGTCGCGCGCCGTGGCGGCGGCTCTGCTTGAGCTCGATCTGGGGAAGCTCGGAACGAACCGCTATACGGGAAGATTCGAGGATCTATTTTTCGAGGTCGAGCACGAGCTGACGAAGGCGGCGGGAGAGGCAGCGGGCAACTTGCATCTGGCCAGAAGCCGGAACGATATGGGTATCGCCGTTTACCGGATCGCGCTTCGGGAGAAGCTGCTGCGAACGCTGGATGCCGGACTCGAGCTGGGATGCCGGTTGATCGAGTTTGCGGGAAAGCACGTCGATACGCTGATGCTTGGTTACACGCACACGCAGCAGGCTCAGCCGACGACGATGGCGCATTACGCCGCGGCCGTGTCCGATTCGCTCGCCCGCGATTGTCGTCGGCTGTGGGCCGCCTATCTCAATTGCAATCGCAGCAGCATGGGCGCCGCCGCCCTGACCGGCTCGGGCTTCGCGATCGACCGGTTGCGAACGGCGGAGCTGCTCGGTTTCGGCGATGTCATCGAGAACACGTACGATGCGGTCAGCGGGGCCGACTACGTCGGCGAGGCGACAACCGCGGCGTCGCTGGCCGCGATTAATCTGGGCCGATTCGCACAGGAACTGCTGCTCTGGTGCACGCAGGAATTCGCGGTCATCCGGGTAGCCGATCCGTTCGTGCAGATCAGCTCGATCATGCCGCAGAAACGCAATCCCGTATCGATCGAGCATGCGCGCTCCTTGCTGTCGAGCTGCGCGGGAGATGCCGCCACAGTATTGACGATGATCCACAATACGCCGTTCGGAGATATCGTCGATACCGAAGACGATCTCCAGCCTTACGCCTGGAGATGTCTGCGTACGCTTGAGACGGTCTATCGCCTGCTCGCCGGCATCGTCGACACGCTGGAAGTGAACGCGAACGCGCTGCGCTCCCGGGCCGAAGCAAGCTTCGCCGCGACGACGGAACTGGCGGACACGTTGGTCCGCAAGGAGGGCCTTGCGTTCAGGACCAGCCACGGCATCGTGTCGAGACTGGTCCGGGATGCAGCCGCCGAAGGGCTGGCCGTTCGCGGGCTGACGCCGGGACGTTTGAACGCCGCGGCGGAGGCCGTCCTGGGGCGACCGCTTCGCCTAACCGCCGATGAACTGGCGGAGGCGCTCGATCCCGGGCATTTCGTCGCCGTGCGCCGACTGCGGGGAGGACCGAGCCCGAAGGAGGTCGAGCGGGCGCTGAGCGAGCAGAAGCAAAGGCTGGACGGGGAGAGGACGCGGTTCGAACGGGAGCGGGAGCTTCAGAAGGACAGAGCCGCCGATCTGGACGGAATATTGGCCGCCTGGCTGCGGCCGCGCGGATAGGAAGGAGGAACGGTCGATGTTCAGGGACGGATTCAAAGTGTTCGATATTCACGGTCACATGCCCTATCCTTTCCCGAAGCTGTACGAAGCTCACGAGCAGATCGCGGAATACGGCAGAGCGCGGGCCGAGCGGATGAGGCTGACCTGGGATTTCGATTCCGCCAAGGAGGACCCTGCGGAGAAAGTGAGACCGCTGGCTGACCGCTGGAAAGACGAGCTGGACAAATACGATATCGGGGGCATGAATTTCCTGACCGGTCCCACGAACGACGAACTGGCCGAGCAGATCGCAAGAGCTCCCGACCGGTTTACGGGCTTTGCTTCGCATCCGATCGAAGGGCCAGACGCTCTGGCAGAGCTGCAAAGGGCGGTCGACGAGCTCGGACTGAAGGGCTACAAGCAATTCGGACCGCTGACGCCAATCTCGTACGACGATCCGTCGCTTCGCCCGATCTGGGCGTTCCTCGCGGAGCGGGGGCTGCCGGTGCTGATCCATTTCGGGATGCTGGGGCACGCCGGCGGCATCGTCGAGCATCGGAATATTAATCCGCTCGCGATCTTTAACGTGGCGCGGGAGTATACCGACATTCCGTTCGTCATCCCGCATTTCGGGTGCGGCTACTTCCGCGAGCTGCTTCATCTGTGCTGGAGCTGTCCGAACGTGTACGTGGACACGTCGGGTTCGAATCAGTGGACGAGGTGGATGCCGTACGAATTGAATCTCGAAATTCTGTTCCGCAAAACCCGCGAGCTGATCGGCGCGGAGCGGATTATTTTCGGAACCGATTCGATGGGGTTTCCCAGAGGATATCACTACCGCTATTTGCAGGATCAGGTTCGCGTCGTTCGCGAGCTGCGCTTCGCGGAGGAAGAAATAGAGGCGATCTTCGGCAACAATGCTAGAAAGCTGTTAAGCCTGCCGAATGTATCGACCATTTCGGATAAAGAGGAGAGGATAGGAAAATGAATCAACCCTTGCGTCACGGTACAAAGCTAGCGTCGGCTCTTGCCGCCCTTCTGGTCGTATTGACGGCTTGCGGAGGCGGCAACGGCAAAGGGGACCAGGCTTCGTCGTCCCCGTCAAGCGCGGCGGCATCCCCGCAGGCTTCCCCTGCCGCCAGTGCGGAACAGGTGACGATCGAATACTGGCAATACGAGTTTCCGGCCAAAGTAGAACTGATCGACGAGCTCATTCAGGAGTTTCAGACGCTTCATCCGAACGTTATCGTCAAGCAGACGAATTTCCCGTACGATCAGTACAGCCAGAAGGTCGCGACGCTCGTTCCGGCCGGCAAAGGGCCGGACGTCATCAACCTGTATTACGGCTGGCTGCCGCAATACGTAGCTTCCGGTTATTTGCAGCCTCTTCCGGAGGATGCTTTCCCGCCGGCGCAGATCGAGAGCGACTACTATCCGCTCGTCAGCGCCGCCAAGCTGGACGGAGCCTATTATGCCATTCCGACGGCGGTGCGCACGCTGGCGCTGTTCTATAACAAGGACCTGTTCGCCAAAGCGCAGATCGCGGAGCCTCCGGCGACATGGGAGGAGCTTGTCGACGCGGCCAAGAAGCTGACGGAGAAGGACGCCAAAGGGCAATTCGTCGTCGAAGGCTTCGCATGGGAACCGGGAGCGCAGCTCCATCACTGGTTCCGCGACGGTTTGCTGCCTCAGGCGGGCGCGCAGGATTTGAGCGACGACCGCAGGAAGGTGCTGTGGGACGAATCCCCCGCCGGTCTCGAAGCGTTCCAATATTTGCTTGATTTTGCGATTACGCACGAGACGGGCATTAACGGATTTTACAACGACGACATCAACGCCTTCAAGACGGGGCATGCCGCGCTCAACATCGACGGGTCGTTCCGGCTCGGGGCGCT
This sequence comes from Cohnella cellulosilytica, assembly GCF_042431195.1. NCBI lineage: Bacteria > Bacillati > Bacillota > Bacilli > Caryophanales > Paenibacillaceae > Cohnella > Cohnella cellulosilytica. Next base: position 126,028 of record NZ_JBHMDN010000073.1, read on the forward strand.
TAAGAACGACGCTCCCGATCTCGTCTACGGCATCGCGCCGCTTCCGTCCTACAAGGAGAAATCCGCTCCGGCTTCCTTCTGGGCGAACGCCATTCCGAAGAACGTCCAGGGCGCCAAGCTGGAGGCGGCCAAGGAGTTTTTGAAATTCCTGACGAGCAAGGAGGTTCAGGAGAAATGGGTGGAACGGGTCGGGGAGCTGCCGGCCCAGAAAGCGGTCGGTTCCCAGGACAAATACGTAAACGACGAGAAGCTCGGTCCATTCATCCGGCAGCTCGACAACAGCAAAGCGCACTTCTTCATCGACGAGAATCAGGAGCGCACGCTGATCGTGAACGCGACGAACGAGGTGCTGCTCAACAACGTGCCCGTGGAGCAAGCATTCAAGGAGCTTGTAGCCAAAACCCAGAAAATCTACGACGACTATTGGGCGAAGCAGGATAAAAAATAAACGCGGGAGGGCCGGCCCGGGCGAGCTGCCCGGAGCCGGCTTCCGCCGAACGGAGGCGATAATTCGCCATGATCGCGCAGGCCATTCGACTGACCGCCCGCAAGAGCAAGGAGCTGCTTGGCTTCCGCTTGCCGTACCGGGCGCAGCGTTACGTCTTCATCTACCTGGTGCTGGCGTTTCCTCTGCTTTATTTTCTGGGGACGAGACTGCTGCCGATTCTCTATGCTTTTAACGTGAGCGTCCGGGAGTGGGACTTGCTTTCTCCGGAGAAGCCGTACGTGGGTTTCGACAATTTCGCGGCGTTGTTCGGCGACGAGGTGTTCCGCAAGTCGATCGTCAATACGCTGATTTACGTGGGGGCCGGCGTTCCCGGACAGCTTGCCGTCGGCCTCGCGGTGGCGCTGCTGCTGCATCGCGTTCGGAGGTTTCGCGGCTTGTTTCGCACGATCTATTTTATCCCTTACGTGACGAGCGCGGTCGCCGTCAGCTGGGTGTTCCGCTGGATTCTGATGCGCAACGGCTGGCTGAACCAGACGCTGTCGAGCCTGGGGTTGGAGCCGCAGCTGTTCCTGCAGTCCCATCGGCAGGCGATCTATCTGGTCATCCTGGCGATTATTTGGCAGAGCATAGGGTTCCAGATGCTGGTGTTCCTTACCGGACTGGAAGGCGTGCCCCGTATGTATTACGACGCCGCGGCGATCGACGGCGCCGGTTCCTGGCGCCGGTTTCGCCACGTGACGCTGCCGCTGCTCAACCCGGTCATCGTCTTCTCCGTCGTCATCGGCGCGATCTCGTATTTGCAGACGTTCGGACAGGTGCTGAGCATGACCAACGGCGAGCCGCTCAATTCGACGAGAACGATCGTGCTCCACGTCTACGCGCTTGCTTTCCAGCGCTTTCAGATGGGCAGCGCCGCCGCTGCAACCGTCATTTTGTTCGTCATGATTCTGGCGCTGACGCTGCTTCAATTCAAGCTCGTCGGACGCAAGGTCGAATACTGACCATGATCGAAGGGAGGTCGACGAATGTGAGCACGCGGACCGCTCTCCATGTCTCTGCGCGAGGCCGGCCGTCGGGAAGCCGATTGGGCTCGCTCGCCAGCTATGTTTTGTTGGCGCTGGGCACGCTTGTTGTCATTTTTCCTTTTCTCTGGATGATCGCCACTTCGTTTAAGCTGCCTCAAGACCTGTACAGCCTGCGGCTTATTCCGGCGACGGCGACGCTCGGCAATTACGCTGAAATTTTCCGCAGAGCCCCGTTTTTCTCTTGGATCGGCAATACGGTTCTGCTTGCGCTTATTGCGGCGGTCACCGTCATCGTCTTCGATACGATGGTCGGCTACGTGCTCGCCAAATTCTCCTTTGTCGGGAAAAGCGTTATTTTTCTGCTGATCATCAGCACGCTTATGGTGCCTACGGAGATGCTCATCATCCCCTGGTATCTGATCGCGACGGAGCTGGGATGGTCGGATACGTACTGGGGAGTACTCTTCCCCGGCGTCATGACCGCCTTCGGCATCTTCCTGATGCGGCAGTTCATGGAAGCTTTGCCGTCCGAGCTGCTGGACGCGGCCCGCATCGACGGTCTGAACGAATGGAGAATCATGGTCCGAATCGCGGTCCCGCTGGTCAAGCCGGCCATTGCCGCCTTGACCATCCTGACGTTCATCGGCAATTGGAACCAGTTTACCTGGCCCCTTATCGTGCTTCAGACGGAAGAGCGATTTACGCTTCCGGTAGGCATTCTCTACTTTTCCAGCGAGCTGAAGGATTCCAGCAGCTGGATTCTGATCATGACCGGAGCGACGGTCTCCATTCTTCCTTTGATCGCTTTATTTCTCGTATTCCAGAAGCAGATCATTCGGGGAATAGCCCTGAGCGGCATGAAGTGAGAGGCGTTCGGCAACCATAAATCGGAGGACCGCAGACAATCACTGACCGGATTTGTCAGCGACTATCCTGTATAATGGAGGGGAGAAAAGAAGGAGGAGCAAACGGCGATGGAATGGAACTATTACGACACGTTTATTACGGTAGCGCCCGATTGTCCCGCGGAGCGCGGAATCATCCCGCCGGAGAAGAAGGGCGGCAGGACAAAGCCGGGCATCGAATACGATCTCGTCGCGGACCATCCGTACAAGTATACGCAGGAAGAACTGCTGTTTCGGACGCATCTTCTTCATAAGGGAATTTCGCAAGAGGAGCTGGAGACTCGGGAAGCGGAGCTTCGCGGCGCATTCTTCTCCAAGCCGACGGCCTGCCTGCGCGCGTCAATGCTGCCCAAGAAGTACGGCTGGGGACTGCACTTCGATTCGCAGGGCCGACTGGCGCTGGTCCCTAGAGAATCGGCGGAGTACGATCGGCTGGCCGGCGGCGGAGAGCCCGGCGTGAAGGTGCTTGCCGCGATGCGGAGCAGCCGGAAGTGAAGCCGTTCCGGCTCCTGCCGCGCGCTTTCGCCGCTTGACGGGGCCCGTCAGGCCCGGGCTTCGAAGGGAAGTTCCGGGGGCGTCCCGGAGAATTCGTCCAGGTCCGGCGCGTGAGAGACTGCTTGGCGAGCCGATCGGGTCAGCGCTTTCGAGATCAGCAGGCAGAGCGTCAGATACGAGGCGTACAGCGCCGTGGTCAGAACGCCGGATACGAGCAGCAGCGTCGTGCTCACTTCAGTGTCGAGCGCGTTAACCAAGCGGTTAACGACGTTGGCCGAAATCTGCAGAAGGATTAGCGGCGCTACCATGCCGATAATGAACCTGCCCTGCCTCGAGGTGGAGGGAGCGCCGTCGAATTGTCGGCCGATGCGGATGAATACCGACGGAATTCCGTAGACGTTAAAGAACGGAATCATGTTGCAAGCCAGCGCCATGCCGGGAGAGCGGGAGAAGAACGGGAACAAGCTTCGCATATCCATATGTATGCGATAGATCCAGACCAGGTAAACGACCAGCACGATGTAATATAGAATTGTTGCGAACAGGTAGACAAACGTGTCCAGGTTGTAGACATAATCGAAATAGGTTGTCTCGCTGACGCTATATACGATCGTGCCCAGCGGGTCGATCGCGGATAACGCGACGAGCACCGCCAGCAAAATTTTGAATACGTTCGATAAAACCTCGGAATGCAGCTTCTTCATAGATAAGGTTCCTCTCTCCGATCATCCGTTTAGTCGTTTCAGGAAATCGATCGCTTCTTCCAGCGTATCCACGGGCACGACTTCCAGCCGCAGTTCCAGCTCTTCAGCCGAGCGCAGCGCTTCTTCCTCGTTGCTCGGCCCTTCGTAGTAGAATCTGTCCAGATCGCCGGGCACGAAGAAATAATCGGCTCCGTACCGTTCCGCGGTCAATAGCTTGTCCCGGATAGCGCCCACGGACCCAACCGTATGATCCGCTTCCATCGTTCCGGTTCCGGCGATGACGTAACGTCCTCCGTCGGAGAAGTCTTCATTCCTCGATTCCTCGAACAATCCGATCGCAAGCATCAGCCCGAGCGAATCGCCGTAATACTCGCCCGCCCTCTCTATCAGCTCTTCCAGCCGGCTTGTCTTCTCTTCTTCGGCCCACGGCTCTTCGTCCGCTTCTTCTACGACCGCTAGCGCATGAAGGATCGTCTCGTCGCGCAATTCCTCGCCGATCTCTTCCGACCATTCGAGCTCGTCCAGCGCCGAGGCGTCCGCGGACGCGAATACCGCATCGGGAAACGTCCGCCGGACGTCCCATCGTTCATACAGATTGCGAACGACGCCCTCGCGAACGTAACAGAAACGAACGCTTCCGTTTACGCCGAGCTCCTGTACCGGCAAAATCTCTCCCAGCGCGGAGAACGTGGCGTAGCGGGGCAGGAAGCAGTAGGTCGCCGTTCCTAACGGGATAAGCAGCAGCAAACTGACGATGACGTATTCGGGACGAATTCGCCTTCTTCGCGTTGTGGATACTTCCATTCTCTGTTCATTCCATTCTTGGTAAAAAGTCCTGATCTTCTCTGGAGATTCGACGAATTCCATCATTTTCCTTCCGGTGGGCAAAAAAATTGGCGGGAAAGGGGAGGGGGAGGAGAGGCGGTCTAAAGTTAACGCGTGTGCCGATCCGCATAGTTGGCGAACGAATCGGCTTTTGCCCGGCTGGCTCGCCGCGACGTTCGGTTAGCGGAAGCGGATCTCCCTCCGCTCGCACTCCGGGGCGGCGAAGCCCAGCAAGCGTTCGCCTTCTTCGGCGAGACTGTCCCGATCCGCCGCGCGCAGCGGACGAAAGGGCTCCACGACGAGCGAAGCGGCGGCGCGCTCGCGAACGACGCTCCATATTCCGGCGACGAATCCGTCGATCAGGAACGTCGGGCGAATAATTCCGTTGATCGTGAATACGCGCTTGCGGTCTTCCTCGGCGATGATCCGCGTCCGGTCGGCATGCGACAGCAGCACATTGTCGAATTCGGCGACATAACGCGGCGGAATGGGAGTGTCTGCGGCGGGAAGCGGCGAATCCGGCGTGTCGAACAGCTCGCGGCCCTGCTCGTCGCGGAAAACCCGCAGGCGGGGGCGCATCCGCCGGACGACTTCGCCCAAGCGAGTCAGTCCGCACCACGCCTGCATATCCTGAACCGTAGCGGGGCCGAAGGCGGCCAGATAACGCTCCAGCATAGACTCAAGTACATCCGGTCCGGTCGAAGCGCTCTCGCTTCCGAGCCAAGTCTTTACGGTCGTATGGGCGGCCGGCCCGCTTGCGCCCCATAGTCCCCGCGGCGGCACCTGCACCAACGGGAGCAGCGCGCGCGCTGCGGCGCCTAAAGCGGGCGTATCGCGTCCGCGCCAGCGCTCGTCCGAGGCCAATCGCTCGCCGATCTCCTGGAAGGTCATCGGACGTTCTTCGGTTAGCTCGCGGGCGGCGGCCGTCAGGGCGGCCAGATCGATTCCTTCAAGGCGCTTGCCGAAGGTCGACTTGAGTCCCCGTTCCATAGACGGCTGCATGAGCGGCCGCAGCGCCAGGGCGTCGCGGGCGGAGACCAGATGAATCGTCGCGCGCATCAGCGCAAGCCGCACCGCCTGCCGCGATTCGATCAGCTGCGCCAGCTCCTCCTGACGAAAATCCTCGAGCCGGGTCCACAAGCCGAAATAGGGCGGAGTCGGAGCTTGCGCCTGCAGGGCGACAAGATGTTCGATGGCCTCGAGAGCGGGCAAGCTCCGGCGGCGAATCAGCATTTGGCGTTCGAGCAGCGCCCGGTTGAGCCGGCGCCGGTCCAGCACGGGCTCGCGGGCGGCGGGGAACGCGGCAGAGGGATTGAGCATAAGTCGAACCTCCTGTTCGGTCGGTAGCGGTATCCCCAGTATAAAACGTCAACCTTGACAACAGACTGTCAGGGTTGCCGACGCGAGCGGGAATTACGTCTCCCCGCGAAGCTGCCGCATATAGGCCGTTACCTTCCGGTCCTCCTCCAGCGGATACGCGCAGCCGAGCTCGTCCGCCACTGCCAAGCCAGCGATCCGGGTCAACCGCCCCGTCTCGAACAGCGCCTCCCAGATACGCTCCGGGTCGCCGTCCGCGTAGGTGCGGACATAAGACGTCCACAGCTCCTCCGGCAGAAACCGCTCAAGCCAACGCCCCGCCTTGCCGACGTTTACCGACCACCCGTTGTTCATGCCGACATGCCAGCTCAGCACCTTCACGAGCGCGTCCCGCACGATGACGTCAAGCATGAACTTGGCGTAAGGAAGCTCGTTTCTTCGCAGCCCCTTCGCCACATTCGTCGAGCACCACCAGATTTCGTTAAACCCCTCTTCAACCTCCCGCCCGCCGGGCTTCGTCGTGATATAGGACCGGTCGCTGGGCGGGGGCAGCTCTCCCAATCTTCCGTCCTTGTCCAGCAGCACTTTCGTTAAGCTGTCTTCGATCTGCGCAGCTTCGTCCGCGCAGCGGAAGGAAAGATCGATGCGAACCCCGTCGGCGAACAGCATCAGGAAAATTTCCCAGTCCTCGCCGTCTTCCTCGGCTTGATTGTGCTGCATGATCATCAGCTCGCCGAACTCGGCGGCGATCCAGCTCTGGTCCCGCGAGAACGAAGCGATGTCCGTCACCCCGTAGATAACGTCGTAGTCCCGCAGCTCGTCCTTCGCGACGTTCGGGTTGACGCGGGAGCCGTTCAGCAGCACGACGCGCACTCGCGAATCCCTCCGGGCGAAGTCGAGCAGCCGTCCGATCACTTCTTGTTCCTCTCTCATGGAGCCCTCCGCAATCGCTTTATTTTCTCCAGTCTATCGAAGCTTGCTCTATTTTCCAACCGTCATCTTCATTAGAAAGCGCTTACAAAATTATTGAGAAAAAAGTCATGAGAGCGATTCTTTCCATGATGCGCAGCGGCGTCGCACCCCTGTTAGCCCGCAGGAGCTGCCCGGCAATCGAGCAGGCCCTGCGGGTAAGGTAAGAATACTGGGGTCGTTCGGGCGGACAGCGGAAATTATTTCATGACCATAACCGGGATGGGCGAGTGCAGAATCACGTTATGGCTGACGCTGCCGACCATCAGCTCCCGGAACGCGCCGAGACCTCTGCTGCCGATAATGATCAGATCGCAGGCGGAGCTCTCCGCATAGTCGAGAATAGCCGAAGCCGGCGATCCGGCCAGAATAACGACATCCGAACCGGGAAGCTCACCGACCTGCTGCTTTACGTTTTCGATAATTTGCTCTCCCTGTTTCCTGACCTCTTCCTGATAGGATTCCGGCTGGGCGAAGGTCATATCGCCGATCGCTACGGGCAGCAGATTGATGACATGCGCTACGGTGATCCGCGTTCCGGTATCCCTGCGAGCCAGCTGAATCGCTTTGTCGAGCGCTCTGCCCGCGGGCTCCGAGCCGTCGTACGGAACGAGAATATGGTTGAATATCATATACAGTCCTCCCCGATCGTGATAAAGGTTGTGCGAATCTTTTGCGCCTGTTCGTTCTATTGTCCAAATTACTCCGATCAGAAACAATAGTCAAATTCGTCCGCGTTCCGGAAGCGAAAAAATCGGGAGGACGTACGTCGCTTCGCCGAACGATGAGCCGAACTGTGATATGATACGGTTAGCGAATTTATCTTAACTATGAAGAGAGCTGATGTGGGCATGCATCTGATGTCCGTTGAAAATATTTCCAAGAGCTACAGCGACAAAATATTGTTCGAAAACGTCACGTTCGGCATCGAAACCGGGGACAAGGTCGGCATTATCGGCGTGAACGGCACGGGAAAATCGACGCTGCTGAAAGTAATTGCCGGCCTGGAGCCGCCCGATTCCGGCCAGGTGGCGATCGGCCGCTCCGTCGTGCTGCGCATGCTGGCCCAGGATCCGGCGTTCGGACCGGAGGAAACCGCGCTTGAGCATGTGCTCGGCGGCGATTCGCCGCAGCTTCGGGCCGTGCGGGAGCATGCGGCGGTGCTGGAGGAGCTGGGGCTGCGTCCGGGCGATTCCGGTCTGCAGGAGAGGCTGATCGCCGTTAATGCGAGGATGGACGAGCTGGACGCCTGGCAGCTGGAAAGCGAGGCGAAAACCGCGCTCACGAAGCTCGGCATCGCCGACGTGCACGGCAAGGTGGCGACATTCTCCGGCGGGCAGCGCAAGCGCGTGGCGATGGCGGCGGCGCTGCTGCAGCCGTCCGACATACTTATCCTGGACGAGCCGACGAACCACATCGACAACGATTCCGTCGCCTGGCTCGAGGGAATGCTGCAGAAGCGCAAAGGCGCGCTGCTGATGATTACGCACGACCGCTATTTCCTGGATCGGGTCAGCAACCGGGTGATCGAGCTGGATCGCGGCTCGGCGTATTTCTACGAAGCGAACTACAGCCGGTTTCTGGAGCTGAAGCTGGAGCGGGAGGAGCGCGAGGCCGCCTCCGAGGCCAAGCGGCAAAATTTGCTGCGCAACGAGCTGATCTGGATCCGCCGCGGAGCGCAGGCCCGTTCGACGAAGCAGAAGGCGAGGATCGACCGCTATGAAGCGTTGAAGGCACAGGGGACCAAGGGAGCGGCGGGCAAGCTGGACGTGTCGGTGGCTTCGACGAGGCTGGGCAGGAAGATTCTCGAGATCGAGCATTTGCGCATCAGCCTCGGAGGCCGCGAGCTGATCCGCGATCTGAGCTATATCGCCGTGCCGGAGGACCGCGTGGGCATCGTCGGGCGCAACGGAAGCGGGAAGTCGACGCTGCTCAGGCTGATCGCCGGGAAGCTGCAGCCGGACGGCGGGCGCGTGGAGCTGGGACCGACAGTCAAGCTCGGCTGGTTCAGCCAGGAGCACGAGGAGATGGACGAGTCGCTGCGGGTGATGGAGTATATCCGCGAAGAAGCCGAGCAGGTGAAGATCGCGGACGGGACGACGATCTCCGCGGGGCAGATGCTGGAGCGGTTTCTTTTTCCGCCTGCGGTGCAGTGGTCGGTCATTTCCAAGCTGTCCGGCGGGGAGAAAAGGCGGCTGCAGCTTTTGCGGGTGCTGCTGAGCGCGCCCAACGTCCTGCTGCTGGACGAGCCGACCAACGATTTGGATATCGCCACGCTTGCGGTGCTGGAGGAATACTTGGACGATTTTCCCGGCGTAGTGATCGTCGTATCGCACGATCGTTATTTTCTCGATCGGACGGTGGATCGCGTTCTCGCATTCGAGGGGGAGGGCGTCGTTACCGAGCATACGGGCAACTATTCGGAGTACCGGGAGCATGCCGAGCGGCGGGAGGCGGAGAAGCAGTCGGCCGCTCCGGCGAAGGCGTCCGGATCATCGGCGGCGGGAGCTGCCGAGCAGGAACGCAAAGAGCGGCCGCAGCTGAAAATGTCCTACAAGGATCAGAAGGATTTCGAGCAGATCGACGGATGGATTGCCGAGACCGAGGAGTCGCTTGCCGCCGTAGCCTCCCGTATGGAGGAAGCGGCGAGCGACTCGGGCCGGCTGCAGCAGCTGATGGAGGAGCAGACGGCGCTCGAGGCCAAGCTCGACGCGCTGCTGGAGCGGTGGACGGAGCTGAACGAGCTGGCCGAGCAGATCGCGGCCAACAAGAGCGGACGAGGATAGGGCCGGACTATGGCTTATCCGGATAAGTAAACACGACCTCGTGGACGCTTAGCTTGGCGCCGAGCATGATGCCTGCGCCGGGCTTCGGCTGCCCGCCGTGAGCGGCTTGTCCTTCGGCCGGTCCGCCTTCGGGCTTCGGGCGCGAGTGGGCGTGAGCCTGCTTGAAGGCGTCGCTGTTCACCCACCCCTGGAAAGCCTCCTTGTTTTCCCACGTCGTGCACACCTTCAATTCGTCATGCTCCTCCAGCGACTCGGTCAGCAGCTCCATACGGATAAAACCGGGAGCGTGCTGGACGCCTTTCGGATTTTGGAAACGCTCGGCAGCTTCGCCGACATGGCCGGATTTGACGCGAATCGTATTGACGGCAACGATCATCATCGCCACCCCTTTCGAGATATAGGTACAGCTCCAGTGTACCAAATCCCGGCTTTCCCCGCTCTATGCCTCGAGCCGGATTCCGATATCCCGCCGCACGGCCTCCCGCCAATAGCGGGCCGCCACGGCGATGTCGAAAGCGGCCATGCCCATCGGATTAAAGAAAATCGGCACCTCCGGCTCCAACGAGCGAAGACCGTCGCCGGCGATCGCTTCCCGAAGCGTAAGCGCATCCCGTTCCTTCAGGCCTTCCTCAAGATGCATCCGTTCGACGTCGGTATTTTCCCGGCACACCTCCCGCCAGTCGTCGACGACAACCCGGGTTCCGGTTGCGCTCGACGGCTCATAGTCCCGCAGCGAGACGTTCAGCAGCAGCGACCCGGGTGCGGGCCGCTCGTCGATATATCGCGAAGGCGAGACGGTGCACGTCGCGACGATGTCGCTCTCCCGGTAAACCTCCTGCCACGAACCGCATACGACCGTCTCCCTTCGCGATAAGCCGCCTGCCGAAGCCTCGCCTTGCCGCGACTCGCTTGCCATCGTCTCCGGCCGCCGCGGATCGCCGCCGAAGGTTGCCGGATCGATCCCGCGAACGTCGAACAGCCTGAAGCATTCCACTTGATCTCCGAACATGGCCGCGATCATGTCGTAGTGCGCTTTTCCGATCGGCCCCCAGCCGATAATTCCGACCCTGCAGCGTTCCCGCCGCCCCAATTGCAAATAGGACCGAAGCATCGCCGCGCTCACGGCCGCCGTGCGAAGTTCGTTAAGCCGACTGCCGCACAGGAACGCCTCGGGCGCGCCCGTCGCCGGATCGTTCAGCACGATCGAGCCGTGCGCCCGCGGAAGTCCGCGTTCGACGTTGCCGGGGAAGCTGGCGATCCACTTGATGCCGCTCATCTCCGTCTCTCCTCCGACAAAAGCGGGCATGGCGATGATCCGGTTGCCCGGCTCCCGAAAGCGCAAATACGGCTTGAGCGGCTGGACCGCTTCCGAGGTGCCGAGCAGCGCGGCCGTCCGTTCGACAAGCGTCGCCAGCGAAGGCCAATCCGCGCCGATCGCCCGGATATGTTCGTCGTTCAGATAGAGCATGTCAATCTCATCTCCCGTCCGTATTCGGCCCGCGACCCAAGGCGCGCGAACCGCGGCTCTCCAAGCGCGCGGCCGCAAGGCCGACATTCCGGGCCAGCGCGCCCGCAGGCTACAAGTTGTTCGCCGTCCATTCGTCATCGTAAACCGTGTCCAAGTAGCGATCGCCGCGATCCGGAAGAATGGCCGCGCAGACGGCTCCGGGCGGAATCTCGCCTTGCAGCGAGCGGATCGCGGCCAGCACGCCGCCGGAGGACGCGCCGGCGAGAATCGCCTCCGAGCGCAGCAGTTCCCGGCATGTCTCGACGCACTCCCGTTCCGTCACGTACACGATCCGGTCGATCAGCTCCGCCCGCGCGATCGGAGGGACCATGGCCGCGCCCAGCCCCGGAAATTTCCGTCCGCCTCTCGCCCCGCCGAAAATCACGCTGCCCGCCGCGTCCACCGCAACGATCGTCGTCGGCTGCCCGACCTCCTTCAACCGCTCGGCGCAGCCCCGGATCGTGCCGCAGGAGCTGACGCCGCAGAACAAATAATCGATGCGGGGAAGCTCCTGCAGAATTTCCGGCAGGGTCGTCTCGTAGTGCGCCAGATAGTTGTGCGGATTGCCGTACTGGTTCGTCCAGTAGCAGTCGCCGATTTGCCGCTGCAGCCGCTTCACCCGCTCGATCCGGGCGGGCAGGAAATCCCCTGTCGCCGGGTCCGGCTCCGCGACCAGCTCAACCTCCCCGCCCAACAGCCGAATGAGCCGCAGATGACTCCCGGTCGTGCGGGGGTCCACGACGCTGATAAAACGCAGCCCCAGCCCCCGGCAGATCTGGGCCAGGCTGATGGCCATATTGCCCGAGCTCGATTCGATGACGGTCGTCCCCGCGCGAATGTCCCCCGAACGGATCGCCTCCCGCACGATGCGCAGCGCCGGGCGGTCCTTGGCGCTGCCGCCCGGGTTCATCATCTCCAGCTTGCCGTACACGCGAAACGCCGCATCGCGGAACAGCCGGCGAAGCGGCACGAGCGGCGTTCGTCCGATTGCGTTGCCTATGCCGTCAAGCGCGTCCGCGGGGCTCAACAGGCCCGGGCCGTGTTCCTCCTCCATCGCCGTTCCCCTCAGTCGTAAAAGATTTTTTTGCGCTTGATCGCCGGTCCGCCGTCGGGAGCTTCCTCCGGCACGACCCGGATCGCCTCCAAAATGCCGCCCCGAATCATGGCGCCGATTTCGGGAATCCGCTCGGCCAGCTCCCGCTCGATGCTCTCGTAGACGGAAGCCTCTGCCGGGGCGCGGCTGCCGATATGCACGGTCAGCTTGTTCCCGCGCACATGAATGCCCACGTTGGCATCCTTCAAGCGGCGATAAACGACGTTCTCGATATCGTACACGCTGATTTTCTCTCCGTGCTTAAGCTCCGGGCCGATGCGCCGCACGATCGCCTCGAAGCTCTGCCGCCACTGGCCGTTCACGAGAATCGGGCGCAAATCCCGGACGACGTCGTAGGTGACGAAGCGCAAAGCCGGAAACAGCTCCCGCGCGAACGAGGTCAGCACGAGCACGGATTCCCCCTCCCGCAGCGGCTCCCAGTCTTCGCCCAGCGCCTCTGCCGGCACGCCCTCGGCTTTGATGCCCTCGGCGAACAGGTAACGTCCATGCTCGTGCGAATAGAAGGCGATCGTACCGATCTCGATCGAGCCGTACGTATCCGTGACGCGCGCCTCGTCCAGACCGAGCCTCTCCGCTGCGCTGCGGCGCCATGCGGGAGCCGCGATCTCGCCGACCAGAATGACGCCGCGGATTCCGTAGGAGGCCGAGTCGTCGTCGGCCGCCGCCAGCAGACGGTCGAGAATCGACGGCATCGTGTACAGAACGTGGGGCCGCAGCGTCCCGAGACGCTCCAGATGCCGGGCGATCGGCTGTTCGAACGGGATCGAGTCGGCGGCGACGCCGATTCTCGCGAAGACGTCCGGCGCGGTGCTTGCCGCGTGGCCCGTGCCCATGTCCGAGAGCGCGGTTGCGGCTCCCGTCGGCCCGATTATTTGCCGGAACAGGTCGGCCTTGATGCGAACGTAGCGTTCCTCGTCCTCCGAGGAATAGAAAATCGTTTTCCGCCGGTTCGCGCTTGTTCCCGACGTCCGGTAAGACGTTGCGCGGCCGACCGCTTCCTCCTCCGTATAGGGCAGCTCGCGGCTGTAATAATGCCGTTCCAGCAGCTCCGCCGTCATCAGCGGAAGCTGCCCGATCGTGCGGACCGCAAACCGGTCGATATCCGCATCCGCGAGAAGCTGCCCGTACCACGGAAACCGGCGCACGGTCCGGTCGATTTTGTCGTGAAAGGGCGACGTGCTCATGGCGATCCCTCCGCTTCCGCCTTCGCAGGCCGTTCATTCAATATATGTTCGGGAGCGGAACGCGTTCTTCGTTTCTCGAATAGGCCCCCGCCCTGCCTTCCGGGGAGCGCGGCCCATATTGTAATCGCAAGAGGGATACCCTGACGGGAAAAGGAAGGGAGCTGACGAGGAAATTGAACAGGAAGACGAAGGTGACGAGCAAGTGGATCAAGACGAAGCTGCTGAAGGGTTCCTCCGTATTGGCCCGGCATATTCCGGCCACGCGGCGGCTGACGGCCGCCTCGCTTCGCCGGATGCTGGGCAGGCACGGGATGGTATACATCAAGCCGGTCTCCGGCTCCTGCGGCGTCGGCGTCATGCGAATCGACCGCGCGTCCGGCAGATGGACCGTTCGCGACGGCGTGAAGCGCCAGGTTTTCCGCAGCTACTCGGCTTTGTACGGATGGGTTCGGACGCGGATCGGGAGGAAGCCTTATTTGGTGCAAAGGGGCATCCATATGCTGCGGCTGGGAGGCCGGCCGATCGACTACCGCGTCATGATCCAGAAAGGACGCAAAGCCGGCTGGAAGGTGACCGGGGTAGCCGCCCGCGTCGCTTCTCCCCGCAAGGCGGTCACGAACGGCAGCCAGGGAGGGAGCATTCACGAGGCGCGCGGACTGCTGCGGCGCACGGCGGGGAAGAAGCGGGCGGCCGGGCTGCTGACGCAATTCGACCGCTTGGCGTATGCGACTGCCAGGCGCTTCGGCCGAGCCTATCCCCGAATGAGGGAGCTCGGTCTGGACATCGCGGTCGACCGGCGCAAGCGGGCGTGGATTATCGAGGTGAATACGCGGCCGGACCCTTGTCCGTTCACGAAGCTGGCCGATCAAGCCATGCTGCGGCGCATCGTCCGATACGCCCGGGGGTACGGGCGCTCGTACGTCCTGCGCTGCATGAAGGCAAGACGGGGGTAACGGGCGGCCGGCAGGTCCCGAAAATCGCGCGCGCCCGTTCCCGCGCGGTTTCCGGGATTTCGGCGCGGTCCTTTTTATTATTCTTTCATTAGCATTCATTATTCTTTTATTGGCATTTATTAAAGTGAATAGAGAGACTTACATTTATATCATGGGGTGAACGGAATGGACAAGCTGTCCGAAAGCGCGAAGAAATGGTGGATCGCGATGTTGATTGCGGGTTTGTTGGGCGCTTCTTTTCCTTATCCTGCCGCGCATGCGGCTATGGCGGAGGGCGGGTACAGCCAGCCGCCGTGGAAGGAGGTCGATCATTCGTCCCCCGGACCGGAGGCGCGATTCGCTTCGGCCATGGCCTACGACGAAGATAGCGGGAACACTTTGCTGTTCGGCGGGGTGGACGTTAACCACGACGATTTGGACGATACGTGGATGTGGGACGGACGGAATTGGACGGACGTCACTCCGGCCGATCCGGGCGATTCTCCCGTGTCGCGCATATACGCGGAGATGGCCTACGCCGGTCCGGGCAAAGGCATGCTGCTCTTCGGAGGAAACATCGGCCCCGACATCTCCAACGAGACCTGGGTATGGGACGGAACGAAATGGCATAACGCGACCCCCGCGGATACGACCGCGAACTATCCCCCGGGCCGGACCGAGTTCAGCATGGCGTACATCGGGGGCGGCGAGATTCTGCTGTACGGCGGGTGGGGCGAGGGCGGCGACCTGAACGACACCTGGATATGGAACGGAACGAGCTGGCGGGAGGCGACCCCGGCCGATCCGAACGATTCTCCGACGACGATTAATCGGACGAGCATCGCATACGATCAGAAAAACGACCAAGTCGTTCTTTTCGGGGGATATACGAATAATGCTCCTTATGTTTCGAGCACAACGTGGATCTGGGACGGACTGAAATGGAACCTGCAGACGCCTGCGGTCTCGCCACCTCCGCGCGTCTTCGCCAGCATGGCTTACGATTCGAACCTCGAAAAGGTCATCCTCGTCGGAGGAGAAGCGGGATACGTCCCCAAAGACGACGTATGGTTCTGGGACGGAACGAATTGGACGGAGCAGACGGAAGCGAATCTTCCGCAGCTCAGCCTGTCCAATATGGTCTTCGACAGCCGAAGAGGACAATCCGTTCTCTTCAGCGGTTACAGCGAATACTACTTGTTCGAAAAGACGTGGACACAGCGAATATCAAGCGTGGCAAACGTCGGCGTTGTCGGCGGGTCCAATGCGGCAGAAGCGGCGGCGGATTGGATCGTCGAGTTCGAGACGGGCGTTTACGGAGAGCTGGCGGGAGGCTCGGATACGATTACCCTGCACGCGCCGACGGGCACGATTCTTCCGGCTTCGAGCTTGAATTACGCGATTAACGGCGCTGTCTCGGCGTCGGTCCTGCAAAATACCGCCGAAGAGGCGACGATTGCGCTGTCGCAAAACGTGCCTGCGAATACCCGGGTGTCCGTCGCGGTAAAGGGCGTTATCAATCCCCCGGCGGGCAGCTACGCTCCGGGAGATTTTACGATGGCTACGAGTCAGGACATCGTTGCCGCCCCGGCCGCGAGCGGGCTGCGCTTCCTTGTGCCTGACCATATCGCGGTCGAAACGACGCCCGTCTCCGCCTGGACCCGGAGCAGCGTGTCCGTTACGGGAGTCGTCTACGACAGCGCCGAGCTTCCGGTCTCCGGCGTGGAGGTCGAGTTCGCGGCTGCGTCGGGCAGTTTCGGGACCGCGAGCGCGACAACGGATGCGAACGGCCGTTTCAGCACGGTCTATACGACGCCGGCCGCTGCCGGAGACGTGACGATAACGGCTGCCTTGCACGCCGATTCCTCCGTGGCGGGAACGGCCCTCGTGCGCGTGAACGCTCGTCCGGGCGGCGGAAGCGGAAGCGGTTCGGGAGGAGGAACCTCCGGTTCCGAAGACCCGCCGACAACCGTCGAAGATCCGGTCGATCCTCCGGGCACGCCGGATATTCCGGATATTCCGGGCACACCGGACGTTCCGGGACCAGGTTCCGCCTTCGTTGACATTGCCGGTCATTGGGCCGAAGCCGCGATTCTGGACGCCGCCCGGAAAGGGATCGTTACGGGTTATCCGGACGGGACGTATCGGCCCGACCGCGCCGTGACGCGCGCCGAGTTCGCGGTGATGTTGGCGAAGGCGCTGCAGCTTCGCAACGAAGCGGCGGCTATCCCCTTCCAAGATGCGGACCGCATCGGGCTTTGGGCCCGGGCAGCCGTCGCGCAGGCCGTAAGCGCGGGACTGATCCGGGGCAATCCGGACGGCAGCTTCCGCCCGGACGCTCTCATAACGCGATCGGAGATGGCTGTGATGCTGGCGCGGGCGCTAACCGTTGCGGCCGACGCCCGCTCCGCCGGCTTCGCGGACGATCGCGACATTCCGGAATGGGCCGTCGGGGCGGCGGCCGAGATGAAGCGGCTGGGCATTATGCGGGGGAAGGGCGGCAACGGCTTCTTCCCGAAGGATGCTGCCACGAGAGGGGAAGCGGCGGCGGTTCTGCTGAAGACGCTGGCAGCCATGGCTCGGGAATAGAGCAAACCGTGCCGGAAGAAACCGTAGGGAGAATTCGACGTAATAAGGAGGAGGACACGCCAAACAAGGAGGAAGAGGGATGAATTGTCCGGTTTGCGATAATACCCGCATGAGGGAAGTGGAGAAAAACGGAATTCTCGTTGACGTCTGCCCGGCATGCAAAGGGGTGTGGCTGGACCGCGGAGAGCTGGAAAAGCTGATGCAGGACGTCAGAGAGGTTCGCGAGGACTACAACGACTGGTATTACGGCCAGGCTCCGGGAGGATACGAACAGCAGAGAGGGAACCCTCCCTCCCAGCCGCACTATCCTCCTCCGCAGCAGCCTTACCCCCAGAACGGCCGCTATCCGTACAAGAAAAAGAAAAAAAGCGTCATGGATCTTTTCGGCGACCTGTTCGATTAAGCGCCGCGAGTCCCCGTTATTTCAAGCCAACCGGGAGCAAATCCGGGTTGGCTTTATTTACGTCTCCATTTTCCAAGGAAGGAATTTCCTCCCGCGCTGTCGAAAAAGGGAAATATCTATCGAAAAAGCAAAGGTTGTGTTGACGGTGTTTTGTACGCAGTGCGGGAAGGAAATGCCCGATAACGCCCGGTTTTGCGGCGCTTGCGGGGCCGAATTCTCCGATCGGGGCGAGGAACGGCCGGCTGTCGCGGAAGATTCGGGTCCGCCAAGCGATCCCGATGAAGAAACGAAGGTCTTCGTAGGTCGGAATGCGGATTATTATCTGCGCAAGTGGGGCAAAAGCGTCGTTCCGGAAAAGGCGATCAGTTGGAATTGGGCCGCGTTTTTTCTTGCCTTCTTCTGGCTCGGGTACCGGAAGCAATACGGAGTTATATTCTTTATCGTAGGCCTATGGCTGGCGATTGATGTCGTCGATCTAACCGCCGATTTGGAACTGAACGACAGCAGCGTCGGCATGGCCCTGTCGATGGGATTCGGATTGGGCGGCAACGCGCTGTATTACAAGTATGCGAACAAGCAGATCGGGAAAATCAATCGCGATTTCCCGGATCGCCCCGCCAAACTCAAAGCGTTGGCCGACAAGGGCGGGACGAGCCGGGGCGGCGTATTTCTATCGATCGGATTGGTCGTCGCATACGTCGTTATTTACTTTTTCATCTTGTTTCCGATCCTGGGGAAGACGGAGGTCGAGTTCGGGCGTTCCGTATCCGACGGAATCATCGGGGAGCGTACGAGCGTATTCAATGAAAGGGATTCGATTCATTATATGTTCGAATTCCCGGGAAGCGGCGGAGACGTCGAAGTCGTGCTCGAATCCAGGGGAGGCTCCGTCAACGGGGTCGTGGAACGCTGGCCGCTGGACGTTCCTTCGGATTGGCCGGGGGTAAGCCATAACTTCGGCGCTCCTGAAGCAGGGGAATATATCCTTAAGGTTTTTAAGGGCGACAGGGTGATTTCCAAAGGGGAATTTACGGTAAAGAACTAACTTCGCTTTCCCGAGATTAAGCATTTTTCAGCCGCGAATTGCTCATCTTCCATTGACATTAAAAGTGAGAACGATTATCATTCAAGACATGGATATTTAATGAGAATCGTTTTCAACATACAAAAGGGTGGATGAGAGCATGTCCCGATTAAGCACGAGTCACCTGTCTCTGGCCTACGGCAGCCGGAGCATTGTCGAAGAATTGAACCTGCACGTCCCGGACGGCCTGATCACGGCGCTCGTAGGAGCGAACGGATCGGGCAAATCGACCATACTCAAATCGATGGCGCGCATTCTTACCCCGTCTAACGGCGGTGTATATTTGGACGGCAAGCTGATTCATCGCCAGCCGACGAAGGAAGTGGCCAAGAATCTGGCCATCCTGCCGCAAAATCCGACCTCTCCGGAAGGGTTGACGGTGCGCGAGTTGGTATCGTTCGGACGTTATCCTCACCAGAAGGGCTTCGGCATCTTGTCCTCGGAAGACAATCGCATGATCGACTGGGCGCTGCAGGCGACCGGGATGACGACGTTTACGAACCGTCCGGTGGACCATCTGTCCGGCGGCCAGCGGCAGCGCGCGTGGATCGCGATGGCTCTTGCGCAAGGCACGGAAGTGCTGCTGCTCGACGAGCCGACGACATTCCTGGACATGGCTCACCAGATGGAAGTCATGATCCTGCTGGAGAAGCTGAACAAGGATCAGAAGCGCACGATCATCATGGTCGTTCACGACCTTAACCATGCCGCGAGATACGCCCAGCACCTCGTGGCGCTGAAGGATGGCACGGTGATGTACGAAGGCCGCCCGGAGGACGTCATGACTCCGCAGATGCTGCGCGACGTGTTTAATATCGACGCCGACGTCATTCCCGATCCGCGCACGGGAGCGCCGATGTGCCTGCCCTATGGGCTGGCGGACGAACCGGCCGACCAAGAGGAAGGCGCCGAGCAGGCGGAATACGAGGACAGCCGGGTTCAGGCGATGGCCTGACGACAACCGAATAGTTGTGAATTCTCACAGTTCACACCCTTCTCCGCGATTGCTAGAATATAGGAAACGGAGGAGGGTGTTTTTGCGTCGTGAATAAACAAGCGGTCGAGAACAAGCTGTCGTCTCTAATCGAAAATGTAGGTTCCGTCGTCGTAGGGAAAGAAGCGGTGCTGGAGCAGCTGCTGATCGCGCTGTTCGCGAAGGGACACGTCATTCTGGAGGATGTTCCCGGAACGGGAAAAACGCTGCTCGCCAAGTCGCTCGCGCGTTCGCTCGCCTGCGAAATGAAGCGCATTCAATTTACCGCCGACCTGCTCCCCTCGGACGTCACGGGCATTAACGTATTTAATCAGCAGGCGGCCCGGTTCGAGCTTCGCCGGGGTCCCGTCTTCGCCAACATCCTGCTGGCGGACGAGCTGAACCGCGCCACTCCGCGCACCCAATCCAGCTTGTTGGAATGTATGGAGGAGCGGCAGGTTACGATAGATGGCGAGACCTATTCGCTGGATTCCCCTTTTATCGTCGTCGCCACGCAGAACCCGATCGACAACCACGGCACGTTCCCGCTGCCGGAAGCGCAATTGGACCGGTTTATGCTCTGCGTCTCGATGGGCTATCCGACGGATGCCGAAGAGCTGGCGATTCTGAAGCGGTTTACGGCCGACAATCCGCTGGACGGACTGCAGGCCGTGCTGAGCCGCGACGAGATTCGGGAATTGCAGGCCGAGGTGCCCAAGGTTCACGTCTCCGACGCCGTATACGGCTACTTGCTGGCCATCGTTGCCGCGACCCGAAGCCATGAGGACATCGCGTTCGGCGTAAGTCCGCGGGGCAGCCTCCAACTGCTGAAGGCGGTGCAAGCCCGCGCTCTGCTGCAGGGCAGGGATTACGCGCTCCCCGACGACGTGAAGGCGCTCGTAAAGCCGGTGTTCGCTCACCGGCTCATTCTGAAGGATTCGTTCGGAGGCGAGGCGAATCGGGCTCACCCGCTGCTGGACAGTCTGCTCGCGGGCATCCCCGTCCCGACGGAAGCCGCTCTGGAGTCGAGATAACGATGGCGGCGATCGTCTGGGTCGTTCTTTTGATGACGGTATTTTATTCGGTTCAGCGGCTGGTCTTTAACCTGCTTGGCTTCAAGGCTCTGACGTATTCCCGATCGTTCAGCGCGCTCCGGGTTCACGCCGGGCAGTCGGTCTGGATGAACGAGACGATTGCCAATCGCAAACGGATGCCCCTGCCCTGGCTGCGCGTGGAATCGATGCTTCCGGCGCAGCTCGTATTCAGGCAGCGGGAGGCGGACATGGCGATTCATCGCGGGGACCGGCTGCAGAACCACGCCAGCCTGTTCAGCGTACCGTCCTATACGGAAATCGTGCGCAAGCACGAAATTATATGCCCGCAGCGGGGAAAATACCGGATGGACAGCTACACGATTACGGTCGGCGATTGGATCGGCATTCCGGGCAAGTCGGCAAGCCACCAATCCGGCGGCGAGCTGGTCGTCTATCCCGCGGTCAAGGACATTCGCGATTTTCCTCTGGACGCGCGGAAGTATTTGCAGAGCGTCAGAAGCATGGCGAGTCCGATTATGGAGAATCACCCGCACGTCGCGGGAATCCGTCCTTACCGGGAGGGGGATTCCTTCCGGATGGTCAACTGGAGCGCGACCGCGAAGACGGGCCAGCTTCTGGTGCATAAGCGGGAGACGATGAAGGACAACGACTTGACGATCATTTTGAACGCCGAGCTGCTGGATCAAGAGCATAACCGCCGCATCACGGCCGAGCAATTCGAGGAAGCGCTGAGCTACGCCGCGTCCGCCGCGCATTACATCATTTCGGGCGGGGGCAAAGCCGGGTTTATTTTTAACGGGCTCAGAGGAGAAGGAGTAACGGAAGTGTACCGCGCGCCGGCAAGGGCGGGGGCCGCGCAGATGGAGGCTCTGCTCGAGGCGATGGCGGAGTTCCGCCCCGTCACGGCGCTCGGCTTGACTTATCTGCTGGAGCAATTGATTGCGGAGCGAAAGAGCGGTATGAATTATTTGCTGATTACGGCGTTCGCGGACCGAAAGCAGACGGGGCTCGTCGCCGCGCTCAGAAGCCAGGGCAATACGGTCCAGCTGCTCCGCACGTGGAAGGAGGAGACCGCCCATGGCCGGAAGACTGGGGCTTAGAGCGCTGGCCGAATGGTTGGTCTGGCTGCCGTTGACGCTGATCTTCTCCGCGAACATGGGAGCGGCGGGCAAGATCGGATTGGCGGCGGCCGTGCTGCTGTGCGCCGCGGCCGGGCTTGGCCTGAACGGACTGTCCGCCGTGCGGCGAAGACTGGCGCTGATCGTGCTGGCCGCGCTGCTGGTCGGGATCGGGATCGCCCGCTTCGCGGATCACCTTCCGATGCTGATTTGGCTCTGCGTCGTTCTCTGGAGGGGGCGGTACGTCCGGTTCGGGCATCGGCAATTCGGCTTGGCGTTCGGCGTAAGCGGCTTCGCCTTGTTCGCGATTGCGCTGAATGAGGCGTGGGCGGTTTATCGCCCGGCGATTATCGTGCTGGCCATCCTGTGGATGTGCGGCTGGTTCATCGCGTTAAACGGCAATCTGGTCAATCGGGCCGGACTCGGCGACGGCATCGTGACCCGTCCGGTCGCGCAGTCCAGCCGCAAGTACGCGCTTGTCTTCGTCGGCATCGGGATCTTGGCGAT
The DNA here is from genome assembly GCF_042431195.1 of Cohnella cellulosilytica. Taxonomy (NCBI): domain Bacteria; kingdom Bacillati; phylum Bacillota; class Bacilli; order Caryophanales; family Paenibacillaceae; genus Cohnella; species Cohnella cellulosilytica. The sequence goes on from NZ_JBHMDN010000073.1 coordinate 147,968, forward strand.
CGCCTTGACGGTCGGCTACGGCGAGCAGCTGCTGACGCCCAAGAAAATCGCCGATTCGGGCAGCCGCTGGATCGATCCGGAGCAGTTTATCCCGCCGGCTCAGCCGATGGAACGGCCGAACCTGCTGGGGGAACTGGGCGAGGACCAGGGAGAGCCGTCGCCGATTTGGGACTATTTGTTCTGGATTATCGCGGGGCTCGCGGCCATCGGAGTCGTCTGGTTCGCCCGGCTGCTGTGGAAGGACCGGTCGTGGACGTGGAGCGGCCTGCTCAAGACGCTGCGAGAGTGGTTCCTGCGCGAGCGGAGAACGGAGGCGCTGCCTTACGTCGAGGAACGGCGCAGTCTGCGCAAGGAAAAGAAATCCGGTCCGGGAAGGCTCGCGTCGATGCTGCGGGGCTCGAATTCCCGGCGGGAGTGGGAACGGCTCAGCAATCCCGAGAAGGTGCGGCTGCTGTACGAGGACGCCGTGGCGGCGGGCATTCGCCAAGGCTACGGATTCAGTCCCGCCGATACGCCCGCCGAGGCGCTCGCGGGACTCGAACGCTGGCATGCGGAGCGCGCGGCCGGCTCGGACAAGGAGCGGCAAGCCGAATATTGGACCTGGTTCCGCCGCGTACGGAGCGCGCTTGCTGGCTTGTACGGGAGGGCCCGGTACAGCCCGCACGACATTGCGTCCGAGGAAGTGGAGGAGCTGCGCGCAGGTGCGCCGCGGGGAAATTCCGGTTATCATCGATAGAGAGAACACCTTAGCTGCCGGGAGATGAAGGACATGTACACGATCGTCATTGCGGAAGACGAGAATTGGCTGCGCAGCGAGTTGGCGGAGATGGTCGCGCGCATCGGCGGCGAGTTCGCCCTCGCCGGCGAAGCGGTGGACGGAGAGGACGCTTGGCATATGCTGAACGAGCTCTGGCCGTCGATTCTGCTGACCGACATTCGGATGCCGCGCAAAGACGGACTGCAGTTGATCAAGGAAATCGACGAGGCCGGCATGCCGATCGTGCCGATCATTATAAGCGGGTACGATGAGTTTACCTATGCGCAGCAGGCGGTGCGGTACGGCGTCTCGGAGTATCTGATGAAGCCGGTAATGCAGGAGGAGCTTCAGGAGGCGCTCAAGCGCTCCATCAACCGGATGGCGATGCTGAGCGAGCTGAACGATTGTCTGAAGCGGATCAATACGTTTCTGGAAGCTCTGCCGGGATGGGATTCCCGCAGCAGGCAGAGCGAGCTGGACGACCTGCTGCGCCACATCTGGAATACGCCGACCGCCCATCCGCAAAGCCGGCACTCCATTTTAGCGCTGTTCGAGCGCAAGTGGATTGAACTGATCCAAGGGATGGACCCTTCGTTCCGGCCAGTCGAATCGAGTGGCTGGGGCGAGCGGGCCGAGGCCGCGGAAGCGTTCCGGAAGCTGCTGGAAAGCTGGTCGTTCACCAGCGTGTCCCAGTCGGGGCAGGATACGAGGCAAGCGATGGTCAGGGCGTGCGAATATATCGACCGGCACTACATGCAGCCGCTGACGCTCGGGCAGATGGCGCAGCGCGCCAATCTGAGCCCGTCCTACTTCGGCCAGCTGTTCAAGCAGCACACCGGCGCGTCGTTTATCGCCTATTTGAACGATACGCGCATCGATAAAGCGAAAATTTTACTGCTGGAAGAGGACATCAAAATTTACGAGGCGGCCGAGATGGTCGGCTTCGTCTCGCTTCCCCATTTTAACCGGATGTTTAAAACGCTGACCGGCAAAACTCCGAACGACTACCGCAAAGGCATGGGTTTGAAATGAACATCAAGTTTTTGACCTCCTATCGGACGCGAATGACCATCGGCTTTCTGCTCGTCATTATGCTGGCGCTGATCGTGGCGCTGGCGATCGCCGACCGTCAGGTCGGCCGCGTGATCGGGCGCGACGTGCTGCAGCTGTCCAGCGACGCGGCGGCGCGCTTTAATTACGACATCGACTCGTACGTGGAGCAGCTGGCCGAATCCGCCGCCCCGCTCGCCGCGGGCGAGCAGCTCCAGCACTTCCTGAGGGACCGCGAGGCGGCCAGGCCGGAGGAGACGGAAGCGATCGAGAAGGAGCTGCGCAAATACGTAGCCACCAACCGCCCCGAAATCGCCGGCATGTTCCTGATGTCCAGTCACGACAAGCTGATCTCGATTTTCAGCTATTATTATTCGCAATCGAACTTCTATTCGAACGAGCCCTGGTTTGCGCTGCCGTTTGGCGAAGACATCGAGCTGTATCCGACCCACTATACGAAATATCCGAATCAGGCGCCGTTCCCGGTATTCTCGGTTATTCTGCCGATCTTCGACGTCGAGACGGTAGAGGCGGCCGGGCACTTCGTGCTGGACATTATGCCGGAGAAGGTGATCAACAAGTTCGGCGATACCGGCCTGGGGCGCACGGGCTACCATTTCGTCGCTTCGTCGGACGGCATCGTCGTCTACCATCCGAACAAGGACTGGATCGGCAAGTCGATGTCGGAAACTCCGCTGGACAAGCTTCAATACGCGCTGTCCGACACGGCCAGCAAAGTCAGCTGGGAAGGCGAGGAATGGTACGTCTCCGTCAACCGCTCGAACCGGATGAACTGGAACATCTTCTCGATCGTTCCGTCCGCGGAGATGGAATCCGGGCTGCGGGCGGTGCGGATGTCGATCGTCTGGACGTTCGCCATCGTCTCCCTGCTGATTCTGATCGTCGTGCCCGTGCTTACGAACCGTTTTACAAAGCGGATCATCGTCCTCAAGAACGTGATGGCCAAAGCCGCGACCGGAGATCTGGAGGTCCGCGCGGAGGTCCACGCCCGGCCCGACGAAATCCATTATTTATATCGCGGCTTTAACCAGATGATGGACCGGCTGGAGAAGCTGGTCGGGGAAGTTTACGAGCTCGAGCTCAAGGAGATGCAGCTGTCGATTCGCCAGAAGGAGGCCGTCATCCGCTCGCTCCAGAACCAGATCAACCCGCATCTGCTCTATAATACGCTCGGCATTATCAAGAGCATGGCCTACCTGGAAAATATGCCGAAAATCGAGAAGATCGCCAAAAGTCTGGCGGACGTGTACCGGTATACGGCACGCTTCGAGAACGAAGAGGTGACGCTGAAGGACGAGCTGGACATCGTCTCCAAATATTTGGAGATCGTACGCCTGCGTTTTCCCTCCAGCTTCACCAGCATGCTGTCGGTGCCGGACAAGTTCCTTGCCGTTCCCTGCATGAAGCTGACGCTCCAGCCGATCGTCGAGAACGCGGTCAAGTACGGCATCGAGCCGCGCGGCGGCGACGGCGCGGTTATCGTGAGCGCCTACAGCGAGGGAGAGGACCTGCTCGTCGAGATTGCCGACAACGGCAAAGGCATACCGCAGGACCAGTTGGACGGGCTGCGGGCGATGCTGGAGCAGGCGACGGAAGAGCCGGACAAAGCGCCCAGCGGCGAAGGCTCGCTCGGACTGCCGAACGTGCACGCCCGGCTGGTTCTCCGCTACGGACGGGAATACGGCGTGCGGCTCGATTCGTTCGTCGGCCAAGGCACCGTCGTGACGGTGCGCATTCCGTTCCGGCACCCTGCGGCTCAAGATCGTGAAAATGAGTAAGAAATCGGGAATCCGGATAAGGCGGTCGCTGACCGCCTTATTTATACTTGGGAAACAAACAAAGAATAGTCCCAAGGAGGAGTCGAAATGAAAAAGATCAGTACGCTGCTGTGCGCATTCACCGCGTTTGCCCTGGTTCTTGCAGGCTGCGGCGATAAGGGAGGAGGGGCCTCGTCCTCGTCGCCTTCCCCGTCCTCGTCATCCGCTCCGTCGTCGTCCGGCGAAGCCTCGCAGGCGACCGACGACATCTCGAAGAAGCTGACGCTGACGATGATGGTCAGCACGGCGGCCGGAGGCGGCTGGACCGACGATCACCCGATGGTGAAGTATTTGAACGACAAATTCAACATTGACTTGAAGTTCCAATGGGTGCCGGGAGACAGCTACAACGAGAAGCTGAACGTGCTCGCCGCATCGAACAATTTCCCCGACGTGTTCCAGATCTGGGATGCCGCCACGTACAGCAAATGGATGCAGAAAGGCGTGTTCCTCGACCTGCAGCCGCTGCTGGCCGACTATCCGAACCTTGTCGGCAACGTGACCGACGAAGCGATGGCGATGATGAACCCGAAGGGCAAAGTATTCGGTCTGCCGATGTACGCGCCCGCCTTCCGCAGCAACCTGTCGATTCGTCAGGATTGGCTGGACAAGCTCGACTTGAAGGCGCCGGGAACGGTCGACGAATTTTACGAGGTCGCCAAGGCGTTCACGACGCAGGACCCGGACGGCAACGGCCGGCCGGATACGATCGGCTTCAGCATGTCGGTGTCCAACAGCGGCGATATTCTGGGCATCGATTACTTGAAGGGCGCTTTCGGCCTGGCTAACCGCTGGAAGGACGATAATGGCACCTTGGTGGCTATGCAGACGCAGGCCGAAGAGTGGAAAGCGCTGGCGACCTATTTGCGCCAAGCCTACTCGGACGGCGTGCTGGACAAGGATTTCCCGGTGAACAAGGAGCGCGATCCGTGGAACAAGCTTGAAGGCAATACGAACGGCATCGCCGAGGTTAACCCGAACGAGGTGTACAAGCAATCGGTGCCGACGCTGCAGAAGCTGGCCCCGGAAGCCGACATCGTTCAGCTCGACCCGCCTGCCGGACCGACGGGCCTGCGCTTCGCAAACACGATCACGAGCACGACGAAAATCGTCCTGAACGCCAAGCTGGACGAAGAGAAGCAGAGACGCATTCTGCAGGTCATCGATTTCATGTTCTCGGACGAGGGCTATATTTGGTCGAAAAACGGCATCGAAGGCGTGCACTACACCAAAAACGGCGACACCTACGAAAAGCTGGACGCCTTCGACAACGATCGTCCGCAAATTTTGTCCACTTGGTTTATCCGCCGGTTCGATCCGAGCATTCAAATCCGCCTCTGGGACGATAAAGCCTACGTGGACAAAGTGCTGGCCTGGTTCGAAAATACCGAGCCGTACGCCTGGACGAATCCCGCGGCCGGACTGATCTCCGAGACGTTCTCGAAGAGCGGCATTCAGCTCGACCAGAAGTTTACCGCGGCCATCGTCAAGGTCATTACCGGCAACGCGCCCGTGGAATCGATCGACGACGCGGTGAAGGCGTGGAGAAGCGGCGGCGGAGACAAAATCATCGAAGAAACGAACGCCCTGTACGCAGATTTGAAATAAGGCCGGAGGAGAGAGAGCCGTATCCGCTCTCTCCCTCTTCTCATTGGAGGTGCAACGAATGCCGACGTCCGATATTCGCAGAAGGCTGCGCCGCGGCCTCCCGCTGTATGCTCTCATTTTGCCGGGGGCGCTCTTCTTCCTGTTGTTCCGTTACTTGCCGATGGGCGGCATTCTGATCGCGTTTCAGGACTTCGAGCCGTTCGACGGCTTTATGAAGAGCTCGTGGGTAGGCTTCGACCATTTTGTCCGCTTGTTCGGCGATCCCGATTTTTGGGTGCTGTTCCGCAATACGCTCGTGCTGAGCGCGCTCAACCTGTTTATTTTCTTCCCGGCTCCGATTATTCTCGCTCTGCTGCTGAACGAAGCGCGCATCCGCATGTTCCGCCGGGCGGTGCAGACGATTACGTATATGCCCCATTTTCTATCCTGGGTGGTCGTCGTCGGCATTTCCGTGCTGCTGTTCTCCACACAGGAGGGCGCGATTAATCAGCTGCTGGCCGCCAACGGCTGGGGACGGATCGAGCTGCTGACCGATTCGAGTTATTTCCGCCCGCTGTACGTGCTGATGAACATCTGGAAGGAATCGGGCTGGAGCGCGATTATCTTCCTCGCGGCGCTGGCATCCATCGACCCGACGCTGTACGAGGCCGCGGTCATGGACGGAGCCAGCCGGTGGAAAACGATGCTTCACGTCAGTCTGCCCGCCCTGCGCAACGTCATTATCATTTTGTTTATTTTGCGGCTGGGACAGACGATGGAGACCGGCTTCGAGCAAGTGCTGCTGATGCAGAACTCGCTTAATCTGGACGTGTCGGACGTGTTCGATACGTACGTCTACCGAAACGGCGTTCTGACGGGCGAATACAGCTACACGACGGCTGTCGGGCTGTTCAAGTCGGTCATCGGGCTTGTCCTGATCGTCGCGGCGAACGGCTGGGCCAAGCGCAAAGGCGAGGAGGGAGTCTATTGAACCGAATGTCAGGATCGGACCGCACGTTCGTGGCGGTCGTGTATGCGGTGCTTATCGTGGCTACGCTTGTCGTCGCCCTGCCGTTCCTATACGTCGTCATCGTCTCGTTCGCGACCAAAGCGGAGGTGCTGTCCCGCGGCTTCTTCCTTGTTCCGAAAACGTGGTCGCTGGACGCTTATCAATACTTGTTCCGGGAGCGCAACTTCCTGCTGTCCTTCCGCAACTCCCTGTGGATTACGCTGATCGGAACGCTTGTCAACATCGCGCTGACCAGCATGATGGCTTACGGCTTGTCGAAGCCGTGGGTCGTCGGACGCAAGACGATGAACATGCTCGTGCTGTTCACGATGCTGTTCAACGGCGGCATTATTCCGACCTATCTCGTGGTGAACCAGTTCGGCCTGCTGGACAGCTACTGGTCGATCTGGCTGACGGCCGCGATCGCTCCGTTTAACTTGATCGTCATGAGGGGCTTCTTCCAGAGCTTCCCCTCGGAGCTGGAGGAGGCGTCGCGCATCGACGGCTGCGGAGAGCTGTATCTGTTCCGTAAAATCGTGCTTCCGCTGTCGATGCCGGCCATCGCGACGTTCACGCTGTTCTACCTGGTGCAAAATTGGAACACGTACTTCAACGCCTTGCTCTATCTGAACGACTCGGCGAAATGGCCGCTGCAGGTGTTCCTGCGGCAGATGCTGATCGAAGCGGCGGATTCCTCGATGACGCTGGAGATCGAAGGCTTCGAATTCGGCCCGCCGGTCAAGATGGCGACGGTCGTGGCGACGGCGCTGCCGCTGCTGATCATTTATCCGTTTTTCCAGAAGCACTTTAATCAAGGGATGCTGTTGGGATCGGTGAAGGGCTGATGAGCAAGCGGCCTTCGATTGTTTTTCTGATCGCCGACGATCATCGGCATGAAGCGTTGGGGTCGTCGGGCAACTCGGTTGTGCGTACGCCGGTGTTGGATGAATTGGCTGCCGATGGGGCGGCGATGCAGGGCGCTCACATTTTCGGCGGCTTGACGGGCGCGGTATGCGCTCCAAGCCGCGCCTGCATCATGACGGGACGCTCGATCTTCCGCTCGATGATCGGCTGCGATCCGGCGGAGTGGACGCACTCCACCGATATTCGCCCGGAGGTGCCATTGCTGCCCGAGCGTCTGCGCGGCGCCGGGTATCAAACCTATGCGGTCGGCAAGTGGCACAACGACAAGGCAAGCTTCGCCCGCAGTTTCGCGGGCGGGGACAAGCTATTCTTCTATGGCATGAGCGATCATTGGCATGTCCCGGTGCAATCGTTCGACCCGGAGGGCCGGTACGGCAAGGAGCGCGAGTACGTGGAAACGCGGCACTCGTCCGAGGTTTTCGCCGATGCGGCGATCGATTATCTGCGGCGTCAGGACGGCGAACAGCCGTTTTTCTTATATGTCGCCTTCACTGCGCCGCACGATCCTCGCACCGCTCCCGAGCCGTACGCTTCGATGTTCCGGCCGGAGGAGCTGCCGCTGCCGCCGAACTTCGCCGCGGAGCATCCGTTCGATAACGGAGACCTGGGCGTGAGAGACGAGCGGCTGGCTTCCGTTCCGCGCCGCGAAGAGGAAATCAGGCGGCATATGGCCGACTACTATGCGATGATCGCTCATTTGGACGCTCAGGTGGGACGCATCGTCGACTGCTTAAAAGCGAAAGGGCTGTACGACGACACCTTGCTCGTCTACACGGCCGATCACGGCTTGTCCGTCGGGCAGCACGGCCTGATGGGCAAGCAGAACGTGTACGATCACAGTGTGCGGATTCCGCTGCTGCTGCGCGGGCCGGGCGTCGAAGCGGGCGCGAAGCCGCCGGGGCTGCTCAGCAACATCGACATTGCGCCGACTGTGGCCGAGCTTGCCGGTCTGCCGGAGCAGCCGGATGCCGACGGCGTCAGCTTTGCCGATCTGCTGCGCGGCGAGAGGGCTGCAAGTTCGGACGCAGGTGAGCGTGCGAGTACAAGTGCAAGCGAAAGTGAAAGCGCGGCTGAGCCGTTCCAGCCGAGAACATACGTATGTACGGCCTATCAAGACCTGCAGCGGATGGCGAAGGATCGCCGATGGAAGCTGATACGCTATTATCGCAGTCTGGCAAGCGAAGCGGGTGCCGACCGCGTTCAGTTGTTCGACATGGAGGCCGACCCGTGGGAAACCCGCGACGTAAGCGGAGATCCGGCCAATCGCCATGAGATGGAGCGAATGGCGCGGCTGCTGCGGGATTGGATGGACCGTCACGACGATATTTTGCGCCATGTTCCTATTCTTGGCCCGACTATTCCCGGAGGTGACTCTGTATGACAGCAATGCCCGATTCCGTCGTTCGGCTGTTGGCCGAGGCCGACGCCCGGCTGGCGGATCGCCCGAAGCTGCTGGCGATGTTCAAAGCCTGCTTCGTCAATACGCTGGAGACGACGACCAAGGTGCTGGAGGACGGCACCACGTTCGTGTTTACCGGCGACATTCCCGCCATGTGGCTGCGCGATTCGAGCGCGCAGGTGCGACACTACTTGCCGCTTGCGGGCGGGGACCCGCAGCTGCAGCAGCTGATCGAGGGGCTGCTCCGCCGTCAGTTTCATTTTATCGGCATCGATCCGTATGCCAACGCGTTTAACGAGGCGGCCAACGACAACCGGCTCGATTGGGACGAGACCGAGCTGAACCCGTGGATATGGGAGCGCAAATACGAGGTCGACTCGCTCTGCTATCCGCTTCATCTGGCTCATCTTTACTGGAAGGAGACCGGGAGAACGGCCGTATTCGACGATACGTTCCGGGAGACGGCGCGGCGGATTATCGCGCTCTGGACGACGGAGCAGCGGCATTTCGAGCAGTCGCCTTATCGCTTCGCGCGTCACACGGGGCCGAAATCGGACACCCTGCGCAACGGACGGATGGGCATGCCGGTCAATTACACCGGCATGACCTGGTCCGGATTCCGGCCGAGCGACGACGCCTGCAAGTTCGGTTATTTGATCCCTGCGAATATGTTCGCGGCGGTCGCGCTGGGCGGCGTCGCGGAAATCGCGGCCGAGGTATGCCGCGATGAGGAGCTGGCCGAACAAGCCTTGAAGCTTAAGGAAGAGATCGAGTACGGGATCGAAACGTACGGCACGACGATTCACCCGCAGTTCGGCCGCATCTACGCCTACGAAACCGACGGCTTCGGCAACTACAATCTGATGGACGACGCCAATGTGCCGAGTCTGCTGTCGATTCCGTATCTCGGATACAAGCCGGCGGACGACGAAACCTACCGCAACACCCGTCGTTTTATTCTTAGCGAGGCCAACCCGTATTTCTATCGCGGCCAAGCGGCGCAGGGCATCGGCAGTCCGCATACGCCTCATCGCTATATCTGGCCTATCGCGCTGAGCATGCAATTGATGACGGCCGACAACGACTCCGAGCGGGAGAAGCTGCTGGAAACGCTGCTGTCGACGGATGCCGGAACCGGCTTTATGCACGAAGGCTTCGACGCGGACGACCCCGCCCGATTTACGCGGCCGTGGTTTGCCTGGTCGAACAGCCTGTTCGCCGAAGCGGTCCATAGGCTGATGTCTGAGGGACGATTATAATCGGCCTAGCCGTCTGTCATTCGCCGGGAAACGTCCATGGATTCAGATCACAGATTGCGCCGAAAGGAGAATGCGATAATGGCGGAGGAAAACAAGGCGGCTTCGCGCCGTCCCAACATTTTATTCATCCAGACCGATCAGCAGAGGACGGATACGTTGGCTGCGTATGGAGGGAGCATCTGCCGGACGCCCCGCTTGGACCAGTTGGCGGAGGAAAGCGTCGTGTTCGACAACGCATACACCAGCTGTCCGGTATGCACGCCCGCGCGCGCCTCGATTCAAACCGGCTTGTACCCGTTTAAGCACGGCATGCAGACGAACGGATACGGCATGGGAAGCATGGTGCAGGAGCTTCCGGATACGCCGCGGCTGCTGAGCCGCCGCTTGGAGGAAACGGACTACAGCCTCGGCTATACGGGGAAATGGCACTTGGGAACGTCGGGACCGGAGGAGCGGTATGCGAACGGTAATCTCGCCTATGTTCGTTTTCCCGAGTTGACGGCAGGGATGCGCTCGCTGCCGACCGATGTCGGCTATGAGGGAGACGACTTTGGAGGGCACGGTCTTGGCGGCATGCATTATGCTGCGTTTAAGGAGTATTTGCGGGAGAGAGGGCTGGAATGGAACCTGATCAACAAGGTGTCCGGCCATTTCGAAGGGCACTTCTCGGCCGAACTGACGACGCCGGTCGAAGGAACGGTCGAATATTACTTGGTCGACCGCGCCATCGAGCACATCGACCGTTTTCGCGAACGGGAGAAGCCGTTTTTCTTCTCCTTGAATTTCTGGGGTCCGCACGAGCCGTACATCGCGCCGACGAAGCATCTCGACATGTACCGGGACGTCGAGATTCCGCCGTGGCCGAATTTTGACGACGACGGGACCGGCAAGCCTTCCATTCATCGCATCAAGCAGGGCAGCAAAGTATGGGAGGACTTCGTTCCGCACATTCGCCATTATTACGCGTTCATGAGCAGCATTGACGAGCAGATCGGCCGCTTGCTCGACTACTTGAAGCAAAACGGGCTGTACGACAATACGATTATCCTGTTCACCGCCGACCACGGCGAGTCGCTGGGCATTCACGGCGGGCTGTGCGACAAGTCTTTTTACATGTATGAAGAAACGTGCCGCATTCCGCTGCTGGTCAAGCCTGCGGCAGGAACGGGCCGACCGGGCCGGGAAGCGAGTATGGTCGGAACATGCGATATTCACGCGACGATTCTGGATCTGGCGGGAGCGGGAGAGCCGGAGCAGGGCAGCGACGGCAGATCGTTCGCGCCGATGCTGGAGAACAAAACGATCGAGGATTGGCCGGACTGCATCGTGACGGAGGGCGCAGGCCTGGAGAGCGTCATGTACACGCAGCGGATGATCCGCAAGGGCGGCTTCAAGTATGTGTTCAACTGCGGAGATACGGACGAGCTGTACGATCTCGATCGCGATCCGCACGAGCTGCGCAATGTTATCGACGACGGCGAATACGCTGCGGCTGCGGACGACATGCGGCAGGCTCTCGTGGCCTGGATGACCAAGCATGAGGACGGACTGCTGAAGCAGTTCAGACGTCTTCGTCCGGTGTAGATCGCAGCAGCGGATACGCAGGCTGAGCTGCATATCGGTGAGTGCAAAAAAAGTCGCGAGCACGGCGGTTGCCGTTGCTCGCGACCTTCTTTCGTTTTATTTCTGCTTCGGCTTAATCGCCAAAGTTCCAAAGTCGGTGTCTATCAGATAAAGCGTTCCTTTTCCATCCACCAAAATATCGCTTATTGAATTTTTGTTTTTGACGATGAGAACGAACCGTTCGTTCCCCGCAGGATCAAGAGAGAATACGCTGCCTCCATTATCCTTGATATATACGTTTCCTTTGCTGTCGCTCAGCATGGCTCCTACGGTGTAGTAGCCGTTCAGCCGCAGCGGATATTCCCATAATGTTTTGCCTGAGGCGTCGATCTGGACAATGCCGCGTTTGGCCTCTACATAATATTTTCCTTTGCCGGCTTTCGTCAACACCAAATCAAGCTGGGCGGTTGTCGGTTTGTTCACTTTGGTCAGCTTTCCGCTCTTCAGATCCAAAATTTCGACACGCGGGCTTGGGTTGCCGTATGCGCGAACCCATTGGTCGGTTGCCGGAATAAATCCGGAAGCGCTCCAATCCTTCGAGCTGCGGTCGAGCTGCTTCTGCCAGAGTAATTCCCCGTTCCGGCTCAAGTAATAAGCGTAATCCGAATCGGTCAGCGCGAGCACGTTATCCCGGGAGTCTACGATCAGTTCCGTGAGACTGGTTTTATACCAGGTAAACGAATAATCCGCTATCTGAGTAATTGTGGCGGTCCACTCCCCTATGTCCGGGACGGCCCAGTTCAGCTCGCCCTGCGGAGACAGGGAAATCAGGTTTCCGCTGGTTACCGTGATCAGGTTGTCCCGCGAGTCCATTGCAGAAGAGGTGGTGAATTCCGGGAATATAAACCGATCGTACGGGAGAGTGTAGGTGGATTTCACCTTGCCGCTGCGATCGATCAGATCGATTCTGGGATCGACAGTTTTATCCAAAACGCCCTGACGGATGGTGAAAAGAGTTCCTTGTGCCGACAGCCCCCAATCTTTCAGGAAGAGTGCATTTGAAGCTTTGTAATCATGCTTCCATAGTTCGCGGCCATTCGATCCGGAGACGGCTTTCGTAAAAGCGCCGTCGAGAAGCAGCAACCGGTCTCCGTCCAGCTTCGCTTGCCACGCATTACTCGCGGCGTCGCTCCAATCGACCTCGAAATTCTGGTAGCCGCGAAGTTGGATTTTCTTCCCGTTGTCGTTGACATAAGGAAGCTGCAAGTAATCGTTAGAAGGAAGCAGCTTCGGTTTCACGGCTGCTGCAGACAGGTTATGTACGCCGACGAAGCTGAACAGAAGTAATAGACTTACGGCAAACCCGAACCATTTTTTTCGCATCCGATATCCCCTTGTCCTCTTTATAAATAGAAAATGATGAAAGGTATAATGTGACACCTTCCACCATTTTACTACAATAGGGGGTACATAGCAGGGGTTATTTTACTTTAAGAGATCTAAAATAATCCGAGAAAACATCGGCAAACGCCTCCGCCGCCAGCCGGCTCTCTTCCAGCGTGTTATTGGCGCCCCCGATTTCGAGCAGCAGGCTGCCGGGGGACAGCGACTGGTTATATTCCCCGTTGCCTTGGTGGGCGCTCTTGGAGATCACTCCGCGGGACAGGCCCGGATATTTCTTGTTCAACCGCTTGTTCAGCTCTTCGGCCAGCTTTTGGTTGGCGGCGTGGTTCGCATGGGCGGTTCCGATAACGAACAAGATGCGCGCGTAGCTTTTGCCCTTGATCGTAACGGTCGTATTTTTGCGCGGAACATCCGCGTCTCTATGAATATCGAAGAAATAGGACAGCGAAGGGTTGGCGTTCATCGCTTGGACGACGGCTTTCTTGGATTCCGCGTAGGATTGGGAGAACGCCAGCTTCTTGGCATTCAGCCTTTCGGCAAAATCCGCGGTTTCTACCAAGGAACGAATCCCCGCCTTGTTCAGCTTCTCTCCCAAATGCTTGCCTACCAGCGTGATGTTGGTTTTCGGATCGTCGACGGACGAGCCTTGGACGCTGCGCGCGACGTTTTTCCAGGATTCCCGGTTATGAGTGTGATAGATGTAGACCTTCGGCGCTTCGCGTTCGTCGAGATTCGTCCGGACCACCCAATTGGCCACATAGGCCTGTTTGCCGCCCGACAGCGTAACGCGGTACCAGTCGCCTTCGACTCCGGCGATCGGCAAAGTGTCCCCCGACACGGCTTTGCCTATGACGGCATGATCCAGTCCGGGGCCGCTGCGTAAATTGGTCCTGTCCGTGAACACGACGTAGCGAAGAGGCGTCTCGGTCTCGACCACCCAACTGGCGACGTAGGCTTGATCTCCGCTCGGCAGCGGCACGACGTACCAGTCTCCCTCCGTCTTGACGATCGGCATCGTGACTCCCGGCACGGCTTTGCCTACGATGTCGTAATCGAGGCCCGGTCCGCTGCGGAGGTTGGTAACATCCACGATTTTGACGACGTTTCCCGATGCGGCGGATGAATTCTCTTTGGCCGCCGCGATAGATTGATCGCCCCGGAGAGCTTCGTAAGCGGGAACGAAAGCGACGAATAGAAGCAGGACGACTACGGCTGCGCGGGTTGCGATTTTACGAAAAAGCAAAGCATCCTCTCTCCTTGTTCGGTATTTCGTTCCTACTTTTTTCGACAGGATGGAAGTAAAAGCCTGCTATTTGTCGGAAAAATATCACGCGGGAGTTCGCGGATGGCGTCAGATAACGGCGAGGCAGACGGTTGGCGGTCCGGAAACGCAGGGGCAGAGGAATAACGGTGCGCAGGTCTCCTATTGATGCTTCCCATCAGAACGTACGTTTGGTATAATGAGTCAAAATGAATAAAACGGCGAGTGAAGCACACTCCGGTAAGCGCCTGTGAAGGCGCTCGGAGTGTGCTTTTTTGCGTTTGCGAAGGTCGCCGAAGGGAGGATGTGGTGTATAATGAAGGTATCGGATCGGCGGAAGAAGGAAAAGCTGAAGCTCGATCAAATGATGCGCGTGCTGTTCCGGTTATCGAAGCGGCTGATGGTGCAACTGATCAACGGTTTGTTCGAAGAGCAGTTTGCGACGGAGGACGTAAAATCGATCCATTACGGCAATGCCGAGTTTATCATGGACTCGTACGAACGGATCGTCGGCGATCTGTTCCTGACGCTGGATACGCGCCGCGGCCTGTTTCATTATCATGTCGAGTTTCAGACGCTTAACGATCAGTCAATGGTGATACGCATGTTTCGCTACGGCTTCGAGAAGGCGCTGGAGCTGGCCGCGGGGAGCGAAGACAACGGCCTGCCGCTGCTCGCCTTTCCCAGGCAAATCGTCATTTTCCTGGAGGAAAACGAAGCGATCGGCGAAGAGCTCGCCTTCCGAATGCGGCTGCCGGATGGAACGGAGACGGTCTACACGGTACCGGTGCTGCGTTACTGGACGCTGTCGCCCCGGGACCTGCAGGAGCGGCGTCTGTTCGCTCTGCTGCCGCTGCAGGTGTTCGGCTCGCGCAAGAACATGCGGCTCATTGCCGCCAGCACGCGTCCGGACGACGAGAAGCGTCGGTTATTCGCGCGGGAGTTCGCGCGCTTGAAGACGAAGATTGAGGAGACTCTGGCCGTCATCCGGGACCTGCACCGGCAGCGATTGCTGCCGACCGGAGACATGGATCGGATCTTGCAGGTGCTGGGCAGCATTCTAAACTACCTATACCGACATTACGGCGAATATAAGCAAACGGAAGAGGAGGTAAGCCGCATGATCAAAACGTTTATCCCTGAAGCGCTGAAAAAAGGCAGGGAGGAAGGCAAGAAGGAAGGGGTAAAGGAGGGCGTAAAAAAAGGTCAGCTCAAGGTCGCACGCAATTTGCTGAAGCTGGGCGTCGACATGGACACGATCGTTGAAGCGACGGAGCTGACTCCCGAGGAAGTGACGAGTCTGGAAGCGAAAAAATGAAGTTTCGCGATCGTATAGCGATGGAAGGGCAAATTCATCATTTTTATACGAATGTACATCAAGGCGTTTAGGAACATTAATACAAATAGAACGAAGACCCGCTATAGGCGGGCCTTCGTTCTATTTGTTCCTGGGTGGATACAAGACTATTTCTTAGCGGCTTCCTCTTACTCGATGTCCGTTGCGATCTTCTCGTAGGTCTCGTCGCTGAGGAAACGGCGGGCTCCAAGATAGCGCTTGGCATAGTAGCTTTCGTCGAGCGAGGTGATCGTCACGCCCTTGGAAGCGGCGTGGGCGAACTTGTTCTTGCCGATGTAGATTCCGACATGAGAAACGCCGCTGCCGCTCGTATTGAAGAATACGAGATCTCCCGCGCGCAGCTCGTCGTCGGAAATCTTCTTGCTCTTCTCCCAGCCGTACAGATCGCGCGAAGTGCGGGGCAGGTCGATGCCGAGCTGATCGAATACGTACCCGGTAAAGCCGGAGCAGTCGAATCCTTTCGGTGTCGTTCCTCCGTACTTGTAATCCGTTCCGATCAGCGGCTCGATCGTCTTGTCGAGCTTGGAATCCGCGAACACGCTGCCGACCTGGAAAGCCAAGAGCAAAGCAAGGCCAAACAAGAAGACTGAAACTTTACGCAAAACCGGCGACTCCTTCCAATGCCTACGAGGTTAGCTTAAGGGTTCGGTAGAAGGTTCCCCTATGGCTCCTGTGAAGCAAGCCAACTCACCCGAAAAGATGGTTCCCCCGTTCCCCGTTTCCCGGGAACTCGGCATTTTATGATTTCTTTAGGTTTAAATATTCGGAGATTATGACGAATTTCCTGCATCTTCTATATTAGAATTCCTTAATCTAGGGACGCCCATTTGGTGCGAAAACTCCTCCTTTCGTCCCGGATTTATCCCGCCGATAATAACGCCAAACCCCGGTTGCGGCCTTTTAAAAGGCGCAACCGGGGAATGTCCCGGGAAGAATATTGTCGATTTGTCGGGACGGATAAGCCTACAATTTCGCGTCGCTCCATACTTGATGCTGGGATGCGGACGTCCACAGCTTCAGCAGGGAGCGCACGAAGTGAAAAGCTTGATGCAGCGCCACGGCAAGAAAACCCGACCAGAGCAAGGAGACTGCCCAGGCTGCGGCGGACACCGCCAGACCGATGCCGAGCAAGACGATCGTGATGCCGAGCAGGGGGAGCGCTTGGCGGAACGCCGCTCCCAGACTTTTGACGATGCCTTCCCGCGCGGCCGCTCCGAACTGCATGAACAGGCAGGCCAGATGAACGGCGAATCCGTACAGCAGCCATGAGCCTGCATAAGGAAGCAGGTCCAGCAGCCAATTCGCCAAGGAGGGCTCCGAGTAGAAGCGATCCGCGGCCAGCGGCAGCAGCCATACGGCGGGAAGCAGGATAAGCGCGTTCTCCATCCAATAGAGCAGGGCGACCGGTTTCCATGCCCGCCTCACCCCGGATAATACCCGCGTTCCTTCCTCCTCGGCGGAATGGCGGAAGGAGTAGAACAGGCCGGCGTGAATGAGGGGGGTCAGCACCATCCGCAGAAGGAGCAGCCCGCCGAGAAGCCAGAGCACATCGTCGATGAGGTCGGTCTTCATCAGGCGAAACTGGGCCTCGATCAGGAACAGGCGGGGGGCGTCGGAATTCGGATGTTCGTCCGGATAACGCGCGAGCACGGGCGTAACGACCGAATCGACGAACCGGTACAGGAAAAATCCCCACAGCAATCGGTACAGGAACAGGAGAACCAATACATATTTATGCCTCACGGTCATGTCCCATCCCATTTTTAATCGTTCGCGCATGTTCTTGCCTCCCTTACCAGGCCAAAGATCCGATCAATTCCTCGAGGAATCGCGCAATGCCGGTCGCATACCGGGTGCGCTGCTCGGGCGGGACCTCCGCTTTCAGATAATTGTTGTATCGGCGATTGTCGAGCACGATGCGGTTGCCGGGATCGATCGCCGCGTACAGCAGCGGGGAGTCCGATTCCAGCTTGAGCTGGACGCGGGGCTGGGCGCCGTCCCACTGTTTGCGCAGCGATTGGCCGTCCCGGAATTGCAGCCAGACCGATACGGGCTCGGGGCTGCCGCCGTTGCGTCCGAGCAGGACGACGGTTTCGTAGCCGCTATCCGTCTTCCGCGATTGAATCGACTCCACGGAGAAGTCCGCCATTTCGCCGCCCTGCACGTAGGCCCGGAAGAAGTCGGACCATTTTTCCTTGGTCACCGTCTCCACGACTTTCTGGAAGTCCGAGAAGGAAGGGTGCTTAAACTTATGCTTCTGAAAATAAGTCCGCATGATTTTGCTCATCGTTTTGTCCCCGACCTGCTGCTCGAGCGCGGAGAGCACAAGCTTGCCCCGCATATAGACGTTCTCGGCGTAACCGTCCGAGGAGCTGAATTTCCAGGAAGAGAGATTCAGCGGCTCGGGATGGGTCATGTAGCTCGCTTCGATCGGAAGATTGGGCAGAACTCCGTAGATGCTGGACATGAGCTTGTCTTCGGTATAGGACGTAAAGCCTTCGTCCAGCCAGGCCTCTTCGAATTCGTTGGAGGCGACGAGCCCGTACCAATACTGATGCGCGATCTCGTGCACGAGCGTCCGTTCCAGCTCGTAGCCGGGATTCTCGTCATGGGCGGCCGCCGCGGTGACGAGCGTCGGATATTCCATGCCGCCGGCGCCGTTGCCGCTTGCCGGGGGGACGACGACGGAGAGCGTGGAATAGGGATATTCTCCGTACCACTGCCCCAGCTTGGCGAGCGCCGACTTGGCGGCGTGCATGTAGCGGTCTTTCAAGTTTTGGTGGAGCGGGTCCAGGTACAGCTTGATCCGGACTCCGGGAATGCCGGGAGAAGAAAACGATTCTTCCACGTACACGAAGTCCGGGGAAGCGGACCAGGCGAAGTCGTGCACATCGTCGGCATAGAACTGGAAGCTCTTCCGTTCTCCCGACACGGCGGGGGTTTTCGTAAGGAAACCGGTCGCCGCCACCTTGTAATCTTTCGGAACCTCGATGCGCACGCTGTAGATGCCGAAGTCCGAGTAGAACTCGGAGTCTCCGTGATACTGGTGCAGGTTCCACCCTTCCGAAGAGCGGCCGCGCATGCCGACCGTCTCGTAGACGGGAATCTTGGGAAACCATTGTCCCGCCATGACGAAGCTGTCGGCTTTGCCCATGCGCGCGAACACGTCGGGAAGCGAGACGGTGAACTTCATGCGCAAGGTGACGGACTCTCCGGGCTTGACCGGTTCGGGCAGGCGGAACGTCACCAGGGTGCGATCGCTGCGGTTGCCGTCGTCGGGCTGGACGTAATGGACTCTGGGCAGCAGCGTTTCTCCCTCTTCGGTCGTCAAGGCGGTAAGCTCCATTCCGCCATAGCCGCCCTCCTTCATGCGGTCGCCCCTGAGCTTTCCGCCGGATTCGCGAAGGAACGTGCTTCCCGGCGAGAACGCGTTGGGATATAGATGAAGATACATATCGGAGACGGCTTTGTGCCCGGGGTTTTTCCAGGTCACGATTTGCTCTCCCTGCAACGTTCCGTTTTTCTCGTCGAGCGAGACGGCCATATGGTATTCCGTTATGCGATTGCTGAGGATGGCGGCCTGCGGTTTCTGCGGAACGTCGGGTCCGGGTTCGGATTTGGCGGCGACCGCGGGCGGACCGGCGGCGGGCAGCTCGGACAAGGAGGACGCGGGCAGGGCGTATTGATCGACCCAAGCGTCGGCAAACCCGAATCGGACGGACATGACAAGTACGGCAGCGGCGGCGACGAATAGCAGCATTCGCAGCGAACGGCGCTTAGGCATACGGATAACCCTCCCGTTGACAAGCATCTACGAGATATATATGTGGGTTGTCCGCGGATTATATCTGGAGTTTTCGGGCCAAGCTAGGGCGGTAATGCGCAAACGATGGGCACAAGACGGCGAAAGGTTTTACCGATTGTTCGGAGGCTTTATGCCCTACGATGCGGCATGCTCCGGGAAGAACAGTTGACAGAGATTTCGCAGGCATTTTAATATGAAGGTAATGTGCAAACGTTTGCTCAAAAATGAGGATAGAGGTGCCGGCGTCATGGACGGAAAATGGTGGAAGGAAGCGGTGGCGTATCAAATTTATCCCCGCAGCTTTATGGACGGGAACGGAGACGGAATCGGGGATTTGCCCGGGATTGTCTCGAAGCTGGATTATTTGAAGGAGCTGGGCGTCGACGTCCTGTGGATTTGTCCGATCTACCCATCTCCCAACGATGACAACGGGTACGATATTTCGGATTATCAGGACATCATGGCCGAGTTCGGCACGATGGCCGATTTCGACCGGCTGCTGGACGAGGTTCATTCCCGCGGGATGAAGCTGATTATGGACCTGGTCATCAACCATACGTCCGACAAGCATCCTTGGTTTATCGAATCGCGTGCGAGCCGGGACAATCCGAGGAGAGACTATTATATTTGGTCGGACGGGAAGGACGGAGCGGAGCCGAACAACTGGGAGAGCATCTTCAGCGGTTCGGCGTGGCAGTACGACAAGGCTACGGGGCAATATTACATGCACGTCTTTTCCGCGAAGCAGCCGGATTTGAATTGGGAGAACCCGCAGGTCCGTCAAGATCTGTACGCGATGATCAACTGGTGGCTGGACAAGGGCATCGACGGCTTCCGCGTGGACGCGATCTCTCATATTAAGAAAGCTCCGGGCTTCCCGGACCTTCCCAATCCGGACAAGCTGCGTTACGTGCCTTCTTACGACGGGCATATGAACCGCGAAGGCATCCATGTTTTCTTGCAGGAGCTGAAGCGCGAGACGTTCGACAAATACGATATTATGACGGTCGGGGAAGCGAACGGGGTGTCGGCGGACGACGTGGAGCTGTGGGTCGGAGAACGGCAGGGCGCGTTTAATATGATTTTCCAGTTCGAGCATCTGGGATTGTGGCAGAAGACGGCGGACGGCTCCGCGGATATTCCGGCGCTTAAGCGGACGCTCACCCGCTGGCAGAAAGGGCTCGAAGGAGTGGGCTGGAACGCGCTGTTCCTGGAAAATCACGATCAGCCGAGATCGGTGTCGACGTGGGGGGACGATCAGACCTATCGGGAGCAGTCGGCCAAAGCGTTCGCAACGATGTATTTTCTGATGCAGGGAACGCCGTTTATCTATCAGGGCCAGGAGATCGGGATGACGAACGTTCGATTCCCTTCGATCGACGACTACAACGACGTAGCCGGCAAAAATCTGTACCGCACCGAGCGCGATAACGGCAAAACCCACGAAGAGATCATGCGGGTCATCTGGAAAACCGGCCGCGACAATTCCCGGACGCCGATGCAGTGGAACGACCTCGACCAGGCCGGCTTTACGACCGGCACGCCTTGGCTGAAGGTTAACCCGAACTACAAGGAAATCAACGTCCGCAAGGCGATAGCGGAGCCGGATTCGATCTATCATCATTACCGGAAGCTGATCGCGCTGCGCAAAAACAATCGGACGGCGATCTACGGCGCCTACGATCTGATTTTGCCGGAACACAACCAGATTTACGCTTATACGAGAACGCTCGGGGAAGACAGGCTGCTCGTGATCGCCAACCTGTCCGCCGAAGCCGCCGAGAGCCGGCTGCCGGATTCGGTCGCGGATTCCGCGGCGGCCGAGCTGCTGCTGATCAGCGGGGAGTCGGGAGACCGCGGTCTGCGCGATCTCCGGCTTGCTCCCTACGAAGCGCGGGTCTACAGTCTCGGTTAAGCTTCGGCAATCAGCGGGGTCGGCCGTCCTTGATACATCAAGGTCAGCCGGTGAAGCGCACGCGTGCAGGCGACGTAGAGCAGCTTGGCGTCCTGCGGCGCGGCCGCATAGCGGCGGTCGTCCGCATCCGCGACGAGCACCGCGTCGAACTCGAGGCCTTTGGACAGATACGCGGGGACGACGGTAAGGCCGCCGCGGTACTGCGTCTGGTTCTCGGAGATCAGGTTCGCTTCGAGGCCGGCTTCCCGAAGCTGCTCGGCCAGCCTGGCGCAGTCTTCGTCCGTGCGACAGACGATCGCGATCGTCTGCATGCCGCGCTCCCGGTTGTCCCGGATGAACCGTTCGATCCGCGGCAGCCGCTCCGTCTCGGCGTCCAGACCGGCAACCTCTACCGGATCGCCGCTGCGGAAGACGGGGACGGCGGGGGGGAGTCCCGTGCCGGTATGCGGCAGGATGCGGTTGGCGAATTCAATGATTTCCAGCGTCGAGCGGTAGCTCTGCTGCAGGGCGTGATAGGAGCGGTATTCCTCCGCGAACACGTCGGACAGCTCCTCCCATCGCTGCACGCCGCGATAGGCGTGTATGCCTTGCGCCAGGTCGCCGAGAATAGTGAACGAGGGTTCGTTCATAAATGCGTTCAGCAGGGCAATCTGGAGCGGGGACACGTCCTGGGCTTCGTCGACGACGACGTGATCGAAGGCGAGATTTTCCGCTCCGTTGAAGACGTAGTGAATCCAGACGAGCGCGGGCAGGTCCTCCTGCCGCACCTCGCTCTTTTTCAGATAAGCCTTCGTGCTTTGGACGATGTGTTTCGGAATGCCCGCTGCGTCTTCGGAGGAGAACAAGCGTTGGTAGAAGCTCAGGGCGTCGGCCTTCGGCAGCTTGTTCGCGTATGCTCTCAGCCGCTGCTTGCCGGTCTTGGCCTTCTCCTTGCGGATCTTCGGATCGCCGATCTCCCCGAGCCGCATTTCCAGCCAGCGGTTAATGCGGGCCTGCAGCCGTTCCAGGCGAGGAGCGAGCGCGTAGTGACGGTATTCCACCTCGAACCATTCGCGGATTTGGGCGGCAGACAGGATGCGGCCCTCCCAGGGCTCGAACGGCAGCGGCTCGAGAAAATGCGTTTCCAGACGCTTCAGCTTCTCGTCCAGCAGCGCTTTGAAGGCCAGCGAGCCCTTGTATCTGCCGGGCGTCTCGTCGTCGATTCGCGGCCGCGCGCCTTCGAGGGAGAACCACGGCTCGTCGCCCGAGGCGTCGCCGGCCAGCTTGACGCTGCCGCTTAACCGATCGAGCGCCCAATCCGCGAACGTCGTTTGCTTGACGTCGCCGACACCGAGCTCGGGCAGCACGCCGGAAATGTAATCGAGGAACATCGTGTTCGGCGCGAAAATAATCATCCGTTCCGCGCGGATCTGCTGCTGGTATTGATAGAGCAGGAAGGCGAGCCGATGCAGCGCGACCGTCGTTTTTCCCGAACCCGCCGCCCCCTGGATCACCAGCGCCTTGTGGCGCGGAGCGCGAATGATGCGGTCCTGCTCGGCCTGGATCGTGGACACGATGTCCCGCAGCTTGTTGTCTTTCTTGTCCCCGAGCTTGTAGAGCAGGAATTCGTCGTTCAGGCCGATATTGTCCCCGCCCCGCTCGTAGCTGTCGACGATGCGCCCCAGCTTCCGGTCGCGGATCGACAGGTTGCGCTTGCGGTGGATTTCCCCCTGGATCGTGCCGTCCGGCGCGTCGTAGGAGACCGGCGCCTCGCCCCCGGTGAACGAGTAGAAGAGGCTGGCGACCGGCGCTCTCCAATCGATAACGTACGGCTCGCCGGTATCCTGGCGGTCCATGCCCCTCTTGCCGATATACAAAGGCAGCGTCCCGGCTTTCCCGTCTTCCTTAAAGTCGAGCCGGCCGAAATAAGGCTCTTGGCCGAGCAGGTCGAGCCGGCGGCGGCTTTCCTCGCGCTTCTCTTCGAGCAGCTGCTCGGTGAAATCCTGGCCCCGGTAGACCGGGCCGATGCCGGACCTCTGCCGGTCGATTTCCCGGAACGTGTCCTGCAGGCGTTCCTGTTCCTCCCGAAAAACCGGGCTTTGCGTATCCATGAGTGCGCTTCCTCCTTGCATGGCATATTGACTTCACCTATTGTGGCGCATTTTCGAGAAAAACAATAGACTTATGTTTTCCGTTTTGTTATGATGTTGAGTACAGAATTACCTAAAATAGACGGAACAAATGTTCGCGTCGATAGACGTCGCATAAGAAGCGGGCGGGACTTGAATTTTCGGGGTCTCGGTCCCGGTTTTTTCATATGTAACGGCATTTACGGGAGGCTGAGCATGGATAATCCGAATCAACCGACGGAGAAAAAGAAGCTGTCGCTTAACGTTGTAAGCAACAAGCCGCACAGAGGCTTCGGCGCGGGCTCGATCGACTTGAGCCAGGTGGCGTGCGTCATTATCGACGAGGGAGTCGCGTATATCGACGTGGGCGCAATGCATGCCAAGAGCAAGATCGAGAAGGGGATCCGCTTCTCCCCCGACAAGGCCAACGTGCCGAACGGACGCCCGGCATGGATCGTATGGGTGGCCGTCGACCGCAACGAGAGCGGCTCGTACTATGCGGGGGCCGCGTCCTGCGAGATGCTGATCGACACGGAGGCGAGGAGGGGCTGGAAGGTGCTGCCCGAACACGTCAACCGGCTCGACGCCTCGATCAAGCGCAAGTACATGCTGGACAACATCGGTCCGGCGGAGAAGGAAGCGCTCCGCAAGCTGCTCGTCGAGCACAACGAGGAATGGTGGAACAACTCTCCCGAGACGCTGAAGGATCTGCTGGCATAACTCCCGACAGAAGCAAGGGGCTGTCCCCATAAGCAGAGTTGCTTGAAATAATCGATAAAACAAAGAAGGCGTATGTATCTCCCCCGGAGACTGCCTCATACGCTTCTGAAATCACCTTGCAACGGGTTTACCCATTCGGATTTCAGGAGCGTATAGCAGCGGAGGGAGGTACATACGCCTTGTACCTTGTTCATCGATGATCTTTCAAAGCAACTGGGGTCGCTTACGGAGACAGCCCCTTTGTCTTAAAAAATTAAGGAGTCATCGGCGATCCGTCCGGCAATCGCGCGTTCGTCCAAGTCGGCAGAACGTTCTCGCACGGATATTTCGCGGCGAGCTTCTCGTCGATGTCGATGCCCAGTCCCGGCTTGTCGTTCGGATACACGTACCCGTTGCGGACTTCCGGGCAGCCGGGGAACACTTCCCGGATCGCGTCGTTAAAGCCGTTCCACTCCTGAATGCCGAAGTTGATCGTGCTCACGTCGAGATGGACGTGGGCGGCGTGTCCGACCGGCGAAGTGTCGCCGGGGCCGTGCCAGGCCGTTCTGACGCCGAACGAGTCGCAGAGCGCCGCCAGCTTCCGGGCCGGCGTAATGCCGCCGATCTGGCTGATGTGGACGCGAATATAGTCGATGAGCCGATTTGTGATCAGCGGCATCCATTCGTTCGGGTTATTGAACAGCTCGCCCATGGCCAGAGGGATGGAGGAATGCTGGCGGATCAGGCGGAACCATTCCACTTGCTCCGGAGGCAGCGCGTCCTCCAGGAAGAATAGCTGGAACGGCTCCAGCTTCTTGGCGAAGTTGACGGCGTCGATCGGCGTCAGCCGCTCGTGGATATCGTGCAGCAGCTCGATGTCCCAGCCGACCTGCGCGCGCAGATGCTCGAACAGGCCGACGATGCTCTTCATATAAGCTTTAGGATCGTAATAAGCGCCTGCGGGAGCGCCTTCCGGCGAGACGATCGACTGGCCTACGCCGCCGTAAGTGCCCATCTGGCAGCGAATGTACCGATAGCCTTGCTCCATATAGGCGCGCACGTTCTCTTCGACTTGGCCGACGCTGCCGCCGTCCGCATGACGGTATACCGCCGCGCCTTCCCGAACTTTGCCCCCGAACAGCTCGTACAAGGGCATGCCGGCCATTTTCCCCTTGATATCCCACAAAGCCATATCGACGCCCGACAGCGCGTTGTTCAGCACGGGGCCGTTGCGCCAGTAGCCGCTGACGATCGAGGAGTGCCAAATATCGTTGATGCTGTTCACGTCTTTGCCGACGAGCAGCGGCTTCATATATTGTTCGATCGCATTCTGCACCGTCAGGTAACGCTGGGTGAACGTGGCGCAGCCTACGCCGTAAATTTCGGGATCGGTGGTTTCGACTTTTACGACGACCAGATTGATGCCTTCGGGTGCCGTTAGAATGGTCTTGATGTTGCGAATCTTCAGGTTCTCCATATCCAACTTCCTATCTGTGTATTTTTACTGTTTGACGGCGCCTGCGGTCAGGCTGCTGATGAAGTATTTCTGCATAAAGAGGAACAGCACGATAAGCGGCAAGCTGGAAATGATGGAAGCGGCCATCATATCGTTCCATACGACCTTGTAGAAGCCGTTTAACTGGCCGATCCCGACGGGCAGCGTCTTCATCGTCTCCGTCGTGACGAGAATAAAGGCGAACATGTACTCGTTCCAGCCCATCAGGAACGAATAGATCGCCGTTGCCGCGATGCCGGGCAGGGACAGCGGCAGAATAATTTGCACGAACGTGCGGACTTGGCTGCAGCCGTCGATCATGGCCGCCTCGTCGAGCTCCTTCGGAATGCCCTGGAAGAAGCCGAGCATCATCCAGGTGCACATCGGAAGCGCAAACGCGATGTAGACGACGATCAAGCCCCAGTGCGAATCGATCAGCCCGAATGTCTTCAATACTTTGTAGAACGGAATGAGCAGCATGATCGAAGGGAACATCTGCGTCACCAGCAGGAAGGAAAGGAACGTGCCCTTGCCGCGGAACTTGAACCGGGACGCGCCGTATCCGGCGAGCGCGGCGAACGCGATCGTAATGAAGGTGGACACGACTACGATAAACACGCTGTTCAGGAAGTAATCCAGGAAAGGATAGTCCTTCCAGATGCGCGTGAAGCTCTCGAACGTAGGGTTCTCGGGAATCCATTTCGGAGGCGAGATCATGACCTCTTCGTTCGATTTCAGGGCCGTCGAGACCATCCACAACGTAGGAATCAGCACCAGGCAAGAAACTGCGGTCAGGATGGCGTACATCCCCACGTTGAACAGGGAAAACCTGCGTTTACTCGTCTCCATTGCCGAACAACCTCCTATACCCGTATCCCATCAGCCAGCAGACGAAGAAGACCAGAATCGCCATCGCGGAAGCTTTGCCGAAGTTGAAAAACTCGAACGCTTGCTTAAAGATGTCGATGCTGACGACGTTGGTCGCATTGCCGGGCCCGCCTTGGGTCAGAATCCAGATCATCGTAAAATGCTTAAACCACCATACCGTATCCAAAATGAGCGTGACGACCATGACCGGCATCAGCGCGGGCAGAGTGACGTAGCGGAAGGAGGACGAACGCGTGCAGCCGTCGATTTTGGCGGCCTCGTAGATGTCTTCCGGAATGCTCTGCAGGCCGGCGAGCAACAGCATCATGACCATCGGGAAGCCTTTCCAGATGGAGACGACGATGACGGCTCCGAATGCGGTCTTCTCGTCGCCGAGCCACGATACCGGATCGTCGATGAGGCCCAAATTCAGCAATACGGCGTTAAACAAACCGTATAAGGGGTTAAAGAGCCATTTCCACAGCAAGCCGACTACGACTTCGGGGAAAAGCCACGGAAGGATCAGAATGACGCGAAATATCGTAATGCCTCTCAGCTTCATGTTCAGAATCAAGGCCAGGCCCGTACCGATAATGAAGTGGCCTACGACGACCCAGAACGTATAGTGCAGCGTAAGCAGAATTCGGCTCGTGAATTCGAAGTTCGAGAAAATATTGGCGTAATATTTGAAGCCGACGAAATCCCATTTCGTGATCAGGTTCGTGTCGAAGAAACTGATGTACGCCCCGTAGATCAGGGGATAAGTAATGAGGACCAGCAAAGTGACAACGGCGGGCAGGATAAACCAGATCCCCTTGAATCCGCTCTTCGAAGATAGCATAATTTCTCCCCCATCGTGATGAAGGCCCAAAGGGAGCACGAAGCTCCCTTCAGCGACCGACTATTGAACCGTTACTTGTTGGATTGAATGACTTCGTTGGCGCGGTCCGCGGCGCGCTTGGTCGCGGCGTCGGCGCTCTGGTTGGCGGCGATCATCGATTGATAAGCCTCGGCCACGATGTCCTGGAATTGCGAGTACTGATCGAACGCGGGAATCGTGAAGGCGTATTGCAGCGCGTCCACGAAGCCGGCATATTCCGGAGTCGCCAGCTCTTGGCGGTTGCCCACTTCGACTTTCGTCGGCAGTCTTCCGCTCAGCTCGTTCCAGGCGAGCGCATTTTCGTCCTCGACCATGAATTTCAAATAATCGGCGACGATGTCCTTGTGCTTGCTGGATTCGGCGATCGAATAGCCGAGCAGTCCGAACGTTGCCGTATGCTTCACCTTCGACGGTACCGGCACGCTGTACAGCTTGCCTTTCAGATCGGGGTTCTGGCTGACGATGTTGCCGAGGGCGTTCGGTCCGGTCAACATCATCGCCACTTTATTGGTGGCCATCAAGCTGGCCGCTTCCGGGAATCCGGTCTCCGTCACTCCCGGAGGAACGACGCCGTATTTATTGTTCAGATCGACGAAAAACTGGAACGCTTCCTTCGCTTCCGGAGTATCCAGATCGGTAACCCAGTTGCCGCTCTCGTCTTTTCTCAATTCCTCGACGCCGTACGAACGGAGGATGACGATGAAGCGGTCGGCGCCGGAGCCGTTGCGAGTGCCGACCATTCCGAAGCCCCATTGGTCCGTTTTGCCGTCTCCGTCCGTATCCTTCGTCAGCTTCTGGGCGGCTTCCAGGAAGTCGTCCCAGTTTTCGGGCGCCTTCAAGCCTTCCTGCTCGAACCAGTCTCCGCGGTAGACGAGAGCCATCGGAGCCGCGTTCCATGGCAGAAATTGCAGTTTGCCGTCCACGCTCGACTCTTCGATAATGTTAGGATAGAACTCTTTCAGGTACTCTTCGCCCAGCAGCGCGTTCAGGTCGGCCGTAATGCCCATTCCGTACGCGGTGCGCGCGAATTGCGGCGTCATGGTGAAGGCGTCCGGAAGATCGCCGGAGGTGGCCATTGCGGTAATCTTCTTATACAGATCGTTCATCGGAACGCCGATGAACTCGATGTTGACCTCCGGGTGGAGCTTCATGTAGCGCTCGGCCATTTCTTTCTCGGCGGGGCCGTCCGGATTTTCCGTCTGCGATACCGACATGATGCGGATCGTCGTTTGCTTGGCGCTTCCTTTGTCGTTGCCGGCCGCTTCCTTGCCGCCTTCGTTTTTGCCGCAGGCGGCAAGAACGAGAGACAATGCCAGAAGCAGGGAAATCCATTTGCTGACTTTGTTGGCTTTCATACTGCTGATGACCTCCTGAGTGGTATGCTTGTATATTGTTTGCTCCGCCAGGTCCGGGGACGGCGGGAACAAGAACAATCAAAGAGATAACATGATATATCAGATGTCCTACAAGTTGAAGCAAAAAAAAGAAAAGCTTTATTTTTTCTCTTTTTGATCGTTAAGCTTCTGTATCGTAACGGTGGTGACATTGCTGTTGCCTTCATGAACGAGACGTCTGACGGCTTCCATATCCCTCGATTTGATCGCTTCCAGCTGTTTGGAATGTCCGGACAGACTGTCTTCCATGTCCGCGATAACCCGGTTTAATTCCTTCAAATGATAGTAATAGACGTTTTTAATACGGTTCATGATGTGCACGAACAGCTCGTTTTTCGAAGCTTTAACAATCGCCAAGTGAAATTGATAGTCGGCGAGCGAATATTTGGAATAATCGTTCTGATACGCTTTCATATCGTTGAAAGCTTGTTCGATGGCGGCAATGTCGTTGTCGTCCGCGCGCAGCACGGCCAGCTCGATGCACTTGGTCTCCAGCAGCTCGCGGAATTCCATAATGTCCAAGAACTCCTTCTCGCTTAAGTTCATGATCGGAGCCGTCATATGGATGTCGAAGCTGGAGGCGCGATCGGAGACGAAGGAGCCCTTGCCGTGCCGGGTCGTGATGAGGCCGAGATCCCTGAGCTTCTGAACGGCGCTGCGGATGCTGACTCTGCTGATGTTGAACATGCTGCACAGTTCGTTCTCGGAAGGGATTTTCTGACCGGCCTTCCACGTCTCGCTGACGATCTTGTCTTTGATCTGCTCGAACACGTCGTCCACGATGTTTTTCTTCTCAATGGCCTGGAAGTCGGTTTGGATGTCCGTCACCCCTATCTCGTTAGATGTCATACAAGTGACGTCCCTAATGTTAGCACTTTCATTTTCGCGCGTCAATGCCGAATTCCGAAATAGGTGTATAGAAAAAACATGCTCTTTGCGGCTTCCATACAATTCCAGATCATTCCTGCCGATAAAAATAAAAAAACCGGAATGAGGGAAAGTCAATGCGTATCGAAACGAATTCATCCAGTTTCCAAATATCGCCGCGAGACGATGCGGCTAGAGGGCAAGAGACGCAAGCGGTCTCCGGGATCGGCGAAGGTCTTCGACGTTACGAGCTTCTGCAGCGGAACCTGGAAGTCTTCTCCAGCCTGCTGATCTCTTGAAAATAGGCCAAGCCAGGCCGCTTCGCGCGGTTTAGCTTGGCCGAATTTTTTGCTTGTGCCCCTCTACCCTTTGACGGCGCCTGCGGTCAGGCCGGACACCATATATTTCTGGAAAAAGAGGAACAGCAGCGAGATCGGCACAATCGACGTGACGCACACGGTCATGATGCTGGCCCAGTCGTACGACAGCTCTCCGATATAGCGGATGGAGATGCCGGCGTTCAGCGTGCGCAGCTCGTCCTTGTTGATCAGCGTGAGCGAGTACAGGAAGTCGTCCCACGAGAGAATGAACGAATAGATGCCAATGGAGAAAATGCCCGGCTTGGTCAGCGGCATGACGATCCGGAACAGGATGCCGAAGCGGCTGGCTCCGTCGATCTTCGCGGATTCTTCAAGCGCGACCGGAATGTTGTCGAAGAACACCTTGATCATCCAGATCGAGAACGGCAGGCTGGCCGTTGTCAAGGCGATGACGAGTCCCGATCTCGTATTCAGCAGGCCGTAGCCGTTATAGATCGTATAGAGCGCGATCAGCAGTGACACGACGGGCAGCATCTGGGTCGAGAGAATCGAGAACATGGCCAGCGATTTGAAACGGAATTCGAAGCGGGAGAAGCCATAGCCAGCGAACATCGCGGCGATCAGCGTAATGGCCGTCGAGCCGAAGCCGACGAGAAGGCTGTTGCGGTAGTAGGTTGTAAACACGTTATCCGCGAACAGCTTCTTATAGTGCGAGAGCACCGGCTGGGCCGGAATCCACTCCGGCGGGATGCGGAACAGCGCCGAGTTGTCCTTGAACGAAGTGAGCAGCATCCAGT
Organism: Cohnella cellulosilytica; assembly: GCF_042431195.1. NCBI lineage: Bacteria > Bacillati > Bacillota > Bacilli > Caryophanales > Paenibacillaceae > Cohnella > Cohnella cellulosilytica. The sequence goes on from NZ_JBHMDN010000073.1 coordinate 178,523, forward strand.
AGAGCGGGAATACGAGAAACAGCAGGAACGCGGCGGCGCCCAGCAAGGGCAGCGCGGCTCCGAAAATTCGTCGTTGTCTCAATGTGCCGAGCCTCCTTTGCCTTCCCCGATGGCGAACAGTCTGTTATATCCCCAGGAGAACAGCAGCATGATGATCAGCCACAGCGCGCCGATCGCCGCTCCCTTGCCCAAATCCAGATCGATAAAGGCCGTCTTGTAGCTGAAAATGGCGAGCGTCGTCGTCGCGTCGACCGGTCCGCCGCTCGTCATGATCCAAAACAGCGGGAACATCTTAAAGTTCTCGATGCAGGCGATCAGCGTGACCGTCTTGATCGTGTTCTTCAGCATCGGCAGCGTAACATAGAGAAACTGCTGGCGCTTGGAGGCGCCGTCTATCGTCGCGGCTTCGTACATGTCGCCGGGAATGCCCTGCATGCCGGCCAATAGCATCGTTACCATGAACGGAAGCTGCTTCCACAGCGCGGCGAGCAGGACTGCCCACAGCGCGAGCTGCATGTCGGACAGCCATTGGAGCGGACGGTCGATCAAATGCAGCGTCTGCAAGATGTAGTTCAGAATGCCGTACTGCGGCTGTAACAGCCACATCCACAGCAGCGCCCCGATGATGGTCGGGACGACCCAAGGAATCAGAATAACGGTCCGGAGCGCTCTCCGGAACGGAATTTTCCCATTCAGAATAAGCGCCAAAGCCATGCCCAGAACAAACTGGATGGCGACGACAGAGAACACGTAGCGGAACGTCACTCCGACGGAATGGACGAAGTCGCCGTCGGCGAACAGCTGCCGGTAGTTGTCGAACGAATTCCAAACCTGATTTTTCATGCTCAGCAGCGATACCTGGAAGAAGCTCATATAGAGCGACTTGACGATCGGAATGCCGATTGTGGACAGCAGCAGAATGAAGGCGGGACAGATGATGACGGCCAGGAAGATCGCGTCTTTGGCCTTCTCGCTCGGACGGATGCCTCTTCGTTCCAATTGAACGGGTTTATGCACGGAATTCACTTCCTTGTAGCGGTTTGATTGCCGGACGCGGGCATGACGAAACAAGCATGGGGCTGCATCGCAAGCGAAGCGGATCCGCGGAAGGCGGGCTTCGGGTTGCTTATCGAGCAGCCCCATACGGGTGCGGGAGATTGTCCGTCGCAGGCCGGATTATTTTATGATTTGCTTCAGCTTCGCATCAAGCTCGGCCGCGACCTTCTCCGGGCTTTCGTTGGCGACGGCCACCTTCTGCACGGCCTCCGCGATTTCCAGATAAGCCTGTTCGAGTCCCGGATTGTTGGCCGGAAGCGGCTTGATCCTCGTCATCTGGTCGACGAGCGTCTTATCGAAGTCGGTGGAGTTGAACTCCGGCAGTACGCTGATCGACTTGCGCGCGCTCATGACGTCGCTATTCTGGTGATAGAGCGAAATCATTTCTTCGTCGGTCAGGAACTTGATGAACTCTGCCGCCATCTCCGGATGCTTCGAATCCTTGCTGACGACCAGGCCGTGCGCTTCGCCGATGGAGACGTTGTCGCCCGTTTTGTTAACCGGGATCATGGCCGCGCCCCATTTCTCGTCGAACGCTTCCCCCTGTCCGCTCAAGTTCTGGAACACCTTCCGTCCGTAATAGCCGTCCGAATACATGCCGAGCCGTCCGATGCTGAACAGGTTCCGTAAATCCTTCAGCTTGGCTCCTTGCGGAGACAGATTGTTTTTCACCAGAGTCTGATAATACGTCAGCGTCTCGATCACTTCCGGCGTGTTGACGTTGACTTGGCCGTCTTCCCCGAAGAGGGAGCCGTTAAAGCTGTAGATGTTGCGAAGGGCGATCATGCCGTTGATCGGCAGCTTCTCCGTCGCTTCTCCCAGCCCGTAGATTTGTTCGCCGCTGTCCGACTTGAGCTTGGAGATCTCCGCCGCGAATTGCAGCATTTCATCGTACGTCTCCGGAGCGCGATCGGGCAGTCCCGCCTTTTGGAACAACTCTTTGTTCCAATAAAGAATGTAAGGGGACGGCGCCCACGGAACGCCCATCAGCTTGCCGTTATAGCTGTAATCTTCCTTGTAGCTTGGAAATAGATCTTCGATGAATTCTTTGCCGAGCAGATCGTCCAGCGGGACGATGATGTCCGAAGCCGCGTAGGTCGGGAACGTAGCGGTAAAAGTCTGCATGATGTCCGGCGTGTTGCCGGAGGAAGCCATGACGAACGTCTGCTGCTTGATGTCCCCGAACGGAATGCCGATGTATTCGATCTTGACGTTCGGATGCAGCTCCGTGAATTTCTGCGCCATTTGCTCCAAGGCGTCCTTGGTCGCTTCTTCGCTGATGCTCCAGGATGCGAATTGAAGCGTAATCGGTTCGTTGCTGTCCGACGCGCTCGATGCGCTCGATGATGCGGCGGGAGACGAGGCGGCAGGAGCGTTGTCTTTGTCCGAACTGCACGCTGCGAGCGTTCCGAATGCCAGGGCCGCGGCCAGGGCCAGCGTTGTTTTTCTAACCATTTCTGAGTGACCTCCAGTTCAATATCGGAATAGGTTGGGCTTGCTGGATTTATCATAGAACGGCCGCTTGCGAAGGTAAATCGCGCATTCCTGACGTTCGTCGTCCGAACCGGCACAATCGGCTGTATCGACTTTATGACATCGATGTTCAATTCCTGATATCGGGCCCGAAATGAAGGCGGTTCGCAGTTCCCAAGCCGGCTGCGGCTGTGCCATAATCGAAGATGCGCCTTGGGCGAGATAACGAGACTGCCGGGAAAAGAGGGAATCAAGATGACCGCCAAGCGCTGGATACCGCGCAAACCGAACAAGCAATTCGTTCTCTATTTTCTTTCCTTTTTTCTGGTCATATTGCTGCCGGTCATTCTGCTCAGCCTGTCTTCTTATAAACTGATGTATTCTACCATTCTGAACGAAATTCGCCAAGGCACGTCCAATGCGATGAAGCAGACGGGCTTGTCGACGGACCGGCTGCTGCTGGACGTGACGACGCTGTCGGTGCAGCTCGGTCTGGACGGTAAAATTTATACGTCCTCCACGAATGTGGACGACCCTTATTTGATCAACGAAATTCGGGACCGGATCTCCACGCTTGCCGCCGAGAACGGATACGTGCAGGCGGTGCAAATTTATTTTCGCAAAAACAATCTCATTCTGTCCTCGAACGCCCCGAATCGGCATTACGAGAACCGGGAGAACGACGGTTGGGTTCGCGATTTCTCCGCCAGCGGCAAGGAGCAGTTATGGCTGCCGACCCGTTCGTTCGTCGATCAGGACGGCAACACGCAGCGTATTATGACGCTAGTCCGCAAAATTCCGGTTGCCTTTCCGAGCAATACGGGATATGTGGCGATTCATATTTTCGAGGATCGATTTTACGAGCTGTTGAAAATGGCGGGAGCCGATCGCGACAACCGCCTCTACCTGGCCGATTCGTCGGGAGACATTCTGTCGGCGTATCCCCGGCTTGCCGGGGAGGAGGACGAGAGAATGGCGGAGCAGGCGGCGGACTTGATCGCGGGCGAAGAAAGAGGGTCATGGGTCGGCAAATTCGGAGGGCGGGACGCGCTGATCTCCATCGGAGAGCCGCTAAGAAGCGGATGGACGATCGCCTCCGTCGATTCGCTCGACTATTTGGAGAAGAGGCTGGGGTATATCCGCAGAGTCATTATACTGACCGGCTTCGTGCTTGTGGCGCTCGGCTCGGTGATCTCCTTCTTCCTGTCGCGGACGATGTACAATCCGATCAAACGGCTGTTCGAGAAAGCCGAACGCGCGCAGAAAGAATTCGCTCTTCCCGTCTTGTCGGACAAGCCGGGCTCTCTAGTCGATGTCTCCGGCATGGTGGATCTGCTTATCCATCGGCACAAGGAGCTGGAAGCGGCTTACGAGATCGGCCATTCGGCGATGGTCGATCGTTTCCTCTATCAGCTGTTCTACAACCGGGCGAGCGGGGATATCGAACAGCGCGTGGACGACATGAGGCTGCCGATCACGCCGCAAGGCTTTATCGTCATGGTCGTCGAGCTTGACGGATATGCGACGCTCAGAGAGCGCTACAGCGCGCACGATCTGAACCTGCTTCGTTATGCGACGCATAACATTGTGCAGGAAATCGTAGCTTCCCGCTACGTGTGTCTGGGTACGGAAATCGCGGATAATCAGATCGCGGTATTGGCCAACATCGAGTCGGCGGCGGAATTCGATCGCGTCCGCTTGGCGGAGATGGCGGGAGAGATCATCCACGCCGTTCGCTCGTATTTGAATTTGTCGGCGACGATCGGGTTCGGACAGCCTGTCGACGGATTGGCGGAAGCGCATTTGTCGTTCCAACAGGCGTCCGGCGTCATTCGCAGGAAGCTGCTGACCGACGACCGCAAGGTGTTGTTCCATGAGAACGAAGAGCATGCCCAATCCTTTCAGTATTTTTATCCCGTCCAGTTGGAGAAGGCGCTTGTAAACAACATCAGAGCCGGAAACGAGGAGCAGACGAAGGTTTGTCTGGAACAGCTGAAGGCGGAGCTCAAAAGCAAGCCGGGTCTGTCTCACGAGAACGTCTATCGAGTTTACCATCGTCTGATCGACGAGGCGATTGATCTGGCCGTGGACGCGGGCCTGCCTTGGGAAAATGTTTTCGGAGAAGGCAACGTCTACCGGGAGCTGGCCAAGCGCGAGACGCTCGAAAGCATCCATCTCTGGCTGGAGAAGGTATTCCTGAATATGATCGTCCAGCTCGGAAATCATCTGCGCAGCCCGTCTAAGGTAGACGCTGCAGTGGCCCATATCGCGGAGCATTACCGGGAGGACATCTCCGTAGAACAGATCGCCGACGCCGTTCAGCTGAATCCGGCCTATCTCAGCCGTCTTTTCAAGCAGTCCACGGGCAAGACGGTGCTCGAGCATCTCACGCTCGTCCGTCTCGCCCGCAGCAAGTCGCTGCTGCGCGAGACGACGCTGAACCTGAGCGAGATTGCGCAGCGGATCGGATATAACAACGCGAATAGCTTTATCCGCTTTTTCCGCAAATACGAGGGCGTGACGCCGGGCGAATTCCGGAAGCTGGAAGGCCGGATCTCGAAGAGCGCAGAAGCTTGAAGCGGAGGCGGCGCTCAGGAGCGCCACCATTTGCGAAGCTTCTTCCACCAGTGGCGGTTCGGCTGTTCGGACCGGCGAGTCTCCGGTTCGACGACGGGCCCCAACGGGCCGCAGGCACGCGCGGGTTCGGTTCCTTGAAGGAACACTTCCACCGTGCCTTCACCGGGACAGGCGGGGGAAGCGAGCAGCCCGCTCGACGGATCGATGTAGGCATGAACGACGCCCTCCGGCATCGGGAAGCCTTTGGGCGGAGTGTCCGTCAGCGCTTCTTCCGTAAACTGGGCGAAGATCGGGGCGGCGCGATGGGCTTCGCCCGACGTAATCGAACGTCCGCGGTCGTAACCGACCCATACGGCGGTCGTCAGCTCCGGCGTATAGCCGACGAACCAGGCGTCCGAATCGGTTGTGCCCGACTTGCCGGCGACGGGGCGGTTCAGCATCTTCGACACGCGCCTTGCGGTGCCGCCCCGCTCGAACACGCTTTTCAGCAAATGCGTCGTCACGTACGCCAGCGCGGGTTCGAGGACCTGCTCCCGTCTCGGATGGCTCTCGTAGAGGATTTTGCCCCGGCGGTCCTGGACGAGCGTAATCGCGATCGGCTCGGCGCGAATGCCTCCGCCGGCGAACACCGAGAAAGCGTACGCCATCTCGAACGGGCTTACCGGGAACGTGCCGAGAGCGAGCGAAGGCACGGCCTTGAGCGGGGAGGCGATTCCCAGCTTGCGCGCCATCGCGATGACGTTCTCCGGGCCGGCCTGCATGATCGTGTGGACGGCATAGATGTTGTCGGAAGCCGCGATGGCCTGGCGCAGTCCGATCTCTTCGTGGAAATAACGGCCGTTGTAGTTGCTCGGCCGGTAAATCTGGCGGGCGCCGTCGAAGTAGAACAGCGTCGGCTCGCTGCGGAAGCGGGTAGCCGCCGTAATCGTCCGGTTCTCCAAGGCGGCCGCGTATACGATCGGCTTGAACGAGGACCCCGGCTGCCTTGAACTTGCGAACACCCGGTTGTATTGGTTGACGCGGAAATTGCGTCCGCCGACCATCGCTTTAATGTAGCCGTTGCGGGGGTCGACGGCGATCAGCGCCGTCTGCAGCTCTTCGGCTGCCCCCTTCAGCCCCTTTTTGACGGCGGCCTCGGCCGCCCGCTGCACGCGCAGATCCAGCGTCGTGCGGATCGTCAATCCTCCTTCGTTCATCAGCCTCTCGTCGATTCCGAGCCGTTCGACGGCGATCTTCTTGACGTATTCCGCGAAATAAGGCGCGGCGCGTTCCTCCTCCTCGGGAAGGGCTCTGACCTTGACGTTCTCCCGCGCGGCGCGTTCGGCCTGCAGCTTCGTAATCTGGCCGGTTTCGCGCATCGCCTGCAGCACCTTGCGCTGGCGGGCCCGGGAGCTCTTCGGATTCAGATGCGGAGAGTAGTAGCGGGGCCCCTTGGGAATGCCGGCGAGCAGAGCGCTCTCGGCAATGGTCAGCTCTTTGGCGGGTTTGTTGAAATAAAGCCGCGAGGCCGCCTCGGCTCCGTAAGCCCCGTGTCCGTAATAGATTTGGTTCAGGTACAGCTCCAAAATCTCGTCTTTGGAGAAGCTCTGCTCCAGCCGGCCGGCATACCAGGCTTCCTTAAGCTTGCGCGTCCACGTCCGTTCGTGCGACAAATACAGGTTGCGGGCCAGCTGCTGGGTCAGCGTGCTCGCCCCTTGCTCCTTGGCCATATGGCGCAAGTCGACCCAGGCCGCACGGGCGAGACCGCGCCAATCGACGCCCGCATGCTCGTAGAAGCGGCGATCCTCGACGGCCAGCGTAGCTTTGATCAGCCAGGGCGAGATGTCCGCCAGCTTCGCGGTCGGCCGGTTGACGCCGCCCTTAAGGCTGGCGATCGTCTGCCCGTTCGCGTCCAGAATGCGGGTGGACTGCATTGTGGCGCCTGCCGGAAGCGGAGCGTATTTGAGCAGCAGATAACCCGCGCAGGCCAGGGAGATAAGCGCGAGCAGCGTCATCCAGCCGATTCGGCGGCGCAGCTTGCTCCATTTGGCGGAGGCGCGTTCGGATTTGGCGTTCTTGTCGGTTCGACGATCCATCATGAGGCCTCCTTCGTACATTAGAGGAAATCGTTTCCTAGGTTAGTATGAGGAAGGAACGGGGAGGCTATTCCGCGGTTCGGCGCGGCGTCCGGAAATCCGATCGTTAAGGCAATATTAATTTCGCGCGGGTCTTATTGCTTTTTGGCGTCGATTTTATATAAAATACATCTAGTTTGATACAATAAGCGGGCAGCATTCCGCTCATAGAAAGTAGGGATGGCGCATGTCCTCCATGGAACTGTGGTACACGGAGAAGCAGACCGATAACTTCGGAATCACGATGAAAATCAAACGAACGATGGTCCACGAACGGACGGACTTCCAGGAACTCGCCATGATCGAGACGGAGGAATACGGCAGCATGCTTGTGCTCGACGGCATGGTCATGACGACGGAGAGGGACGAGTTCGTCTACCATGAGATGGTGGCGCACCCGGCGCTGTTCACGCATCCGAACCCGGAGAACGTGCTCGTGGTCGGGGGCGGCGACGGCGGCGTGATCCGCGAAGTGCTGAAGCATCCCGAAGTGAAAAAAGCGGTGCTCGTCGACATCGACGGCAAAGTCATCGAATATTCGAAGCAGTACTTGCCCTCCATCGCGGGCAAGCTGGACGACCCCCGCGTCGAAGTGATCGTTAACGACGGCTACATGCATATCCACGATCATAAGAATACGTACGACGTCATCATGGTCGATTCCACCGAGCCGGTAGGTCCGGCCGTCAACCTGTTTACGAAAGGCTTCTATCAGGGCATCCACGACGCGCTGAAGGAGGACGGCATCTTCGTGGCGCAGACGGACAACCCGTGGTTCAAGGCCGATCTGATCCGCAGCGTCAACCGCGACGTCAAGGAAGTGTTCGACATCGTGCGCGTATACACGGCGAACATTCCAACCTATCCGAGCGGGCTGTGGACGTTCACGATGGGCAGCAAGAAATACGATCCGCTGGCCGTCGACGAGAGCAAGCTGCCCGAGCTCGACACCAAATATTATTCGCCTCGGCTGCACAAGGCGGCGTTCGCGCTTCCGAAGTTTGTCGAGGATCTGACGAGATAAAAGGAGACCCGCTAACCCTATGCGTTTAAATCAAGCTTATTCCGGCAACGTGTTCATCTGCAGCTCCGACGACTACGCGGCTTCCCGGGCGGTCATCTACGGCATGCCGATGGACTACACCGTTTCCTTCCGCCCCGGCTCCCGCTTCGGTCCGGGACGAATTCGCGAGGCTTCGGTCGGTCTGGAGGAGTACAGCCCTTATCTGGATCGCAGCTTGTACGACCTGGCCTATTTCGACGCCGGAGATTTGCTGCTTCCGTTCGGCAACGCGGCGAAGAGCCTGGACATTATCGGAGATTACGTGCGCGGCGTTCTGGCCGACGGCAAAATTCCGGTCGGCCTCGGCGGCGAGCACCTCGTGAGCTGGCCGGTTATCCAGGAAACGTACAAGAAGTATCCGGACCTCGCCATTCTCCACTTCGACGCGCATACCGATCTGCGCGAAGACTACGAGGGCGAGCCGCTGTCCCACTCCACGCCGCTTCGCAAGGCGGCGGAGCTGATGGGTCCGTCCAACATTTATCAGTTCGGCATCCGTTCCGGGTCCAAGGAAGATTGGACGTACGCGCAGGAATCCGGCATCCATTTCCATCCGTTCGAGGTGGCCGAGCCGCTCAAGAAAGAGCTGCCTTCCTTGGCGGGCCGTCCGGTCTACGTGACGATCGACATCGACGTGCTCGACCCGTCCGCGGCTCCCGGCACGGGAACGACGGAAGCGGGCGGCATTACGTCCAAGGAGCTGCTGGAAGCGATCCACGCGATCGCGCGCTCCGGCGTTAACGTCGTCGGCTTCGACCTGGTCGAGGTGGCGCCGATCTACGATCCGACGGAGATGACGCCGATCGTCGCCTCCAAAATGATCCGCGAAATGCTGCTCGGCTTCGTGAAATAAACGGCCGTCACCGGCAAGTCCCCGGTTTATCGCTTCGGCGATGTCCGGGGGCTTTTTTTGTTGATATGTAACAAAACATATCACCTGGATAGACGGGAGACAAGTTGACTTTATACTATTTCGTTTGATGTTGTTTTTTATTCCGCGAAAGATCGGATTTGGAAGATGAAGACTTCTATCCATCTCTCTTTGTGTTATAATAGCTACCATAGATATAAGACTTAAGACATGGGGTGGAGCATATGTTCGGGTGGCTCGGCTGGAAGCAAGGTTTGCCTTTGTGGTGGTCCTATCGGCTCAATTCGCGGTTAAAGAAGGATGTTGAGGACATTTTCGAAGGAATTGCGGATACGCGGGTGCAAATTCTCGAAGACTGGACGAACGACATGTGGCTGCACCTGGAACGTCTGCGGGAGCAGATGGTTTCGACCAGGACGGCATCCGACGGGAAGAAGAAGGACGCGGAGCAAGGAGCGGAGGGCTGGAGCAGATTGTTCGAAGCCGTCTATGCCAGAGCGTCCGACGTCACGGAGCTGTTCGTTCTCGACCCCCAAGGAGTCGTCTCCCATTCGACCTATGCGCCCCATATCGGCCGGGATTTCGGCGGCAAGTCGCCCTTCGCGTCCGGCTGGTCGTACGCCAGGGACAATGGCGGCCGTCCTTGCCTGTTCGGACCTTACGGGGACCCGGCAACTCTGGAGATCGGTCCCAGATCGTCTTCGTTCCACGATAAAATGACGCTGATGTTCCTGCTGCCTGTCGTGAAAGACGGCGTCGACGCCGGCGCGCTCTGCGCAAGGGTGCCCAACGATGTGATCGGAGATTTGATTCAGAGAGAATCCGGGCATGTGTACCCGGACTCGGGAGACAACTATATTTTCATGGCGGAGCCCGTTCTGAACCGTCACATCGCGCCCGGGACGGCGCTGTCGCGCAGCCGGTTCGAGGACCGCACGTTCACGCACGGGGAGAATCTGAAGGACGGCGTTACGACGGATTGGGGCATTGTGACCGTCAAGGAGCACACCGAGCTGGAGCTGAGGTTTACGGACCCGGCAACGGGGGAGCTGCATCCCGGCGTCGTCAACACGATTCGCAACGGCAGCAATCTGTTCGTCGAGTTTCCCGGCTATTCCGACTATCGCCATATCCCGGTTATCGGCAAGGGCGTCACCTTCCGCCTGCCGCATTGTCCGGACAATTGGGGGATGATGTGCGAGGGGGATTTGGAGGAGGTCTACCGCATCCGGGGCATCGCTTTCCGTCAATTGCGCGCGCAGTCGGCGCTGGCCGGAGGCTTCGTCGTCGCGGCGGCCGCGCTGCTGCTCGTCGTTGCGGGACAGGCCTCCCCTCTCGTGACGGCGCTAAGCGCGATCGCTTGCAATCTGCTGCTCGGGCTGCTCTTCGTCTATACTTCGCACAAGCGCGCGGCGGCGAAAGTCGTCGAGCCGATCCGCAGAGTCGGACGCTTCATTCGCATTAACGCCGAAGGAAAAGGAGACCTCACGCAGCGCCTGGACACGAACGAGTTCGACAACGACGAGTCCCGCGAGCTGGCCAAATGGATCAACAATATGATCGACTCTCTCGAAGGCATTATGATAAAGGTCCGTCTGGCGGCCGGCGATGTGACGGTCAGCCAGCAAATGCTGAAGGAATCGACGGCCATGACGGCTTCCTCGACCGAGCGGGTCAGCGGGAAGGTTCACGATATGATTCGCAGTCTCCGGCATCAGCTCAAGGATATCGACGAAGCGAAGGTCGTTACGGACGAGATGCGCGCAACGCTGAGGGAGCTGGAGGAGCAGGCGTCCAGGCAGATCGCGGTCGCCCAGGGGGAAGTCGGACGGATCGGGGACAAAATGGCGGAGATTTCCGTGCGGGTCGCGGAGACGAACGAGACGATCCGCCTGTTCGCCGGTACGGCCAACGAGATTCGCGGGGTGCTGAACGTCATCCAGGAAATTTCCGCCCAGACGAATTTGCTGGCGTTGAACGCCTCCATCGAGGCCGCCCGGGTCGGCGAACACGGCCGAGGCTTTGCCGTCGTCGCCGGAGAGATCCGCAAGCTGGCCGATCTGACGAGGCAGTCGACCGAGGAAGTGCACGGGTTCGTGGAAAAAATCGCGCTGCATGCGCAGGACGCCTATTCGTCGATTCACGAAGGGACGATGGTGGTGCGGGAAGGAACGGAGCTGGTCGCCGCGGCTTCGGAGACGCTCGGGAACGCACAGGCGGACGATTCGCGCAAAACGCAGGTCGTCGACGAGGTCGTCGTTCTGATGGAGAAGGTGGCGGGGGTCAGCATCGAGAACCGTGCCATTTCGAGAGAGGTGGAAGGACAGATTCAGGAGCTGCTGACGGACATCGTAAGCGTGCGGCACACCTCTGGCAACGTCGAGGCGATTACGGGCTTCATGCAGCAGCTTGTCGGACAATTCCGCTTGCGCGAGGCGAAAAGAAGATAGAGAGAGTAGAAGGGGATCCTCCGATAGGAAGAGGCCGCGCGGGACACATAGTGCCCGACGCGGCCTTATTTGTTTTTCCGAAGCTCTGCCGCATACGTAGAAATTCCCTCCTTCTCAATCGGATTTTGCCTTATGGCCGAAAAGGGCGCTCCTTATAATTAAGAAACAAGGAGGGGAGAGAGATGAAACAACGGAAGATGGAAATCGCGGACGGCCTGGCGACGCTTAACAAGGCCCTTCCCTCCGGAGCGGCCGCGGAGAGCGCGCCGCTGCAAGGCGCGGAGGCAAATCTGACCGTTGCGATCACCACAGCTCGACGGAGAGGGCTCGGGAAGGAGCTGCGCAGGGACTGGTTTCTGTATGCGATTCTGGTGCCGTTCCTGGCGTGGTACGTGCTGTTCGTATTCAAGCCGATGTACGGGCTGCAGATCGCCTTTAAGGATTACAGCGTGTTCCAGGGCATCGTAGGCAGTCCGTGGGCGGGGCTGGATCATTTTGAGGCGTTCCTGCAAAGCGATTATTTTTTGCGAGTGTTGAAAAATACGCTGCTCATCAGCCTGTACAGTCTGGTGTTCGCCTTCCCGGCTCCGATCATTCTGGCGCTGCTGCTGAACGAGGTGAAGAGCGCCGGGTTCAAAAAGACGGTCCAGACGGTCACGTATTTGCCGCACTTTATCTCGATCGTCGTCGTCTGCGGCATCGTCGCCAACCTGCTCGCGCCCGGCAACGGGATCGTGAACATCCTGCTGGAGAAGCTCGGGATGGACAAGATTTATTTTCTCGCCGTGCCGGAATATTTTCGGACGATCTTCATTTCCATGGGCATCTGGCAGGAGATGGGGTTCTCGGCCATTATTTATATCGCCGCGCTGTCCGGCGTCAACAGCGACCTGTACGAGGCCGCGGTCGTGGACGGGGCGAATAAATGGAAGCGCGTGCTGCATGTGACGCTGCCGGGGATTATGCCGACGATCATGATTATGCTCATTTTGAAGGTTGGCAATCTGCTCGAGGTCGGCTACGAGGCGATCATTCTCCTCTATCAGCCGGTAACCTATGAAACGGCGGATGTGATCAGCACCTACGTATACCGGGAAGGCATCATGAACGGCCGTTACGACATGGCGACGGCGGTCGGGCTGTTCAATTCGGTCGTCGGGCTGCTGCTTATCGCGGTCGCCAACCGACTCAGCAAAAAATACGCCGGAAACGGTTTGTGGTAGGTGAACATTCATGCAGGAAAGCCGCGGCGAGAAGCTGTTTTTCCGCTTTAATTACATTCTTCTGACCGTTCTGATGCTCATCGTTCTGTTTCCGATTCTGTATGTGTTGTCCGCCTCGGTCAGTTCGCCGGACGCCGTCGTCTCCGGCCGGGTGCTGCTGTTCCCCGTCAATCCGACGCTGGACGCGTACAAGGCGGTCTTCCGCGAGCCGGCGATCTGGCTCGGTTACGCCAATACGATATTTTACACGGTCGTCGGCACGGCCGCCAGCATGGCGCTGACGGTCTGCGGTGCGTACAGTCTGTCCAAGCGCAGGCTGAGAGGCCGGACGTTTTTTAATCTGATGATCGCTTTTACGCTCGTGTTCAATTCGGGCATCATCCCGATCTATATGAACCTGCGCAGCCTGCACTTGCTGGATTCGCGAACTGCGATCATTCTCGGCTTCGCCCTCTCCACCTTTAACGTCATCATCCTGCGGACCTTTTTCCAGTCCGTGCCGGAAGAGCTGGAGGAAGCGGCCCATATCGACGGAGCGAGCGAAGCGACCATCATGTTTCGCATTATCCTCCCCTTGTCGAAGGCGGCGCTGGCGACGGTGACGCTGTTCTACGCGGTCTCCCGCTGGAACGGTTATTTCTGGGCGATGGTGCTGCTGCGCAGCGAGGACAAGGTGCCGCTGCAGGTGCTGCTGAACAGGCTGGTCGTGCAGATGAAGCCAAGCGACACGATGATGGCGACCGACAGCTCTTACCTGATCGCAGAAACCGTCATTTACGCCACCATCGTGGTGGCCGTGCTGCCGATGATGCTGTTTTATCCGTTCATACAGAAATACTTCGTGCAAGGCGTAATGATCGGTTCGATCAAAGGCTGAGCGAAAATGGTGCCGTCAGGCGGCTCCTTCCATAAAGAGCGGGCTGCCTGTTTGCATAAAAAAGTAGTAGAATACCAATAGCGTAAAGGGAGGATTCATCGGTATGAGAAACAAAAGATTGCTGCTTCTGGCATCAATTCTGGCGACCGGGCTGCTTGCGGGCTGCGCCGGAGGCAAGAACAACGGGGAGGCGTCGCCGCCGGCCCAAACCGAAGAAGGAGCGGGAACGCCCGCGGCGAGCACCGAGCCGGCCGCTTCGGAAAACGTCGAGCCGCGCGAGCTCAGCTTCTATTACTACAGCTCTGTATTTCAGGTAACCGGCGATCTGCCGATCTTCAAGGAAGCGGCGAAGAAAACCGGGGTTTCGCTGAAGAACGTCGCCCCGTCCGGCGGAGACGACGCGCAGGCCTGGAACCTTCTCCTGGCATCGGGCGAGCTTCCCGATATCGTGGCCTACCAGATCCCGGGCTTAAACAATATCGCGGCCCAGAGCGCGCTGACTCCCCTTGACGATCTGTTGGATGAAAACGCTCCCAACTTCAAGGCGTTCCTGGAGGAAAACAAAGCGATCAAAAGCGCCATTACGGCGGCCGACGGCAAGATCTATGTCGTTCCGTTCGTTAACGACGGCGAAGCTCAGGAAGGCTGGTTTATCCGCCAGGACTGGCTGGACAAACTCGGTCTTCAGGCGCCGACTACCGTACAGGAATATTACGAAGTGCTGAAGGCGTTCCGCGAGAAGGACCCGAACGGCAACAACAAGAAGGACGAAATCCCGTTCTTCTCCCGCAACGCCACGACCGGCTTCTCTTCCCTGTTCCCGCTGTGGGACGCCACGCTCTCCTTCAAGCTGAAGGACGGCAAAATCGTGTACGGCCCCAACGAGCCCGAATACAAAACGGCTCTGACCGAGACGGCGAAGTGGTACAAGGAAGGGCTGATCGACCAGGAAATCTTCACCCGCGGCAATACGGCCCGCGACGTGCTGTTCGGCAACGATACGGGCGGCTCGACCCACGACTGGTTCGCCAGCACCGCCAATTTCAACAATCAAATCCCGGCGACCGTTCCGAAATTCTCGCTGCGGCCGATCGCGCCGCCGGCCAGCATTTCCGGCAAGACGTTCGAAGTGACGAAGCGCGATCCGCTGGGCAACAACGCCGGCTGGGCGATTTCCGCGAAAGCGAAGGACCCGGCAGCGATACTCCGCTATATGGATTTCTGGTGGACGGAGGAAGGCCGTCGTCTGCTCAACTTCGGAATCGAAGGCGAGACGTACACGATGGTCGACGGCAAGCCGATTTTCACCGAGGAGGTGCTGTCGCAGCCGTCCGTAGTCGACTATCTGATCAAGACGACCGGCGCGCAGCTCAACATCGGCGCGCAGCAGGATTTTGCGTACGAAGAGCAGTGGACGAACAAAATCGCTCTCGAAGGCGTCAAAATGTATGTCGACAACAACTATTTTGCCGAGGATTATTTGCTGCCGAAGCTGAGCTTCACGCTGGACGAGGACAAACGCCTGAACGAGCTGTTCCCGAGCATCCAGACGTACGTCATGGAGACGTCGCAGAAATGGTTTATGGGCGGCGAGCCCGTGGAAGGCAATTACGACCGTTTCGTGCAGCAGCTGCAGACGCTGAAGCTGGACGAGGTGCTGAGCATCTACAACGCCGCTTACGAGCGGTTCCAACAGTAAGCAAGTCACCAAGAGAGGCCGTCTCATAAGTCAAGGCAACACAAATGATCGATAACAAGAATGGAGAGCTGTCCCCCATGCGTATGAATCGATCATTCTATGTAGTTGCCCTCTAACGACTTATGGGACAGCCCCACCCGAAGGGGGAGTCGTAAGTGTCGAAACAGCGTTACACCATGGTGGTAATCGACGATATCCGAACGGTTGTCAATGGCATTTCGCGCGACATGGACTGGGAAAGCCAAGGCATCGAGATTGCGGGAACGGCCTCCAGCGGCGAGGAAGGGCTGGCTCTTGTCAGAGCGACCCGGCCCGATATTATCGTGACGGATATCCGCATGCCCAAGCTGAGCGGCATCGAGATGATGCGCGAGCTGCAGCCGCAGCTGCCGCGGAGCAAGTTCATCTTCATCAGCGGATTTTCCGATTTCGACCATGCGCAGAACGCCCTTCGTCTCGGCGCTTTCGACTATATTTTGAAACCCTTCACCCCGCAGCAGCTGGCGGAAACGGTGCGCAAGGCGGCAGCGGAGATGGATGCCGAGCGCCGGCAGAGCGAGCTGCTCAGCGACATGGAGCAGAAGCTGCGCGAGAGCAGGCCGCTGCTGCGCCAGGAATATCTCAGCATGCTGGTCCATTTTCACGCGCCGAAGGAGACGCTGCGCAAGCGGTGGGAATTTCTGCAGATTGAAGTGGACCTGCAGCCGCTGGCCGTGATCGTGCTCGAGATCGACCGATTTATGCAAAAGACCGAGGACGTTCCCGTCAACGAAGCGGAGCTGCTGCGGTTCGCCCTGCAAAATATCGTCGAGGAAACGATGCTGAACATGGCGAAGGGCATCGTGTTCCGCGATTCCGTGCATCGCTTCGTGGCGATCGTCAATCCGGTCTGCGCAGGCGGTGCACTGGCGATCGCCGAGGCGTGCCGGGAAAATGTCGGGCGTTATTCCAGGAGCACCGTCTCGGCCGGCGTCAGCGCGGCCGTGGACGATTTAAGCGAGCTGCCGTCGGCCTATCGGCAGGCGGTGGAGGCGTTGACGTACACGTTCTATACCGGCGGGAACAGCGTGTTCTTCTGGGAGCATATCCGCCAGCGGCAGGAGACGATGCCGCGGCTGGACACGGAGCTGGAGAAGGAGCTGGTGTACGCCCTGCGCTCCGGCAATGCCGAGCACGCCGAGAAAGCGCTGGCGCTGCTGCTGGACGATGCCGGCCGGGGCGAGAAGCGGCCGTCGCCGGACAGCGCGAAGGCGCTGTGCGTGGAGCTGGCCGCCCTGATCCGCGACGCCGTGCCGGAGCTGACGGACGAGCACGAGCTCTGCGAGCTGACGCGGGCGCTGTCTTCGCCCCGGGCGGTGCTGAGCGAGCTTCGCGCAACGCTGCTGTCGCTATGCCGGCTCAGCTGCCTCCAGGTGCAATCGCGCCTGCAATCGAGCGCCCAGGAAATGATTCAAGCCGCGATCCGGCATATCCGCGACAACCTGCATCTCAATCTCATGGTCGGCGATTACGCCGCCCATGTTCATCTGAGCACCAGCTATTTCTCCAATCTGTTCAAGAAAGTGACGGGCACGTCCGTCGTCGCGTTCGTCATTCAGGAGAAGATGGAGCAAGCGAAGCTGCTGCTGACGGAGGATCGGCCGATCGCCGAAATCGCGGAGAGCCTCGGTTACGAGGAGCGCTCGTATTTCAGCGACGTGTTCAAGAAAACGACCGGACTGACCCCGACGGAATTCCGGGCGAAATACGGCCGGAAGCCGGGGCAAGCATGAAGAGGCCCGTTCTGCCTTCGCTGCTGCACGGCACCTCCTTCAAGACCAGACTATGGATCGGCATGGTCGCGATCGTGATCGTGGCGACCTTCCTGACGGGGTTGTCCTCGCAATATCTGGCTTCTCGGCTGCTGGAGCAGAAGACGGCCAAGCTCAGCCAGATGATGATCGACAAATCGGCGCAGGCGCTGGAGGAGAAGCTGAGGAAGGTGCGGTTGGCCGTGCTCACCTTTATGCTGAGCCCTCCCTTCGACAACATTCTGCGCGCCGAACCGGCCCGGGACGACAACTACTATTCCTACTTCGCCCTGAACAACGATCTGCAGGTGCCGATTGTGCAGATGCAGTTGATCGAGCCTTCCATCGATTCGGTGCTTGTCTCGACGCCGATTGGCGAGTTCTATTCGGTGACCGGCGCCAAACGAACGGAGACCGCCTTCGCGGACACCGAGCTGTACCGGACGATGAAAAAGAAAGCGCTGCCACTCTGGTATGCCGCCCACCGCGACCCGTTGTTCGACAGCGGCGTCGACGCGCTGAGCCTGCTGATCGAGCCGATCTCCGCCTATCGCGGCAAGGATGTGCGGGTTGTCGTCAACGTGCGCGAGTCGGCGATCAAGGAGTACGCGGAGACGAACGTCGTCGGCGACAGCGGCAGCATCGCCGTCATCGATGCGGCCGGCAATCCGGTGATGGACGCGGATTCGCCGTTTATGCTTCCGATGCGGGACGAGAAGTTCCGCGAGCAGGTCGACGCCGGGCGCAATCACTTCGAATACAGGTTCGAAGGCAAATCTTATTTGGTCAACTGGGCCAAGGTGACGTTTCCCGACAACTGGATGATTTTTTATTTTCAGCCCAAGGACGTGCTTCTTCAGGATATCCGCTACATTCGCTGGGCGACGATGGCGATTCTGTGCGCGCTTATACCGCTGGCGCTGGTCATGTCTAAGTGGATGACCGGGCGTCTCATCCGTCCTCTGTACCGGCTGCAGCGCCTGATGTCGCGCGCGGGCGACAGCGATCTGTCCGTGCGCTTCACCAGCGAGTATCGCGACGAAGTGGCGCAGGTGGGAGAGCGGTTCAACGGCATGCTGGAGAAAATCGAACTGCTGATCAAGGACGTCACGAACGCGGAAAAGCAAAAACGGAAGTCGGAGGTCAAGGCGCTGCAGGCGCAGATCGACCCGCATTTTCTGTACAATACGCTGAACACGATTTTGTGGAAATCGGAATCCCGCCGACAGGAGGACGTCAAGGAAATGATCGTCTCGCTCTCCCAATTGTTCCGTCTCGGTCTGAACAACGGGCGCGAGCTGACGACGGTGGCGAAGGAGATCGATCATGTAAGCCGTTATTTAAGCCTGCAGCAGCAGTGCTACGAAGATTTGTTCGCCTATGAGATCGAGGTGGAGGAAGGGCTGGAGGACGAGCCCTGTCTCAAAATATTGCTGCAGCCGCTGGCGGAAAACGCCATTCTGCACGGGTTCCGCAACGAGGATTATACCGGCCGTCTCCGGATCGCCGCGTTTCGCGAAGGACCGGCCGTCGTCTTCCGGGTGGAGGACAACGGCATGGGCTTCGATCGCGAAGCCGTTGCGGCGGCGCTGAATGCGGAGGGACGCACGGAAGACGGAGGCTACGCCCTGCGCAACGTCTATACCCGGCTGCGGCTGCAGTACGGAGAAGAGGCGGGAATGGAGCTGGAGAGCGAGCCGCATGCGCGAACGGCCGTCACGCTTCGTTTTCCGTCCGGGAGAGCCGGGGGAGTAAGAGAATCTCAGCAGGAATCATAACCGCCAAAGGAGTGCAAAGGGATGAAGAACCGAACGCTGAGCCTCGTGATTATCGTTGCTCTGTTGTTTTCAAGCTTCACGTTTGTGCCTGTTTCACCCGTATCGGCAAGCCCCGCGGAGCAAACGCTGCTGATGTCGGATTCGATGTTTATCCGCCAGAATAAAGGGGTTCAAACTTCGAACTTCCTGGCCATCGACGGGCGGACCAACGCCAGCGATATCAGAAGAATGTCGTTCGTCAAATTTAACCTGGCGGATTATCAAGACCATCCGGAAAGCATCGGAACGATTGCGTTGCGATATTACGTCAGCCTGATCGACAGGGGGAACGCCAACCAGAATCTTAATTTTTACGTGCTCCCGCAGGATCTTGAGGAGAAGTGGTCCAACAATATGACTTACGAGGAGGCGGATGCGGCCGGGCTGGTGTCGTATACGAACGGCGACAGCCCGGATGGCAGACAGCCGGTCGGTCCCGTTGGCAGCATTCAAACGACTGCCGATCTGAGCGTCGCCATCAAATCGCATCTGGAAGCCCATACGGAGGATGCCACGGTGATCATCAAGATCGACGTGAGATCGGGAGAGGACTTCGTCGCCACGTTGGGGAGGAATACGCCGACCGACGACCAGAAGCCCGCGCTTGTAATCGGCATGGCGGACGGATATGAGACCTTCGTGCCGGCGATTAACGAGATTAAAGACAGAATCGGCACTGCCGTGTCCGAGGATATCACGCTACCGGACAAAATAGGGGACGTGGATATCTCGTGGACAAGCAACAATCCGGAGGTGATGGACGACACCGGAATTATTGTGGCGCGTCCCGGATTTAACGAGCCCGACAAGCAGGCGAGCTACAGCGCAACGCTGTCTGCGGATGGCAAAGCGTTAACGGTGACGCATCGTTTCAAGGTATTGCATTTGGGCAGCTACGCGGGGAAAATAACGGACCGCGAAGACCGCCGAATGGAGGTGGAATTCAATACCGCCGTGAACACGCCGGAGGCGGAAGGATACCTCCTGGAGCTGCCGAATCGTTACCTGGACCCGCAGCGGGAGTACATCCTCCATACGCCGGACGAGGTGAAGGACGGGGTAGTGCGGTTCACCCCTTCGAAAAACGGCGACTACACGGTTGTTAACGTTTCCGGGCTTGCCGTAGGAGGGACGGTGCGATTTACAATAGAGGCTCCGGACGCCCTTATTAGCGCTTCCGATGAAATGCCGATCTTAAGAGGGATTGACGGAGAGCTCAGAAGGCTTGCGGATATTGCGGACGGCTTGATCGCGGTCGATACGCATGCGGTAACGGAGGATCTCAATCTGCCTGCCTCGCAAGACGATGTTTCGATCGCATGGTCCTCGTCGAACGCCGGCGTTATATCGAATGCCGGAATCGTGAACCGCCCTTATGCGGATCAGCGCGACGCGATCGTAGAGTTGAAGGCTGTACTCAACGGCGGAGGAAAAACCTATTCGCGGACTTATGTGTTAACCGTTCCGAAACGGACCGGCGCGAACGAGTTTGCCCCGCTGCAAGACCCGAACCGAATGACCGACGAAAGCTTTTTCGGCGTGTGGAACCCTGCGGGCGGAGGAAGCTGGTCGGTTCAGCCGATTCTGCAGTATGACAGATTCGGCGGTCTGAACGAGGTGTTGAACAGCGTCAAGGCGGGGGATTATCCGGGTGCGAAGGAAAATCTGCTTGTTTATTACCGGACGCGAACCGGAGTGGCGGAATACGTCAGCCCGGCCCACAGCAGCGCGAACGACATTGTGGCGGAGATGACGAAAGACAAGGTGATTTCGTTTACCGAGCTTGACACCGGCGTGGGACAAGCGACGGTGTCTACCGATTGGGACTACTATACCGTGCCCTTAAGCAAGCTGAACAGCGCGTATTTCCTGTTGGACAGCGATATGGACGGAAGCTCCGTTCAGGTGTACAGCAAGGAGAATCCCGGAGACAAGCCGCCGGTTCTGGAGGTGGTGGTTGACGGCACGACCAGGACGCTGACCGCCGTTGCCGATACGTATATCAGCGCCGGAGACAATAAAAATATCAACTATGGCGCGCAGCCCATCCTGAATGTCCGGGAGGCGGCGAGCGCTTCAGACATGCCGATCGGCGCTCTGACGGCGCGGACTTATTTCCGCTTCGCTACCGAAGAGATCGTCGGCGACGTGACCTCGATCAACCTGAAGTTTTATGCCCGCAGCACATCGGGAACCAAGAAGTTATATGTGATGCTCACCAACAACCAGAAGGAGTTTGACGAAAATGCGTTAACGTGGGCGGGACATTATCCGGAAGCGTTCAACTTTAAGGAAACCGGATATATATGGCTCGATCCCAACCAATTCATCAGCAAATGGGGCGTAGAGAACGAGTGGCCGAACTTTGTCAGCCGTCTGTACCAGCTGCCGTGGCTGATGTCGAGCTATGTGGACACCAATGACGAGATCTATGCCTATCGGGCGTTCGAGCTGCTTCTGTCGATGTACAAAGCGCGCAGCTCGTCCGTATACTCCCGAATCCTCGAAACCGGGTGGCGCACGAAAAACATCGACGATCTATTTTTCGGCGGATTGAACAGCGGCAGCATGACGCCGGAAGTGCTTACCGCGATGCTCAAATACATGTACGACAATGCCTTAAGCCTTAAGGACGCTACCCCGGACGCGGGCGCCAACTGGCAAAGCGCCATACGCGTAGGCTTCATGCGCATGTGCGCCTATACCCCGGAGATCGTGCCCGAAAGCTGGTGGGAGCATGGGAAGGCGCGGCTGCAGGACTTGTATTCCTCGGGTATTTTTAATGCTGACGGAAGCTATTTGGAATCGACCACGGGATACATGATCGGAGTCATCGACGAGCTGAAGCTGGCGATGGAGCTGATCACGACCCGGGACGACGAGGACGATCCGACTTATCAATTCCTGCTGGAGCAGTATCGGCGGCTTGCCAAATATTACTTTGACCTGACGATGAACGAAGGCCACCATGTGCCGTGGGGAGACGGTCCGTGGAACGACGTCAAGAAGTTCGCGCAGAACGAGAACGAATACGATCCGAATCCGTATTTCGAATATTTTGCGACCGACGGGCAATCGGGGATTGAACCGAATTACACCTCCATTGTATATCCCGGCAAAGCGGTCGCGATTATGCGGGACAACTGGCTTCCCGACGGTCTGTCCGCCTTCATTCAAGCGGATGGCGGAGGCAATCATTCCCATGCTGACGATCTGGCGCTCGATGTGTACGGATACGGCAGACGGCTGTTGGTGGAGATCGGCAATTCGTCGTACAGTCCGGGCTCGCTGATGGCCGCGAACCGGCTGAAAACCATTTCGCACAATACGATTGAAATTGACAATACGGATCAATACCGCAACGCCTACGACAACGTATCGCAAAAGCTTAATCTTGCCACAAACCGGCTGTTTGATTTTGTGGACGGGAATTCCAGTCAAATCTACAACAAAGCGTTTAATACGAGCATCGGCACAAACTTCGATGTGAACCGGAAGGTGCTGTTCCTGCACAATTCGTATTGGATCGTATCGGACTATATCACTCCGGCCGACAGCAATCCGCATACGTACAGGCAGGCATGGCATCCGGACGCCAACAACGGCTTGACGATAGATCCGGCGACCAAGGCGATGGTGACGCATTATGAACAGGGCGGAGCGGATATCGCCGTCGTACCGGCGGATCCCGAGACGCTCGATGCGCTGAAGGTTCAAAATTATATGAACAGTCCCGAAGCCGGGATTACGCTATCCGATTACCTGCAGTATGTCCGCGAGGATGTCGCGGGCCCGCAAACCTTCGACACCGTGCTGTATCCGTTCAAGACCGGAGAGAACGCGGACGTTGCGGTTGCGAGAATTCCGCTTGATACCGAGTCCATCACGGCGACGGCGCTGCAAATCGATATCGGACAGAACACCGGCTATTATTACTCCTCCAACGAGGCGCTGCCGTCCCGGCGCGACTTCGGCGATTACGCCACCGACGGACAGATGGCCTATGTGGAGAAGGATAGCAGCGGACATGCGACGACCGCCGCCCTGACGAAGGGAACGATGCTGAGCGACGGGGATATCGTGCTGGTGTCGAGCGGAGAGACACTGGGCGACTTCGGCGTCCAGTGGAACGCCGACAACACGTTGGCCTTGTATACTTCCGGCGCTCTTCCGGCCGACGGAGTAGAGATCTATGCGGCGCAGCCGGTTAACGGCGTCGTGCTCAACGGCCAAGCGATCGCGTTCACGTATTCAAATAACGTAGTATCGACCAACGGCGAGCCGACGGATTCGGCTCCGGTCGTAACCGCCGTGAGCCCGGCAGGCGGGCCTGAAGCCGGAGGCACGGAAGTGACGATTACCGGCAGCGGATTGTCCGTGACAACGGCGGTCTATTTCGGCGGCAATCCCGCGGCGAGCTTCACGGCGGTGTCGGATACGTCCGTAATCGCAGTCGCTCCGGCCGGCAGCGGAACGGTCGACATTACGGTCATGACTCCTTATGGAACCAGCGCGCCTTCTGCCGCCGACAGATTCACTTATGTCGACACGCAGACGGTGCCGGTCCTCCAATCGGCGACGGCAGGCGACGAGCGTGTAACGCTCGCCTGGAGCAGCGTGCCCGGAGCAACCGGATACAACATCTACAAGAGCACCGCGTCGGGTTCATACGATGCGGCGCATGCAACCGTGAGCGGTTCCGTATACGGCTACGATGCGACGGGATTGACCAACGGAACGACCTATTTCTTCGTGGTCAGCGCGAGCGTAGGAGGCAATGACAGCGGGTATTCGAACGAGGTCAGCGCCACGCCGCGAACCGTGCCCGGAGCGCCAACCGGCGTAACGGCGACGGCCGGCAACGGTCAAGCCGTAGTTCGCTTTACTCCGCCTGCGGACAACGGCGGAAGCGCCATCACCGAATATACGGTAACGTCCAGTCCGGAGGGGATTGCGGCGACGGGCACCGGTACGGCGTTTACCGTTACGGGGCTGACAAACGGGACTGCGTACACCTTCACGGTAACGGCGACGAACGCTGCGGGGACAGGGCCGGCTTCGGCGGACTCTAATCGGGTAACTCCGAGCAGACCTGCGGGAGGAAGCAGCGGCGGCGGATACACCGGCGGGAACGATACGCCTTCGGCACCGCCTGCAAGCGCCGATGCGGACCTGATTGTCGACGGCAAGACGGGAACCGCGGCCACGACAACGACTGTCGAAGAAGGCGGCCGGACCGTTACGACGGTTGCTCTGGACGACGCAAAGCTGGAGGAGATGCTTCGAGGGGCGGGAGACAATCCCGTAGTGACGCTTCTCGTCAACAACGAAACGGACGCAGCGGTCGGGCTTCTGAGCGGCCGGGCCGTCAAGAACATGGCGGAGAAGGGAGCCGTGCTGGAGCTGAAAACCGGCCGGGCCGCCTATTCGATCCCGGCCTCCCAAATCAATATTGACGCGATTGTGACGCAGTTCGGGGCACAGACGGAACTAAAGGATATTACCGTAAGCGTAAAAATATCCGAGCCGGACGCCGACACCGTGAAGCTGATTGAAGCGGCGGCGAACAAAAACAATGACCAGCTCGCGGTGCCGCCTATCGTCTTTGAGATCATCTGCGCAAGCGGAGGCAAGGCGGTGGAGATTTCCAAATTTAACGCCTATGTAGAAAGGACGATTGCGATACCCGAAGGCGTTGATCCGGCGAAGATTACGACAGGCGTCGTTCTGAATGCCGACGGAACGCTCTCTCACGTGCCTACGGCCATTACGTTGATTGACGGCAGATATTACGCCCGGATCAACAGTCTGACCAACAGCGCTTATGCTTTGATTCATAGCCAGAGAAGCTTTAAGGATATTGCGAGCCATTGGGCCAAGGAAACCGTCGAGGATATGGCCTCAAGACTGGTGATTAACGGCGTTAGCGAAGATAAGTTTGAACCGGACAGGGACATTACGAGAGCGGAGTTTGCCGCGATTGCGGTAAAAGCGCTTGGGCTGATGCGCCCCGGTATGGGGAAAGACCTGTTCAGCGATGTTCCAAAGGGCGCATGGTATTATGACGCCGTGACCATTGCCCATGAGTATGGCCTCATCTCCGGCTATGCCGACGGGAAATTCGGACCCAACGACAAAATAAGCCGCGAGCAGGCGATGGTCATCATCTCTAGGGCGATGGAATGGACCGGCTTGAAGGCGGAACTGCCAACGGACGATCAGGCGGGCCGCTTGCTTGAAGCTTATTCGGATGCGGGCCTGTCGGCAGATTATGCGAGAACGGGGATCGCCGCTTGTATCGACGCCGGAATAGTTTCGGGCAGGAACGGCAATCTGCTTGCGCCGAAAGACAATTTGACCAGGGCGGAAGCGGCGGCGATTGCGAGACGGCTTCTGGAGGTCTCGAACTTGATTTGAGCCAGAGCCAGTTCCGGTGGCAGTCGGTGATGGCGGTTAGCGAGCTGTCCCCTAAGTAGAGTTGAAGTTGCTTGAGAAGATCACTAGACAACGTAGGGGAATGTACCTTCTGGAGGCCTAATCGCGATCCGCCCACGTTTACGAATCTATCGGAGCCGCGATGGTGAGCGAATAAGTGTGTACGACGGGCTTAAACGATCTACCGGAGCCGGTGGTGAGCGAATAAGCGCGTGCGACGGGCTTAAACGATCTACCGGAGCCGATGGTGAGCGAATAAGGTGTGCGACGGGATGCGGGAATTCCTGCAGCGAAAGGAGGTACAGCGGGCAAAGACGAAGGATAAATTGCGTGAATGAAATGGCCGTGTTACGATTAGGATAGAAGCAGGAGTCGGAGGGCCATCCGACTCCCTGCACAACATTTTGGGTGGGAAACCTCCCAGAGTAAATCGGAGAAAATAATCCGCACCGTGGCGCTAGGGCGTGTATGCAAACCCGCTCAGAGGCATCTATCACCGCCTTTTCGCCCCCTGCTGCGTCACTTTTGCTTGACGTACCCCCGGTACGCCTTCTCAAAAGTTCCTTGCATGGAACGAAAATTCGGCAACATCTGCTATCCTCGGAGTATGCATACACGCCCTAACCTGGGCGGATTATTTTCGTTTATGCAGATAAGTGAGCAACGTCAGCATAAACCTGCCGAGCATAATCACTTCCGTTAACGAAAATTGCATTCGCATCACCCCCGCTCCGGAGGCGATACTTACCGGCTCAAGTCTGTTGTGCACGAATAGAGACTAATAAGAATGGCTTGTGCCGAGAGGAACTAGGTTCAAAATTCAATCAGCGTCTGCGGAAGTATAATCCGCAGGCGCTTTATTTGTTTTTCTGAAACTGGGCCGGCGTCGTTCCGGTAACCCGCTTGAAGATTTTTGCGAAATATTTGGGGTTGTCGAAGCCTACCCGTTCCCCGATCTCGTACCAGGGCAGCGAGCCCTCGCGGAGCAGCTCTTTCGCCTTGTCGACGCGGAGGTTGTGCAGGTAATGAACGAAGGGCTGGCCGGTGCTCTTGGAAAACAGAAAGCTGAAATAGTTGTCGCTCAGATTGACGTGGGCGGCGACTTCCTGCACCCGCAGCGGATTGCGGTAATTTTCCTTCATGTAGCGAATCGCTTGTTCGATCTCGCTCCTCCGGCCGTTTTGCGAACAATCCTCCAGAAGCTCCCGAGCCACCGTATGGAACCGCCAGCACCATTCCCGCAATTCCTCGTAGGTGTCCAACTGGTTAAGCTGCTCGAAGGGAGAGGACTGCTCCCAGAAGCCCTGCAGCGGATAGCCCCACTCCCCCAGCAGGAGAGCGACCGACGATTGCCATTGCAGCATCCTTTCCCGAACGAGCCGAGGGGAGATTCGCGTCGACGGAACCGCGGGGAACAGCTCCTCGAATCTTCGGACCGCGAGGTCGCCGTCCGTCTGCTCGAGCGCGGCCAAATAAGCCTTCAGCGTCGCGGTCGGAGCGAAGCGGGCGGAGTCCTCGGAGCTGTCGTCGCTCACCGCTTCCGGCGAGTACAGGTGCGCCGATCCGGGGCCGGAATAGAATCTTCCGGCCAGCGCCTCCTGCGCTTCGCGGTAAGCTTCGTTCCGCTCCTCTGTCCTGCCCCGGATCGCGCCGAGGCCGACCGACAGCCGGGCCCCCTCAGGCCCCAGCTTCCGCAGCGCGGCCGCGAGATCGTCCCGCCAGCGTGCAGCCAGCATTTCGTCGCTCTCCGCGTCCGCGGGTTCGACGGAGGGGGAGGCCGAAGCGACGAACACGGAGTCCGGCACGGCCGTATGCAAGATCGCTTCCCGCAAACCGGGCTCCGAAGCCGCGGCGAGCAAGCGCCCCGCCGCCCCGCCGTCGGAGTCGGGAGGCAGGCGAACGATCCCCACGGCGAACAGTCGGCCCTCCGGCACAAACTCGCGGTCTTCGCCGTCCGCTTGTGCGCCGGCCAGCCACTCCGGCAGACCAAGCGCGGAAGCCGATCCCGAATCGCTTCCCGGCCGCTTTGCCAGCTCGTCCGAAGCTCCCGCCTTGGCGTTTCTCGCCTGAAGCACCGACTCCAGAAGCTCCTCCGGACTCATCGTCAGCTTGTGCACGTAATCGATCACACCGAGCCGGATCGCTTCCCGGACCGCGCCGAAGTCCTCGCGCACGCTCAGAATCAGGATCGCCGTATCCGGAAGCTCCTTGCGCACCAGCCGAATCATCTCCAGGCCGTCCATGATCGGCATCTGAATGTCGGTGATCACCATATCGGGCTTCAGCCTGCGGATCAGCTCCAGGCCGGTTCGTCCGTCCGCGGCGTCGCCGACGACCTGGATGCCGTGCTCCTCCCAGGGAATCCCCGACAAAATTCCTTTGCGCACGAGCACTTCATCTTCCACGACGACGATTCTCATCGTCTTCCCTCCCCTCCGTCTCCGGCTCCGCATGCCGCTCCAGCGGCAGCCGGATTGATACGTACGTTCTGCCTTCCTCTTCCGCTCTCCGGATGACGACTCCGTAGCCATCGCCGTACATCATGCGCACTCGCTTGTGCACGTTCCGCAGCCCGACACTGGTGAAGCCGGCCGGCCGCTCGTCGTCGCCGATCCGCTCGGCGATGTCGCGCAGCCGCTCCTTGTTGACCTCCAGGCCGTTGTCCACGATTTCCAGCAGCAGCTCGCCGGGAGAGTCGACCCTTGCACGGATCAGCATCTCTCCCCGTCCTTCCTGGAAGGAGGCGTGCCGGTACACGTTCTCGACGAGCGGCTGAAGCGACAGCTTGGGAACCAGCGCGTCCAGCGTCTCTTCCTCGAGCTGCTCCGAGACGGAGACATGATCCCCGAACCGGTAGCGCTGAATCGTCATGAAGTAGCGGACATTGTCCATTTCCTCCCGCAGACTGATGCGGTCCTGCCCGCGATGGATGCTCATGTCGAGCAGATGCCCCAGAGACATCAGCATCTCGGTAATCGGCTTCGTGCCGGCCATGATCGACATCCAGCGGATCGTATTGAGCGTGTTGTGCAGAAAATGCGGATTGATCTGCGCCTGCAGCGCTTCCAGCTTGGCCTGCTCGTGGTGTCTCTCCAGCACGATCTCGCGGTCGATATGGCCCCGCAGGCGGTCGAGCATTTTATTGAAGGCTTGGCCGAGCAGCCCGGCTTCGTCTCTCGTCGCGATTTCCACGGTGACGTCGAGCCGTCCTTTTTCCACCTTCTTCATGACGTTCCTCAGTCGGCGCAGCGGACGGGTCAGCATGTTCGAGAGAAAGACGATAACGCCGAGAAACACGACCATGCTGATCGAGAAAATCGTGATGGAGACGTTGCGGATTCGGTCGATCTCGCGAAAGACGGCGCCGTGCGGCACGATCTGCACGATTTTCCAGCCCGTCATCGGCAGCGAGTACGTGCTCAGCACGTATTTGGCCCCGCCCGCCCGCGTGCTGACGGTGCCGTCCCCGGAGCTCTCGATGACGGGGCGCAGCGCCTCATACAACGGTAGAGCCTCCTCCGGAAGCGGGGTCAACGCCTGCTCGTCCGGTCCGACAAGCAGCCCGAAGCCGGGCGTCGCGGGATGGCCGGTCTGCAGAATGTCGAGGTACGATTGCGTCGGTTCGCTGATGACCAGCTGGCCGATTCCTCGATTGCTCTCGTCGCGAAAAACCATGGATACGGTCAGCAGCGTCTGCTTGTCCGGCGCGGCGTAGCTGGGATGATTCAATGTCCACACCATGTACCCGTTCTCCTCCAGCGTGTGCCGGAACCAGTCGCTTTCCTTCATCGCGTTCATCGCTTGCGGCGTTCGCCCCCAGTTGGTGTACAGCGAGCCGTAATTGTCGAAGACGGAAAAATAGAAGCTGTCGCTGGCGGTCGCCGTCGACATCTCCAGAAACTTTTTGTCCATCACATGAGTGTTGTCCAGCATGTCGCGCTCCGTGATCGGAGGGCGCAGCAGCGCGCGCCTTACGTTCTCGTCGATGACCAGGGAGGCGGTGGCGTGCATCATCGTCTGCAGCTTGCGTTCAATATTCAGGTTGATTTGATGAAGCCGCTCCTCGGCCGAGGATTCGACCTGGTGGCGCAGGACATTCTCGATTTCCTTATACGTATACAGGCTGGCCCCGAGAATCGGGACGAGCACGAACGCGACGAAAGCGGCGATCCATTTCGTTCGCAGGCTGGTGAAGGGCAAAGACACGGCTGCCGGCCTCCTTGGTCTGGGGATGCAACCTTCCGTTTGCAGCAAGTGTGCCCCGCTCGGCGTTTTTCGAATCCCAACGGCTGCGAAGCGGAACCGAACGAAAGTCGTTGCGACCCCCGATACAGCGCTTTCATCTCATCAGTATAGGCAGGCTTGGCCCGTCGTGTAAACGAATTGTCGGCGAATTCGGAGAATCGTCGCTCTTTTTCTGAAAATCGTAGCCCAATGCGGAAGAACGTCGTTGATGAAAATAGAATTGTATCCGTTTTCAGCGGGAATGGGTGTATCGGGCACCGGGCGGGAAGCGCTAACATGGGCGTTAGACTTCGGCAGTTGGAAAGGAGAGAGCGTTATTCGCACGCAAAAGCAATCCGATACGTTGGCCGGGTGGATGTTCATCCTGCCCGCCATTGCGGGCTTCGGAATATTGACGATCGTTCCGATCGTTTTGTCGCTGGTGATCAGCTTCACCGACTGGAACTTTCTCGATGGGTTAAAAGGGTTGCGATTTATCGGTCTGCGCAACTTCGTGGAAATGTGGTCGGACAAATGGTTCGTGGACAGTCTGCTGAACAACCTGCTGTTCGCCGCGGTCACCGTGCCCGCGACGATCGTGCTGTCGCTGCTGGCGGCGATCGGCCTGAACAAGGGCGTCTATCTGAAATCGCCGATCCGGCTCATGATCTTCATGCCCTACGTCTCCAACATCGTCGCCATCTCGATTGTCTGGGGGACGCTGTACAATCCGTCGATGGGGCCGATCAATGCGTTCCTCCGGAGCGTCGGCGTCACCGATCCGCCGGGCTGGCTGGCGAGCAGCGCCTGGGCGCTGCCCGCGATCATGATCATGACGATATGGGCCAACGTCGGCTACAACATGATTATTTATTTGGCGGGCTTGCAGGGAATCTCCAAGGATCTCTACGAGGCCGCGAAGATCGACGGGGCGGGGCCGGCGCGCAGCTTCTTCCGCATTACGCTGCCGATGCTGTCGCCGACTACCTTCTTCGTCATGATCACCAGCATCATTCATTCTTTCCAGGTGTTCATCGCGGTGTTCGTCATGACGAAGGGCGGCCCAGGCTCGTCCACGACGGTGCTGACGTATTATTCGTACCGCACGGGCTTCGATTTCTACAAAATGGGCTATTCGTCGGCCATGGCCTGGATTTTGTTCCTGATTATTTTCCTGATTACGTTCCTGCAGTGGCAGGGGCAGAAAAGATGGGTGCATTACTGACCCGAAGCTACGAGGAGGAAACCGTATGGAGTTGAAACTGGGGGGCAAGAGCCTGTCCCTGCCGAAGCTGGCGCTGACCGTGCTGCTCGCGGCGTTCGGTCTGCTGATGGTGCTGCCCTTCGTATGGATGCTGTCCACCTCGTTCAAAATTCCGATCGACGTGTTCAACTATCCGATCGAATGGATACCGAAGCGCTTCAATTGGAACAACTACGGACGCGTCTGGAACGGAACGCAGCCTTTCGATTTGTTTTATTATAATTCCGTGAAGGTGACGGCGATTACGGTCGTCGGCACCGTGCTGGTCTGCTCGGCGGCCGCTTACGGCTTCTCCCGGATCCGGTTCAAGGGCCGGGACGCGGTGTTCTTCGTCTTTCTGGCGACACTGATGATACCGGACCAGGTCACGCTAGTGCCGCGGTTTATCATCTTCAACTATCTGGGCATCTACGATACGCATTTTGCGCTCATCTTGCCGGGGATGTTCACGGCTTTCGGGGTGTTCCTGCTCCGGCAATTTTACGTCGGCATTCCGGAGGACTTCTCGGAGGCGGCCAGGATCGAGGGTGCGGGGCATTTCCAGACGTGGCTGCGCATCATCCTGCCGCTGTCGAAGCCCGCGCTCGTCTCTCTTGTCATTCTGAGCTTCACCTGGAACTGGAACGAGTTTGTTAACCCGCTCGTCTTCCTGGCGTCGAAGGAGCTGTACACGATTCCGCTCGGCTTGACCAATTTTATCGACGAATCGGGGACCGACTACACATTGATGATGGCCGCGGCGGTCAGCTCGATCCTGCCGGTCATCGCCCTCTTCCTGGCTTGTCAGAAGTGGTTTATCGAGGGGGTGGTGTCCAGCGGCGTAAAAGGTTAGCGGCAAAAGCAATATATACAATTCAGAATAAAAAGGGAGATGTCGCATGAAAAAGATTACGATCTCGTTGTTCGCGTTAACTTTGGCCCTGACTATGGTGCTGGCTGGCTGTTCCGGCGGCAAGAACGATTCCGCTCCGTCCGGCTCCTCGGAGACCGGAGCGGCCGGCAAAGTCGTCAAGCTCAAATTCTGGGGCGCCGTGCCGGAGGAGTCCGGGCCGAAGGAGGCCGTGGACAACTGGAACAAGGCCAACCCGGACATTCAGGTGGAATACGTCCGCTTCGTCAACGACGAGAGCGGCAATACGAAGCTGGAGACGGCACTGCTCGCGGGCGACCAGGTGGACCTGTTCATCAATTACCGGATGGACAAGCTGGCCAAGCGCATTGAGGCGGGGATGGTCGAACCGCTGGACGGCTATATCGAGCAAAGCGGCTTTGACCTCGCGGACAATTTCGGCGAGAACTCGATCACGAAATTCGGAGACAAAACTTATTATATTCCGGCCATTATTTTGAACGACTTCGTTTCGTTGAACAAAACCTTCCTGGACGAAGCCAATCTCCCGATTCCTCAAGAATGGACTTGGGACGAGTATATGGACTACGCGGCGAAGCTGACTCAAGGAGATGGGGCGGACAAGCGCTGGGGCTCCTATACCGACCTGCTGCAGCCGAAGATTTTCGAGTATTTGGACAAGGCGGTCAAGACCGAACTGGGCCCGGACGCTTTCTATAAGGAAGACGGCTCGAGCAATTTCGACGATCCGGCGTTCAAGCGTTATTTCGACATCATGTACAACCTGGAGAAAACGCTGAAGGCGCAGCCGCCGATCGCGGAAGCGAAGGCGACGAAGATGGAAGGCATCCAATTGTATCTCACGAACAAGGTCGCCATGCACTGGATCGGCACGGCGAGCTTGCGGAACATCAAAAACACGACCGATTATCCGCACGATTTCATTACGGCGTTCGCGCCGCCTCCGAAGCTGACGGACAACAGCAAGTATCTCGGCGGCGGAACCGGGTATCTGGATTTCACGACGATCAACGCCAAGTCGCAGAACAAAGACGCCGCGTGGAAGTTCATGCAGTGGTACGTGACGGAAGGCAACGAGCCGCTCATCGCCGGCGGGCGCGTGCCGGCCTGGAAGAAGGCGGACCAGGACAAGGTCGCTTCGCTGATTCTGGGCGAAAACCCGGAGAAGCTGTTCGACGTGGAATCGTTCAAGCAGGTCGTCTTCGCCGACGTCGAGTACGTCCGCGACACGAAGTTCGATCATCTGGCGGAAATCCAGAAGATCGTCGAGGAAGAGGGCGAGCGCGTCCTCATCGGGGAGAAGCCGACGGAGGATGCGGTGAAATCGATGAAGGAGCGGGCGGACAAGCTGCTGCTCGGCTCCCAATAAACGAATCGGGGAAAGGAAGACAACTTCTATGACGAATAACAGCATCGCTTATGCAACCGGAGTTCCGGTCGTCCTGGACACCGACGTGCTCGTCATCGGAGGAGGGCCCGCCGGCATCGCGGCGGCCCTTGCCTCCGCCAGAGCGGGAGCGCGGACGGCGCTGGTCGAGCGTTACGGCTTCCTGGGAGGCAACGCGACCGCGGGACTGGTCGGTCCCTTCATGACCTCTTACAGCGACGACGGACAGACGCAGCTCGTCAAAGGCGTGTTCGACGAGCTGGTGCGCCGGATGGAAACGTTCGGCGGAGCCGTTCACCCGGAGAAGGTTCGAACGGGCAGCCCGTATTCCGGCTTCTTCAGCAAAGGGCACGACCATGTGACCCCGTTCGATCCGGAGGCGGTGAAGCTGGCCGCCGCCGAGATGATGGAGGAAGCCGGGGTCCGGACCTTCATGCATACGTTTTTCGTGGACGCGATCGTAGAGGACGGCCGCGTGAACGGCGCGATTCTCGTGAACAAATCCGGTCTTCAGGCGGTACGGGCCAAGACGACGGTCGATTGCAGCGCCGATGCCGACGTGGCTTCCCGCGCGGGAGCCGAGCTGGAGACGGGCCGGAAATCGGACGGCCTGACCCAGCC
Source organism: Cohnella cellulosilytica (assembly GCF_042431195.1). NCBI lineage: Bacteria > Bacillati > Bacillota > Bacilli > Caryophanales > Paenibacillaceae > Cohnella > Cohnella cellulosilytica. The sequence continues at coordinate 212,335 of NZ_JBHMDN010000073.1, forward strand.
GATGACGATGTTCTTCCGCGTTGCGGGCGTCGATGACGAAGAGATTCTGAAATACGTCGAAGAGCATCCCGAAGAACGGGACCTGCTGTTCGGCAGCTTGATCGAAGAGAAACGGGCTTCGGGCGAGTGGAAGGTGAATAAAAACCACTTGGGCATCTACCGGACGACCCAGGCCGGCGTGTGGCGAGTCAATACGAGCCGGGTGCAGGGGCTGAGCGGCACGAGCGCGGAGGATCTGGCGAAGGCCGAGCTGGAGGGCCGCAGGCAGGTGTTCGAGCTGTTGGCGTTCTTCCGCAAATACTTCCCGGGCTTCCGCAACGCGGTGCTGGTCGATACGGCGACGCAGATCGGAGTCCGCGAAACGAGGAGAATCGTCGGGGAATATATGCTGACCGCGGAGGACCTGATCAGCGGCCGTTCCTTCGACGATGTCGTCGCCCTGTACGGGTATCCGATCGATATTCACAGTCCGAACGAAGTGACGACCGAATTCAGCAAAGAATTTCATACCGCGAATATCTATCAGCTGCCGTACCGGATTCTTGTGCCCCGGAACACGGAAGGGCTGCTGGTTGCCGGACGCTGCGTATCCGCGACGCACGAGGCGCTCGGCGCGATCCGTGTCATGCCGTGCGCGTTCGCCCTCGGCCAGGCGGCGGGAGCCGCGGCCGCGCTGGCCGCCGCGCAGGGGACGGAGCCGCGCGGCGTGAATGTGCGGGAGCTGCAGCGAACGCTGCTGGCGCAAGACGTTGTGCTCCCGGAAGGCGTGGTCTGACATGAGGGATGCGACCGGAACCCGCGCGGTTCCCGTCGTTCCGCGGGAGATGGACGCCGCGGTGCTCCACCGGCCTTTCGAGGTTCGGCTGGAGCGCCGGCCGACGCCCGAACCGCGGGAGGACGAGGTGCTGATTCAAGTGAAGGCCGTGGGCGTCTGCGGCTCGGACGTCCACTATTACGAGCACGGAAAAATCGGGCGCTACGTCGTCGACCGCCCGCTTGTGCTCGGCCACGAATGCTCGGGCGTCGTCGCCGCGGTCGGAGCGGCCGTGACGCGCTTCGCGCCGGGCGACCGGGTCGCCGTCGAGCCGGGCATCGCCTGCGGCCGCTGCGCCAGCTGCAAATCCGGCAAATACAACCTGTGCCCGGACGTCCGTTTTCTAGCGACGCCCCCGATTGACGGGGCGTTCGCCCAGTTCATCGCGATCCGCGAGGATTTCGTCTTCCCGATCCCGGAGGGGCTCAGCTTCGAGCGAGCGGCAATGAACGAGCCGTTCTCGGTCGGCTTGCACGCCGTCCGCAGAGCGGGCGTGAAGACGGGAGACACGGTCGCGATCATGGGCATGGGGCCGGTCGGACTGCTGACGGTCGTCGCCGCCAAAGCCTGCGGAGCGTCGCGGGTGTTCGTGTCCGACGTCGAGCCGCTTCGCCTGGAGGCCGCGCTGAAGCTCGGCGCGGAGCTCGCGGTTCACGCCGGCCGGGAGGACGCGGCGGCTGCGATTCACGCGGCGACGGGCGGCGAAGGCGCCGACGTTGCGATCGAGACCGCCGGCAATCCGCAGGCGCTTCGGTCCGCGCTGCTGGCGACGAAGCGCGGCGGCGTCGCGGCGGTCGTCGGTCTGCCGCCGGAAGGGCGCGCGGAATTGAGCATCTCCGATCTCGTCGACAACGAGATCGATATTCGCGGCGTGTTCCGCTACGCCAACACGTATCCGCTCGGGTTGTCCCTGCTGGCCGATCCGGCGAAGAACATCGAGACGCTCTTCACGGACGCTTATTCGCTCGAAGAGACCGCCGCGGCTCTGGAGCGGGCGAGAACGAACAAAAGCGGCTCGCTGAAAGTGCTTGTCTATCCGAACGGGATTGGCGGATAATAAATTCGAGGTGAAGACGAATGAAGATGAAGGCTCTTGTCATCGAAAGTCCGCGCCAGGCGGTCGTCCGCGAGCTTCCGGTTCCGCGGGCCAAGCCGGGGGAAATCGTCGTTCGGGTGAAGCGGGCGGGAATATGCGGGACGGATATTCACATTTATAACGGGGAATATTTGTCCCCCTACCCGATCGTTCCGGGACACGAATTTTCGGGTATCGTCAGCGAGGTCGGGGAAGGGGTCGAGGGATTCCGGGAGGGAGACCGCGTCAGCGCCGATCCGAACCTGTCGTGCGGCCGCTGCCGGTTCTGCTTGTCCGGCCGCGCCAACCATTGCGAACGCTGGGCGGCGATCGGCGTGACGCTTCCCGGCGCGATGGCGGAGTATGTGGCCGTGCCCGCGGAGCTGGCGATGCGTCTGTCCGATCGGCTGAGCTTCGCGGAGGCGGCGCTGGTAGAGCCGGTCGCCTGCGTCGTGCAGGCGCTCCGGAGGCTCAAGCCCGGGACGGCCGACAGCGCGCTGCTGTTCGGAGCCGGGGCGATGGGGCAGCAGTGGGTTCAGGCTTTGGCGATGTCCGGCGTATCCGAGCTTGTGGTCGTCGATCTGGCGGAGGAGAAGCTGGAGATGGCGGCCAAGTGGGGGGCGACGAGAACCGTCCCCGGCGGCCGGGTTGCCGAAGAGCTTGAAGATCGCCGGGGCAAGAACGGCTTCGACATCGTCGTCGATACGACGGGCATTCCCCGCGTGATCGAGGACAGCTTCCAATATCTCGGCCCCTGCGGCCGCTACGTGCAGTTCGGCGTGACGACGGAGGAGGCGACGGTAGCGCTGCGGACGTTCGGGCTCTATCAGATGGAATGGACGCTGATCGGCTCCATGGCGCTGAACCATACGTTCGCTCCGGCACTCGCCTGGCTGGAGGCGGGCCGCCTCTCGGTGGGACATCTCGTCACGCGGGAGCTGAGCCTGGAGGGAGCCCTCGAGTTTTTCCGGGGCGACCGCCGTTCGTCGGATATGAAAGTACAGATTTCGTTCGAATGATACGCGCCAGCATGGGTTACATTTCGCGAGGGGCCCGGATTCCAAGCAGCTGAAGTCCGTCGCGCAGAACGCCGGCGACAGCCGCGGCCAGGCTCAATTTGGAGACGATCTCGGCCTCGTCGGCCCCTTCGCCCAATATTTTCCCGGAGTTGTAGAAACGGTTGAAGTCCTTGGCCAGGGCGAGCAGATACCTGGCGACCGCATACGGTTCGTTCAGGCGCACGGCTTCCCTGATCGCGCTCTCGTATCCGGTCAGCGTCTTGACGCACGCCCAGGCCGGCTCCGAGGACAGATGGGCTCCGTCGACGGCGCGGTCGACGCGGAGCTCCTCGTAGCTGCCTCTGCGCAGCAGGCTGCAGATCCGCGCGTGGGTGTACTGCAAATACGGCCCGGTCTCGCCGTCGAAGCTGACGGCCTCCTCCAAATTAAAGTCGACGGACAACTGGCGGTGATGCTTCAAGTCGCCGAAGACGATCGCTCCGACGCCCACAGCCTCGGCCACCTCATCCTTGTTCGGGAGGTCGGGGCTTTTCTCGTTGATGATGCGCAGGGCCCGCTCGGCCGCCTCGTTGAGCACTTCTTCCAGCATGACGACCTTGCCTTTGCGCGTCGACATCTTCTTGCCCGCGAACGTGATCAGTCCGAAAGGGACGTGATGGCAGTTCGCGGCCCATTCGTGTCCCATTTTGCGCAGCACGGCGAACACCTGTTGGAAATGCAGGCTCTGCTCGGCGCCGACGACGTACAAAATTTCGTCCGCCTTCAGCTCCTCTTTCCGATAGATAGCGGTGGCGAGATCGCGGACCGCGTAGATCGTCGAGCCGTCTTTTTTCAGCACAAGGCACGGCGGCATGCCTTCCTCCTCGAGCCGGACGATTCTGGCGCCCGCGTCCTCCTCCAGCAGGGACAGCTCCTCCAGCTTGCGCACGACGGGATCGACCTTGTCGTTGTAGAAGCTCTCGCCCGCATAGGAATCGAAAGCGACGCCAAGCCGTTCGTACACGCGCCGGAACTCCTTCAGGCTCTCGTCGACGAAATACTGCCACAGCTCGCGCATCGCGGCGTCGCCGCGCTCCAGCTTGGCGAACGCTTCCCGCGCCTCGTCCTCGAGCGCCGGCTCCAGCTCCGCCTGGCGGTGGAATTCCACGTACAGCCGCAAGCTTTCCTGAATCGGGGCCCGTTCCAGCGCTTGTCGGTCTCCCCACTTCAAATACGCGACGATCAGCTTGCCGAATTGCGTGCCCCAGTCCCCGATGTGGTTGACGTTGTACACGTCGTAGCCCATCGCCCGATACAGGCGGACCAAGGCGTTGCCGATCATCGTCGAGCGCAGGTGGCCGATGCCGAACGGCTTGGCGATATTCGGGGAAGACATGTCGACGACGACCCTTCTGCCGGCCCCGTCCGCGGAGCGTCCGTAGCCCTCGCTCAGCGCCCGCTCTACGAACTCGCTTCTCCAATGGGCCCCGCGGAAAACGAGGTTCAGATAACCGCCCGCCGATTCGGCCCGCAGGTCGTCGCGGTCGGCGTTGATTTGCCCGGCGAGCCGCTCGGCGATAACGGCCGGGGACTGCCTGAGCGTCTTGGCGAACGGGAAGCATGGCAGCGAGACGTCTCCCAGCTTCTGCTCGGGCGGAATTTCCAGCTTCGCGCGCAGCTCCCCGGGAGTCAGATCGACATACGGCGCCAAAATGACGGATGCATGGTGCAGCAGCATAACAGTTTCCTCCTCGTCTATGCGGAAAGCGCGCCGAAACGCAAAAAACCTCCATCTCGTAAAGAGACGGAGGTCGATTCCGCGGTACCACTCTTCTGGCCTTCCCGCATGGGGAGGCCGCTTCGTTAAAAGGTAACGGCTCAGCGCCGGACCTCCCTACTGCCGGGGCGGTTCAGGAGGTCGACTCCCGAGTGCGGTTCCTTCGGCTCCTGCGCCGGCTTTCACCGCCCCGGCTCGCTGCGATCAGGAAGGACGAAGTACTCTCTCGTTCATCGTCGTTTTCGCTATTTGTACCATTATAGCCAGATTCCTTCCGGATGACAATCCAAGGCAGACCGCAGAAAGCGCGAATATTCGATTTGAATTGACGAAGGGTTCTGTATATAGTAGTAAAAAGAGAATGAGACGTAGGAGAGAGCGAGCAAATGCCGGACAAGCGGAAGGTGCGGGTCGAGTTCCGAAGCTGGCAGCAGGACGGGAGCGTGCAGCGATCCGAGATGCCGGGCGAGCTGTTCCGTCTGAAGACGGGCTGGGCGCTGACCTATGCCGAGGAGCCCGACGAGAACGGGGTGGAGGCGAGCAATACGCTGTTCATCCATGAGAATGAGCTGCAGCTCAGACGGCGGGGCGCCATTTTCCTCGAACAGAGGTTTCGGCAGGGGGAGCTTGCCGCGGGTAAAATGGAGACGCCGTACGGCCTTCATGCCGTGCAGGCGCTCACGTCGACGCTGGCCAGCAAGCTGTCGGAATCCGGGGGCAGCGTGGAATGGACGTACGACTTGCTCATGCAAGATCAGAAGGTCGGAAGCTTCCGCATTCGGCTGGATATTCGGGAGGAATAAGCAGGATGGGCGTATTGGAACAATTGCAATTATCGGTTAAAGAGGCATTGGCGGACGCCACGCTGGCGGCGGGCCTGGTCGCGGACAAGAGCGAGCTGCCGGCGATCGTGCTGGAGGTGCCGAAGGACAAGGCGCACGGAGATTTGGCGACCAACCTGGCGATGCAGCTGACGAAGATCGCCAAGAAAAATCCGCGGCAGATCGCGGAGGAGATTATCGGCAAGCTGGAGGAAGGACGAGCCTTCATCCAGGGGGCGGAAATCGCCGGTCCGGGCTTTATCAATTTCCGTCTCGACAAGAGCTATCTGTACCCGGTCGTCGGCGAAGCGCTGTCCCTAGGGGAGAAATACGGCCACGCGAACGCCGGGCAAGGCAGGAAAGTCCAGGTCGAGTTCGTCAGCGCCAACCCGACGGGCAGCCTTCACCTCGGGCACGCCCGCGGAGCGGCCGTCGGCGACGCGCTCTGCAACGTGCTGGCGGCGGCCGGATGCGAGGTAACGCGCGAATATTACATCAACGATGCCGGCAACCAGGTGAACAATCTGGCCAAGTCGCTTGAAGCCCGCTATCGGCAAGCGCTTGGACAAGAGGCGGAAATGCCGGAGGACGGCTACTACGGCGAGGATATCGTCGGCTTCGCCAAGGAGCTGGCGCAGGAGGAAGGGGAGCGGCTGCTGGCGCTGTCCGACGAAGAGCGCTTCGCGTTCTTCCGCCGCTACGGGCTCGACAAGGAGCTGGCCAAGATCAAGCGCGATCTGGCGCGCTTCGGGGTCCGGTTCGACGAGTGGTACAGCGAGACCTCGCTCTACGAAACCGGAAAGGTGACGGAGGTGCTCGAAGCGCTGAGGGCGAAGGGGCACGTCTACGAGCAAGACGGCGCGGTCTGGCTTGCGTCCACGGCGTTCGGGGACGACAAGGATCGCGTGCTCGTGAAGAACGACGGCAGCTATACGTATTTAACGCCGGACGCGGCGTACCATAGGGATAAGTACAAGCGGGGCTACGACCAGCTGATCAACATCTGGGGAGCCGACCATCACGGCTATATTCCGCGCATGAAAGCGGCGATGGCCGCAATGGGCAACGATCCGGACAAGCTGACCGTGCTGATCGCCCAGATGGTCAGCCTGTTCCAGAACGGCGAGAAGGTGAAAATGTCCAAGCGCACGGGCAAGGCGATCACGATGGAGGATCTCATGGACGAGGTCGGAGTCGACGCGATTCGCTATTTCTTCTCGATGCGGAGCATGGATTCCCATCTGGATTTCGACATGGATTTGGCCGTGTCGAAATCCAACGAAAATCCCGTGTTTTACGTCCAGTACGCGCATGCGAGAATATGCAGCATTTTCCGTCAGGCCGAAGAGCAGGGAGTGGCGGTACGGCCGTGGCAGGAGGCCGACCTGGCCCGGCTGAGCGCCGAGCAGGAGCTTGACTTGCTGAGGAAGATCGGCGAGCTGCCGGAGACGATCGCGGAAGCGGCCCGGATTTACGCGCCTCATGCGATCATTCGCTACGTGTACGAGCTGGCCTCCCAGTTCCACAGCTACTACAAGGCGGAGCGGGTCATTACCGAGGATGCCGGGCAGAGCCAGGCCCGCCTGCAGCTGCTCGGAGCGATCCGCATCGCGATCGCGAACTCGCTTGCTCTTGTCGGCGTGTCCGCTCCCGATAAGATGTAACGTTCATAATCGCTCCGCGGCGTTCAAGATCCGCGTCACGCTAAGCTCCCCGGCCGACCGGGGGGCTTTCGCCTTTCTCAGGGGAACGGCGGAGCTTTTGACGATCGATTTGATCTGTCCCGGGGAAAGTCCCGGCTTGAGCGACAGGAGCAGGGCGATCGCCCCCGTCACATGCGACGTGGCCATCGACGTTCCGCTCATCTCGCGGTGCTTGCCTCTCAACCACGAGGACATGATCCGGTCGCCGGGAGCGTAGATGTCGATCAGCGGGCTGCGGTTCGTAAATTTGGCGACGCGTCCGGCCCGGTTCGTCGCGCCTACGGCGATCGTCTGGCCGAAGCCCGCCGGATAGTCGATGTCCCCGACTCGGCCTTCGTTGCCCGAAGAGGCGACGATCAGCACGCCCGAATGGTAGGCGCGGTTGACGGCGCTCAGCAGGGAGCGGCTTTTCGTGCGCATGCCGAAGCTCATGTTGACGACGTCCATATGGTTGCGGACGCACCAATCGATGCCCAGAACGATATCGGAGACGAAGGCGGTGCCGTTATGGTCGAAGGCCTTGACCGGATAGAGGAGCGATCTTGGAGCGACGCCGATCATGCCCTGGAGCTCGTTGGCCGCGGCGATGGTTCCGGCGATATGCGTGCCGTGGCCGTTGTCGTCCTGGGGCAGCGCCATCCGATTCAGCAGGTTGATGCCGCGCTCGAGCGAATGCCGCAGGTCCGGATGAGTGTAATCCACGCCGGTGTCGATGACGCCTATCCTCACCCGGTGGCCGGTCGTTCTTCCCCAGGCTTGCGGCGCCTGGATATGGCGTACGCCCCAAGGTATGCCCTTGTCGGTTACGATCGCCCCTTTGGGCAGCGCCCGGACTTCGATCGGCTCGTCGACCTCCCATACCGCCTTGTCCCCGAGCGAACGGGACAGCCGGAACGCTTTGTCCGCGGGACAAGAGACCGCCCGGATAAGCGGCAAAGGGCGAACGTCCCGATCCGGCTCTCCGCGGCGGGGCTCGCGCAGCCGATCGTTCAGCAGGAACCGTCCGTAATCGCGGTCGTCCAGAAAGCGGACGATATATCGGCGGCCAGCGGGGTTTGACGGGTCGGGGGGCTCGCGGAGTCCGCCCGCGGCTCGGCTTGCATCCAATGCGGCATCCCTCCCGGACGAATGTGCAGGCAAGACGCCGCAAGCGGCGCGCTTCTCTGCCATGTCCTCTACAGTATGAATGTCCGGCGCCGAAGGCCTGGGAAAGGGGCCTTTTTCGCAGGAAATAGGCGGTGTCCCGTGTCAATTTCGCACCCGCGACATAGGATGAAGGGAGAGTTTCCCGGCGAGACTCTTGGTCATGCCGGTTCCTCCGCCCGCGGAGCGGCCGGGAAGGATACAGTCGAAAAGCGAAGGCGCCGTCCGCCGGGGACACGCCTTCGCTTTTTCGCGCTTTATGACCCGGCGAATAGAGGGAAGGCGCAGGCTGCGTTTAAGCGCGACTTGCAATTTTATGAAAAATACGGTTTACTAAAGGATGAAAAATTTAACGTGAAGGTTTATACCGGTTCACATACAGAGAGGATGGAAGTCGCGTGAGCGCCGAATACGTGCTGAAAATCGACTCCGAGAAAATCCGCGAGATGCCGATGGTCGATCTGGCTTACGAGCTGTTGAAGACAGCGAATACTCCGTTCTACTATCGCGATCTGATGATGGAAATCGCCAAGATGCGCGGATTGTCCCAGGAGCAAATCACGGAAGTCATTGCCCAGCTGTACACGGAAATCAATATCGACGGCAGATTCGCTTGCGTAGGCGGCAACGTCTGGGGACTGAAGCGGTGGTATCCGGTCGAACGCTCCGACGAGCAGATGGGCGGAGCGAAGCGTCCTCGCATTATCAACGACGACGACGATGAGGACGACGAGGACCTGTTCGGCGAAGAAGAGGAAGTCGTAGCCGGAGACGACGACAACTACGATCTGTTCGACGAGGATCAGGAAGGCGTATTCGAGGAAGGCGAAGAAGCGGCCGAAGCCGACGACGAGGTCGTGCTCGAAGACGACGAGGAAGCGGAGATCGACGAGGAGATCGACCCGGCCGACGAGGACGACGATTTCGACGACGAGGAAGAGGACGCCGCGGAAGAAGAGGAAGAAGAAGAGGATTAAACGGCTGCCGGACAAGGACGGAGCGCCCCGCGCGAGCGGTTTCTCCGTCCTTGAATCGGAGCGGTCGATAGACTTGACACCGCCCATTCCAGAAGTTAAACTTATGCTTGGGCTTTAGAAGCGCGGTTTTCCATAGTGTTGGATTTTGAAAAGTGCCCCCATTTATTTGGGTGACACTTTTTTGTTTTTTTTCCGGATTGCAAGGGAAATTCGGTTTCGGGCAAAGCTAATTGAGAATGCCGCATCAGCAGGCAGCGGGAGGTTTCGTACAGGGTGACCAAATATATTTTCGTAACGGGAGGCGTCGTCTCTTCCCTCGGCAAGGGCATTACGGCCGCTTCGTTGGGCAGGCTGCTCAAAAATCGCGGGCTTAAGGTGACCATACAGAAGTTCGATCCGTACATCAACGTCGATCCGGGGACGATGAGTCCCTATCAGCACGGGGAAGTGTTCGTAACCGACGACGGAGCGGAGACGGATCTGGATCTGGGCCATTACGAGCGGTTTATCGATATTAATCTATCGAAGAACAGCAACGTGACGACGGGCAAAATTTATTCCACGGTAATCAGCAAAGAACGTCGCGGAGAATATCTCGGCGGCACGGTGCAGGTCATTCCGCACATTACGAACGAGATCAAGGACCGCGTCTTCCGCGCCGGCAAGGAAGCGGGCTCGGACGTCGTTATTACGGAGATTGGCGGCACGGTCGGAGATATCGAGAGCCTGCCGTTCCTCGAGGCGATTCGCCAAATCAAGAGCGACATCGGCCGGGACAACGTGATGTATATTCACGTGACGCTCATTCCATATATTAAAGCGGCGGGGGAAGTCAAGACGAAGCCGACCCAACATAGCGTAAAGGAATTGCGCAGCATCGGCATCCAGCCGAACGTCATCGTCTGCCGTACGGAGTATCCTCTGGCCGACGATCTGAAGCGCAAGATCGCTTCTCTGTGCGATATCGATTCGAACGCGGTCATCGAATGCCGCGACGCCGCAACCTTGTATGAAGTTCCGCTTAATCTTCAGGCCGAAGGCTTGGACGATTACGTCGTCAAGCATTTGAATCTGTCGACGGGAGCTCCGGATATGAGCGAGTGGGAAGCGCTCGTCGCCCGGGTCAAATCGCTTAAGAAGACGACGGAAATCGCGATCGTGGGCAAGTACGTCGCGCTTCACGACGCCTACCTGAGTATCGTGGAGTCGCTCGCCCACGCCGGGTTCGACGCCGATTCGGAAGTGAACATCCGCTGGGTCAACGCGGAGGAGATTGAGCCGGGCAACGTGGACGAGCTGTTGGGAGGCGTTCACGGCATTCTCGTGCCGGGCGGCTTCGGAGACAGAGGCATCGAGGGGAAAATTACCGCGATTCGCTATGCCCGCGAGAGCGGCACGCCGTTCTTCGGCATTTGTCTCGGCATGCAAGTGGCGGTGGTCGAGTATGCGCGTTATATGGCCGGATTGGACGGAGCGAACAGTTCGGAGATTCATCCGGCTACGCCTTATCCGGTGATCGATCTGCTTCCGGAGCAGAAGGATATCGAGGATCTCGGCGGCACGATGCGTCTCGGCCTCTATCCGTGCAAGCTGGCCCAGGGCAGCCTGGCGGCGCAATGCTACGGGGACGAGCTTGTCTACGAGAGGCATCGTCATCGGTACGAGTTCAACAACGAGTATCGCGAACGCATCGAAGCGGCGGGCATGCGCATCTCCGGCACTTCTCCGGACGGACGTCTCGTGGAGATGATCGAGCTGCCGGACCATCCTTGGTTCCTCGCGGCGCAGTTCCATCCGGAATTCACTTCGCGTCCGAACCGTCCGCAGCCGCTGTTCCGCGAATTCGTGAAGGCGGCCCTGCGCCGGTCCGAGGCTTGATTCGGAGCGGTCGTCCAAGCCAACAAAGTCTTATCGAACGATAATACACGGATGGATGTTCATGGGCATCTATCTCCTTCCGCTGCTCCGCGATCCTTTCAGGACCGCATGAGGCAATCGCGAGGAGATGGGTGCCTTCTTTCTTCTCTGTATAAGAAAGACGGGAAATTGTCAATAATCGATATTTGAGCCGTCGTACATATTTTTACATGGAAAGAGAAGGAATTCGTACTTCTGGTCACGAATAAGGCTACAACAGTGATTCGGGGGAGATGAACTCTTGGATAAGAAAAGATTGTTGATCGTCGATGATCAGGTCGGTATCCGTATTTTATTGTTGGAGGTGTTCGCTACCGAAGGTTACGAAACCTTCCAGGCGGCGAACGGGAGAACGGCTCTGGATATCGTTCGGACGAACCGACCCGATCTCGTGCTGCTCGATATGAAGATTCCCGGAATGGACGGACTCGAGATTCTGAAGCAGATCAAAGAATACGACCGGGAAATCAAAGTCATCATGATGACCGCTTACGGAGAACTGGACATGATCAAGGAAGCGACGGATTTGGGCGCGCTGATGCATTTTACGAAGCCGTTCGATATCGACGAGATGAGAATGGCCGTCAATATGCAGCTCGGGCACGGGTCGTCCTCGCACTTCGCTACGGGCTCTTGATTCGGCGGCGGGAGGCCGGCTCAGGCTAAACTTGGAAACATGAGTTCGGTTTACCTTGCAAAGTTATTTTGTGTTATAATAACGCAGTATGTAAGATGCGTGAGAATCGAATGAAACCGCAGGAGGAATTACACATTATGCCATTAGTTCCAATGACCGAATTTCTGCCACAGGCCAAGGCGGGCAAGTATGCCATCGGCCAATTCAACATGAACAACCTCGAGTTCGCCCAAGCGATCACGGATGCCGCGATCGCGGAAAATTCCCCGTTCATTTTCGGCGTCAGCGAAGGTGCCCTGAAGTATATGGGGATGGAATACACGGTTGCGATCGCCAAGGCGGCCGCCGAGAAATCCGGTCTGCCGATCGCGCTGCACCTGGACCACGGCAGCAGCTTCGACGTAGCGATGAAATGCATTCGCGCGGGCTTCTCGTCCGTCATGTTTGACGGCTCGCACCATACTTACGAAGACAACATCCGCTTGACCAAGGAAGTTGTGAAGGCCGCTCACGCGATGGGCGTATCCGTCGAAGGCGAGCTGGGTACGATCGGCGGCGTCGAGGACGATCTCAGCGTGGACGAAGCGGACGCCAAGCTGGCTAAACCGGAGGAAGCGATCCGTTTCTACGAAGAGACGGGCGTCGACTGCCTGGCTATCGCCGTCGGTACGGCTCACGGCATGTACAAAGGCGAAGTGAAAATCCACTTCGATATTATTAAAGAGGTCGTAGCCAAAATTCCGGTACCTGTCGTTCTTCACGGCGGCTCCGGCGTTCCGGACGACATGATTCGCGAAGCGATCCAATCCGGAGCGGGCAAGATCAACGTCAATACCGAGAACCAAGTCGCTTGCACGGCTGCCATTCGGGACGTCCTCGGAAAGAACGACAGCGTGATCGATCCCCGCAAATATCTGACTCCTGCCCGCGACGCCATGAAGGCCGTCGTACAAGAGAAGATCCGCTTGTTCGGAAGCAGCAACAAAGCTTAATCGATAATCGTATCCTATCATCGTATTTTTAATGCGGGAAAACGTCATGGGGGCGTTTTCCCGTTCCTTCATGTGCCGGTGCTTCCCATCGGCAACACCACGAGGAGGAAGACGGCATTCATGGATAAATTAATGGTCCGCGGAGGCCGGCCGCTCAGAGGGACGGTCGGAATCAGCGGCGCGAAGAACAGCGCCGTCGCCCTTATTCCCGCAGCGATATTGGCAGAATCCGAAGTCAGGCTGGACAACCTTCCCCAGCTCAGCGACGTCGCGGTCTATGCGGAGTTGCTGGAGCAATTGGGCGGCAAGGTGTCCTGGCAGGAAGACACGATGACGATCGATCCGTCCGGCATGAGTTCTGTACCCATGCCCAACGGGAGAGTCAAATTGTTAAGAGCATCTTACTATTTAATGGGGGCATTGTTAGGGAGATTCGGAGAAGCGACGATCGGTCTGCCGGGGGGCTGCAATTTCGAACCGCGCCCGATCGATCAGCATATTAAAGGTTTCGAGGCGCTCGGCGCCGAAGTGACAAATGATCACGGTTCGATCCGGATCAGGGCCAAAGAATTGAGAGGGGCCAAAATCTATCTCGACGTCGTGAGCGTCGGAGCTACGATCAACATTATGTTGGCGGCTTCGCGCGCCAAGGGGCTAACCTTGATCGAGAATGCGGCGAAAGAGCCGGAGATCATCGACGTGGCGACGCTGCTTAACGCCATGGGCGCGAAGATCAAAGGCGCGGGCACGGAGACGATTCGCATCGAGGGCGTGCAGGAGATGCACGGCTGCCGCCATTCGATCATACCCGACCGCATCCAAGCTGGAACATACATGATTGCCGCTGCGGCTACCCGGGGCGACGTCCTTATCGATAATATTATTCCGAAACATCTGGAAGCCATGACCGCCAAGCTGCAGGAAATGGGCGTGCACGTGTACGAAATGGACGAAGCGATCCGTGTCGTCGGACAATCCCTCTACGAGGCCGTGGACGTTAAAGCTCTCGTCTATCCCGGCTTCGCCACCGATCTTCAGTCGCCGATGACGAGCTTGCTCACGCAAGCCCGCGGGGTGAGCGTGCTGTCCGATTACGTATACAACAATCGCTTTAAGCACGTTCCCGAGCTGACGCGCATGGGCGCGCAAATTCGGGTCGAAGGCCGATCGGCCATCATCGAGGGCGGGCCCCTCAACGCCGCCAAAGTCAAAGCCGCCGATCTTCGCGCCGGCGCCGCGCTTGTCGTGGCCGCATTGACGGTCGAAGAAGGAACGACGGAGATTAGCGGAGTCGAATATATCGACCGGGGATACGAGCGTCTCGTCGCGCAGCTCAGCAATCTCGGAGCGGAAGTATGGAGAGACGGATAAGCCGCGAACGCCCGGGTGTGACAGTCCGGAATTCGCGATTCGCATAAACCTAAATACAAATTAAAGTAGGGATACCATTGACCGATCTAATGTTGGGCGATCTGGAAGGGCTTAAGCTGACCGAGCTTTACAAGCTTGCGAAGCAGCACCAGATCAATAATTACGCTCAGATGAAAAAGAAAGAATTGATTATCGCGATTTTGCGCGCGCAAGCGGAACGAAGCGGCCTGATGTTCATGGAAGGCGTGCTGGAGGTTCTGCCCGAGGGCTTCGGGTTCCTGAGGCCGATCAACTACTTGCCGAGTCCGGAGGACATTTACATTTCGGCCTCGCAGATCCGCAAATTCGATTTGCGCACGGGGGACCTGGTGTCCGGCAAATGTCGGGCTCCGAAGGAAAGCGAACGTTATTTCGGCCTTTTACAAGTGAACGCCGTTAACGGCATAGCTCCGGAGATCGCCGCGGAACGCCTGCATTTTCCCGCACTCACCCCGCTCTATCCGCAGAAGAAAATCAAGCTCGAAACGTCACCCACTCATCTGTCTACACGCATCATGGATCTCGTCGCTCCTGTAGGGTTGGGCCAGCGCGGGTTGATCGTCGCCCAGCCGAAGGCGGGGAAGACGCTGCTGCTTAAGGAAATCGCCAACAGCATCGCGACGAACCATCCGGACATCGACCTGTTCGTGCTGCTGATCGACGAGCGTCCCGAGGAAGTAACGGACATGCAGCGCTCGGTCAAGGGCGAAGTGATCGCTTCCACGTTCGACGAGGTGCCGGAAAACCATATCAAGGTCGCCGAATTGGTGTTGGAGCGCGCGCTTCGTCTGGTGGAGCACAAGCGGGACGTCGTCATTTTGCTCGACAGCATTACGCGTCTCGCCAGGGCGTACAACCTGGTCGTTCCGCCGTCGGGACGCACGCTGTCGGGAGGCATCGATCCGGCAGCGTTCCACAGACCGAAGCGGTTCTTCGGATCGGCTCGCAACATCGAGGAAGGCGGCAGCTTGACGATTCTGGCCACCGCGCTCGTCGAGACCGGATCGCGTATGGACGATATCATCTATGAAGAATTTAAAGGCACAGGCAATATGGAGCTGCATTTGGATCGCAAGCTTTCCGAACGGCGCATTTTCCCGGCGCTCGACATCCGTCGGTCCGGGACGAGGCGGGAGGAAATGCTGCTCGACAAGGAAGCGCTCGACAAGCTGTGGGCGATCCGCAAGAGCATGAACGATTCCATGGAATACGTAGAGGGCTTCCTGAAGAAGCTGGCCAATACAAAGACAAACCAAGAGTTTCTCGACATGCTGGACGTCAACGCGGCGCCGAGCGCGCCGAGCTCCTCGAGCCACTCTTCAAGCGCCGGCGGACGCCGCCCTCCTCGAAGCAGCAACTGAGTCTCGAAGGAGAGGTTAACCGATGCACCTGGTATATGCAGACGAACAAGGCAACGTATTCGATCATCCCGAGCTGTTCGGCGTGGCCCGCAGCGGCGACAGTCTCGTCGAGCTTCTCGAAGAAGAGCTTATCCCGCTGCCGGCGGGGGCGACTCTTGTCGGTCTTCCGCATACGCGGCCGATCGGCATGGATCCGGACAGCGGCAGGATGCAGCTTCTGCCGGGCCGTTATCAAGCGGTCGGGGCGCTGCTGCCGCAAGGCTTCACGCGATTTTACGTCCCCGGCTACTCGAAGACGGACAAATCGCAGAAATTCCCTCTGTTCGGCTATACCGCCGTCGTCTGGAAGGACGGAGGCTTCTATGCGGCGGCCGGGCGGAGCGACGATCCGGAGCCGTGGAATCCCGAGAATTGCGACCGCAACGAGCTGAAGCTGGAAGTCGACCGGCTGCTCGGGACTTACCCGGACAACCGTCTGTACAAGCATCTGTCCCACTGCGCGCTGGAGTATGAGTGCCTCACGGCATCCAATACGTTCCTGCAGCGGCTGGAGGGCGCCGTTCCCGTGTCGTTCTCGTGCAACGCCGGCTGCTACGGCTGCATCTCCGAACAGCCGGACGACAGCGGCTTCGTCGCGCCGCAGACGCGGCTGAAGTTCCGTCCCGAGATCGACGAAGTCGTCGAGATTATGCTGGAGCACTTGAAGACGCCGCAGTCGATCATCAGCTTCGGGCAAGGCTGCGAAGGGGAGCCTTCGACGCAGGCGAAGACGATTATCGAAGCGATCAAGCGCGTGCGCGAGAAGACGTCGCTCGGCTATATCAACATCAACACGAACGCGGGATTGTCCGACCATCTCCGCGCGATTACCGACGCCGGGCTCGACTTGATGCGGGTCAGCACGATCAGCGCGCTCGACGATCATTACAACGCGTATTACAAGCCCCGGGGCTATACGCTTAAGAACGTGGAGAAGTCGCTGAAGTACGCGGCGGACAAGGGCGTCTATACGTCGATCAACTACTTGATCTTCCCGGGCGTGACGGATCGCGAGGAAGAGATCGAAGCGATGATCGACTTCGTGCGGCGGACGGGGCTTAAGCTGATTCAGATGCGCAATCTGAACATCGACCCGGACGCTTACCTCGAGCTGATTCCGCCCGCGCAGGGCGAAATTTACGGCATGAAGACGCTGCTCGATATCTACAAGCAGGAGCTGCCGGACGTCGTCATCGGGTCGTACACGCATGTGCCTCCGGTTGTGTCGTTGTAATCCGAGGCTGCGAGCAGGCCGTTCGGCGCTTGCGGGACCTTGATCGGATAAACGGGGCAAACGCGGAGCAAAATGCACGGTTGTATTTTCGCGGGCTCGCGTGGTATACTCACTATTGTGTCTATTACTCTGGGTCCGACTGTTGATCCAGGGCGGAAAGAGGTGAAACCTGTGAAACCATCCATTCATCCGCAATATAACGTAGTTACGGCGACTTGCTCGTGCGGGAACACTTTCGAAACAGGTTCGATCAAGTCGAATCTGAAAGTCGAAGTTTGCTCGGCTTGCCATCCGTTCTACACGGGTAAACAGAAGTTTATCGATGCGGGCGGCCGCGTTGACAAGTTTAAGAAGAAATACGGTATCTAACCACGCAACCGCTAGCCAGCGCCGACAGGCGCGCTCGGTTGTCGTAATCGCAACCGCTAGCCAGCGCCGACAGGCGCGCTCGGTTGTCGTAATCGCAACCGCTAGCCAGTGTCGCCAGACGCGCTCGGTTGTCGTAGTCGCAACCGCTAGCCCGTGTCGCCAGATACGCTCGGTTATCGTTACGTGTAAAAAAAGGGCCGTATAGAGATAAGCCTCCTTTGAAATCCTACGGGATAAAAGGGAGGTTTTTTTCATGAAAAGGCAAGGGGTATGGATGCTGGCCGGGTTCTGCCTGCTGCTCGCGCTTACCGGCTGCGCAAGCAACGGAAAGACCAATACCGGCGTCAAAACGCAAAGCTACAAGCAGGACGGCTATCTCGGACAGACGAACACGCACCCCGGCCTGCCGGGGCACCATATCGTGACGGACTACGGAAACGACAACATCTCGATGCGGCAGGCGATTAAGAACGTGCCGGGAGTGGCCGATTCCACCGTTATTTTCAATGGTTCGGACGCTTACGTTACGATCAAGCTCGACTCCGGGCTAAGCCCCAGAGAGATCCCTACGGTCGAGCAGCAGGCGGCGACGGTGCTCCGGTTCAACTATCCCCGATACACGATTCACGTTCAATCGATGAAATAAAGCGAATGAACGCGCGTTTTTGCCGGGAACTGTTTCCTTCGGTTGCAATTCGCCTCGCAACTCGCTATACTTAGTTTTGCCGTGCTAGACGGGGAGGTAGCGGTGCCCTGTAACTCGCAATCCGCTCCAGCGAGGTTGAATTCCTGTTTGAGGTTTTGTGATGCAGGTTCCGGTAGGCGCGTTGCCGTGTTGACGGCGGGGTCCTCCGCGAGGGACGGCCATGAACCCGGTCAGGTCCGGAAGGAAGCAGCCGTAAGTGGTTTAGTTCTTGTGTTGGAGGGCAGCCTTGCTTGAGCGACTCGCTCCTATTCGGCTGGTTCACAATTATCGAGATCAGGTGCACGGTTCTGATTCGGTTTATTGCCTTCGTGAATACGAGCAAGCACCATGACGACGCAGTCATGGTGCTTTTTGTTATCCGCGGATATCGGTAGGGCGCCCAGGCTTGTTCCGCCCGAAGAAAATACTTCTGCCGGCATAGGCCGAAAGGAGGGAAATCGGGCGATATACCGAATGTTTACAAATGCTGGATCGTTCTCCGGAGGTGGAGTGTAATGATGGACGAACCGGAAAAAATCAAGAGAAGCCGCTCGGTCGCCGGACATAAAGTCAAGAGGGAGCGCTACGTTCGGCGGTTCGTCAACCGATTTTTGACCATGGAGGGAATCGGCGTAATGCTGCTCGATTCCGATTTCCGCATCGTGGAAGTCAGCGATATGATCGTCTCGCTGTGCGGGCTCCCTCGTCCCGATATCGTGGACAAGTATGCGGAGCAATGGTTCGACGAGGTTGGCCTGCGCCCCTGGCCTTTCGACCGGAGCTTGCTCGAAGGACAAACCTTCCGCAACAGGGTTTTGAACTGGAGGCAGGACAAGCAGCTACATAAGCTAATGATCGACGGCGAGCATTTGACGGAAGGGGAAGCGCGAACAGGCGCCTTCGTGCTGTTCCGTGACGTATCCCACCGCATGGCTTTGGAGGAGCAGGTCCGGCGTTCGGACCGGCTGAAGACGATCGGTCAGATCGCGGCGGGCACGGCGCACGAAATTCGTAATCCGCTGACGGCCATCAAAGGATTCATACAACTGCTGAATAAATCGCTTAAGGATCGCGATATGGAGAAGGAGCAGGAGTTCGTCGGCATCGTGCTGTCCGAGCTGGATCGGGTGAACGATCTGGTCAGCGAATTTTTACTGCTCAGCAAGCCCAAGGAATTACGGCAGGTTTCCATGAGAATAGGAGGGGTTATTCAAGAAATTTTGCCGATGATCCGCAACGAAGCTCTGCTGCACAATGTAACGGTCATCTATTATCCAAAGCCCGAGATGCCCCCGATCTTGGCGGACAAGGAGCTGTTGAAGCAGGTATTTCTTAACTTGGGAAAAAACGCAATCGAAGCGATGGACGGAGGAGGGACATTAATAATTCGCGAATGCAGCAGCTCGGAGGAGCCGGGACGGATTACGGTGGAGTTCAGGGATACGGGGCCGGGCATTCCGGCGGACGTGCTGGACAAGGTGTTCGATCCGTTCTTCACGACCAAGCCCCAGGGAACCGGACTCGGACTGTCCGTCTGCCAACGGATCGTGGACGATTTGGGCGGGAGCATCGAGGTGACCTCGGACGGGTACGGAACGTTGTTCGTCGTCGGGCTTCCGTGTTCTTGAACGAAGGTGGAGCGCATTCGGCCGATGATGTATAATGGGTGAAACGGCAAGCTGACGGGAGCGACTAGCAATGGCACATTTGGCTTTGTACCGGGCCTGGCGTCCCCAAACGTTCAAGGACATGGTCGGGCAGCAGCATATCGTACAGACTTTGCAGAACGCGATTCGCGAGGATCGGCTCTCTCACGCTTATTTGTTCAGCGGCCCGAGAGGGACGGGGAAGACCAGCGCGGCGAAAATATTGGCGAAAGCGGTCAACTGCGAGCACGGCCCTTCGCCCGAGCCCTGCAATTCCTGCTCGCAATGCGAGCGGATTACCGCAGGCTCCGTCATGGACGTCGTCGAGATCGATGCGGCCTCCAACCGCGGCGTAGAGGAAATTCGCGACATTCGCGACAAAGTCAAATATTCGCCGACCGAAGTGCGGCGCAAAGTGTATATTATCGATGAAGTCCATATGCTGACTACGGAGGCTTTCAACGCGCTGCTCAAGACGTTGGAGGAGCCGCCGGGTCACGTGATGTTCGTTCTGGCGACGACGGAGCCGCACAGGCTTCCTCCGACGATCGTGTCGCGTTGTCAGAGATTCGATTTCCGCCGGGTGCCGCTGGAGGAACAGACGGCGCTGATGCAAGAGATTTGCGCGGAGGAAGGCATCTCCGCGGAACAGGAGGCGCTCCGCTACATTGCTCGTCTGTCGGACGGCGGCATGCGGGACGCGCTGAGTCTGCTCGATCAAATTTCTTCGTTTACGGGCGGCCGCGTCGACCTGGCGCAAGCGGTCGAGGCGACGGGAGGATTGCCTTCCGAGCAGTTCGCCAGACTGGCGGCCGCGATTCGGGAGAACGACGCTTCCAAGGTTCTGCTCGAGATCGACGAGATGATGAAGTCCGGGAAGAGCGCGGACAAATGCCTGGAGCAGCTGATGCATTATTTCCGCGATTTGCTGCTGGCGCAGCTTGCGCCGGAAGCCGGCGACTCGGCGGGCCGGGTGGCGAACCCGGCCGAGCTGAAAGAAATGGCGGACGGATTTTCTCGCGAGCGGTTATTTGCTATCATTGATCTGTTGAACCGTTATCAAGGCGAGATGAAGTACGCGGCGCATCCTCAGACGATGTTCGAGATCGCGCTGCTTAAGCTGTGCTCGGGAGAGACCGACGAGCCGGCACCCGTCGCTTCCTCGGCGGATGCCGGGATCGCCAGGAACGAGCTCGTCCAGTTGAAACAGCAGCTCGCGGCTCTGGAGAGCAAGCTGAGCTCGCTGACCAGCGGAGGGGCCTCCTTCGCTCCGCCGGCAGGCAGAGCGGCGGCCGCTTCAGGGACCGGAGGCTCGCGGGCGGGAGCCGGCGCGGCTGCTTCCCCGGCGCCTCGGGCTGCGACGGTATCCCGCCAGAGGCTGGCCGTCTTCGCGGAGGCGCGCGCTTCCGCCGGGGCCTCCCTGGGCAAATGGCCGCAAATTATGCAGCGGGTCAAGGAGGAGCGGGTAACCGTTCATGCCTGGCTGGTGGACGGGGAGCCAGTCTCCTTCGCGGAAGATACGATTCTGGTCGCGTTCAAGAATACGATCCATCGCGAGACGACCGAGAAGCCGGCCAACCGGGGGGTCATCGAAGGGGTTCTGAGCTCGGTGTTCGGCAAGCCGACGCAGCTTGTCACCACCTTGCAGAAAGAATGGCAGGAAGTGATGGCCGACGTCGAGGGCAAACCTCAAGGCGGAGGCGAAGCGGAAGAACTGCAGCTTGTGCCCGACGGCGGGGAAGAGAGCCGCGGCGAGCCTTGGGTAGACGAGGCCGTGAAGCTGTTCGGGGAAGAACTGGTTACGATTAAGGACGATTAAACAAACCTACGGGAGGCTGCACCGATGAACAACATGAACCAAATGATGAAGCAAGTCAAAAAAATGCAAGAGCAGATGATGAAAGCGCAAGAGGAACTGGGCAACAAATCGATTGAAGGATCCGCGGGCGGGGGAGTCGTAACCGTTGTCGTCAACGGGCACAAGAAGCTGCTCGACATCAAGATCAAGCCGGAGGCGGTCGATCCGGAGGACGTCGAGATGCTGCAGGATCTCGTGCTCGCCGCCGTTAACGACGCGCTCACGAAAGCCGACGAGCTCGCCAACCAGGATATGAGCAAGTATACCGGCGGCATGAAAATCCCGGGCTTGTTTTAAGCTAAATGATTTTATTTGAATAGTGCGAGTTCAAAAAGTCCGGTTTTCAGCACCGAGGCTGGTCGTTCGCCTGACGGCGAACTGCTCGCCCATGCATCCTGGAAGGTTGGATGAAGACCGGGTATGAGGAACGTAGTAAAGCGTAGCTGAGGCTACGTGAGCACCGGAAGAACCGGCTGAATTCAAGATTCGATGTCGAGTCTGCTTCCTGGGATGCTTCGTGATCAAAAGCGGACTTTTTGAACTACCTCTTAGAGGAGACTGGAGCCTTTGTTCTATCCGGAACCGATTGCCAAGCTAATCGACTCCTTCTCCCGCCTTCCGGGCATCGGGCCGAAGACGGCCGCAAGGCTGGCCTTTTACGTCCTGCGGATGAAAGAAGAAGACGTCATCGATTTCGCCAAGGCATTGGTGAACGTCAAACGCAATCTGACGTACTGCTCCATCTGCTGCAACATTACCGATACCGACCCGTGCCGCATCTGTTCGGACAAAACGCGCGACGCCTCCGTCATCTGCGTCGTGCAGGAGCCGAAGGATCTCGTGGCTATGGAGAGAACCCGGGAGTACAACGGTCACTACCACGTGCTTAACGGCGCCATCTCTCCGATGGACGGCTTGGGACCGGACGATATTCGGATCGCCGAATTGGTGCGCAGGCTCGGCGACGAGCAGGTGCAGGAGCTGATTCTGGCGACGAACCCGAACATCGAAGGCGAGGCGACGGCGATGTACCTGTCGCGTCTGGTTAAGCCATTCGGGATCAAAGTTACCCGGATCGCGCACGGCTTGCCGGTCGGAGGAGACCTGGAATACGCGGACGAAGTGACGATCTCCAAGGCATTGGAAGGTCGCAGAGAGCTGAATTGACGCGCCATCGCGATACGCAAAACCCCGAGACCGCCGGCAAAGGCGAGCTCGGGGTTTTCTGTTGTTTTCGCTACAGCGTCTGATCCTGTATCCCGTCCAACCAGCTCTCGATGGTTCCGATAACCGAGGTGACGCAGCCGTCCTCGAACGGCGAGATCAGACCGGCTTCCTTCACCAATTCGGTGAAGGACAGGCTGCCGCCCAACTGACACAGGCGCAAATAATCGGCCCATGCGACGCCGCGGTCTTCATTCATCCTCTTCCAGAACTGGAACGCGCAAATTTGCGCCAGCGTGTAGTCGATATAATAGAACGGCGAGCTGAAAATGTGTCCCTGCCTGTGCCAGTACCCGCCGGCCTCGTAATAGGCGTTGTCCGCATAGTCGCGATGGGGGAGATATTTCTTCTCGATTTCCCGCCAAGCCCGTTTGCGCTCTGCCGGCGTTGCCTCCGGATTCTCGTACACGAAGTGCTGGAATTCGTCGACTGAAACCCCGTAAGGAAGGAAGAGCAGCGCTCCGGCCAGATGCTGGAAGCGGTACTTGTCCGTCTCCTCCTTGAAGAAGAGCTCCATCCACGGCCAGGTGAAAAACTCCATGCTCATCGAATGAATCTCGCACGCTTCGTAGGTCGGGAAGCTGTATTCCGGCACCTTGAATTTTCGACTTTCGTACACTTGGAAAGCATGCCCGGCTTCGTGCGTCAGCACGTCGATATCGCCCGCCGTTCCGTTGAAGTTGGAGAAAATAAACGGCGCTTCGTACTGGCTGATATACGTGCAGTACCCTCCGCTTTGCTTCCCCTTTTTGCTGACCAGATCCATCAATCCGTTATCCTGCATAAAGCGGAAGAAGACGTCCGTCTCGGGCGACAGCTCGGCGTACATTTTCGCTCCGTTGCTCACGATCCAATCCGGATCGCCCTTAGGCTTGGCGTTGCCGGACAGGAACGACAAATTTTCATCGTAGTAAAGCAGTTGATCGACCCCGATGCGCCGCCTCTGACGCTCCTTCAGCTTGGAGGCGATCGGCACGATGTGCTCCTTCACCTGGCTGCGGAAGTTTGCGACCATCTCCGCGTTGTAATCGGTGCGGCTCATTCTTGCGTACCCGAGCTCGACGAAGTTGCGGAAGCCCAGCTTGCCGGCAATTTTCGTTCGCACCTTCACCAGCTCGTCGTACAGGCCGTCCAGTTCCTCCTCATGGCTCGTCATAAATCCGGAAGCCGCCTCCGAAGCGCGCCTGCGGACGTCGCGGTCGGTCGATTGCTGGAACGGAGTCAGCTGAGCCAACGTCCGCTCCTCGCCTTCGAACGGAATTTTCGCGGAAGCGATCAGCTTCGCGTATTTCGTCGTCAGCTTGTTTTCCTGCTGGAGATCCTCGATGACCTCGGGACTGAACGTTTGGAGCGACAGCTCGGCCAGGCGGAATAGCTGCGCTCCCCACTTCCTCTCCAGTTCGGGGCGGAATTGGGAATTGACCAGCTCCTTGTAGTAATCGGTGACGTATTCCTGGATGACCGGGCCGCTCTCGTCGAAGAAGTCCTGCTCGGCTTTGTAGAACTCGTCCTCCGTATCGATGGAGTGCCGGATGCCGGCGATTTCCCTCATCGAATCGAAGCCGTTGCGCAGCTTGTTGATTTCCGTCATCGCCAGGTCCTGATCTTCGCAGCCGGCTGCGGAAGCAAACTTGGACAGTTGGGCCTTGAAGTCGCGTTCGAACTGCTGCACGTTGGGCCGTTCGTAACGATACTCGGTAAATTTCATTTTGTCGCACCTGCCTTATTCTCTTCATTGGATTAAATCTCGCGGGGCGGGATATCGTCTTTCTCTCTTGCTTATTTCGATAAGACGGCATGATCCCCCTGCCTGCTTCTCGGGGGGAGTTCTAAGAGACTTCCTACTTCTCATAGAAATAACAATAGGTTGTCCCCGATAGAGGGGATTCATGAGCCATGGGGAGGATTAAACAATGGAACTGTTAAGGAAACGTTCGGCGAATGCGGCGCAATCTCTGGAAAAACAGTCGTTGATCGCCGATATTCGCAAGGCCGAGCTGGAGTGGAAAAACGCGGAATGGCGATTCCAGTATGCGGTTGGCGACGATCATGTCGATTATGCGATTTATTGCCTGGAAGCCGCGGAGAAAAAATTGGCGATGCTGCTGAAGCAGGCCAAGGGCAAGTGGAAAGACGCAGCGGAGCTTAAGGAGGCTGGAGGGGCGAAATGAAAATGTTCTGGCTTGCGCTTCTTGTCGTGTCGGGCTTATCGTTGATCTTGGTCCTTCTGAGACGCAATGTGCCCAAAGGCTGGTTAACCAGATTCGGAGTTCATCTGGTGCTGGCGGCGCTGGCGCTGTATGCGTTGAACTTCTCGGGCTGGGTCACCGGCTGGTATGTTCCGTTGAATCCTTTTACGATCGGAACGGTGGCGCTGCTGGGGGTGCCGGGCATCGGTCTGGTGCTCGGTTTGCAGTGGACGCTGCTGGCTTAAAGGCGGCCTGGAGTCCAGGTTGTAATAAATCTTAAGGTTTTCGCAAAAAATGTCTGTCAGGCGGTTGACGCACGCGGTCTGCATGTGATAAATTATATCTCGCGCCTCTTGGGCGATCGACAGCGTCGACAAGAAAAATCGAACTTTGGAATAAAATACTTGTTGCAAAGCAGATGGGCGCTGTGGTATATTATAAAGGTCGCTGTTAACGCGGTGGCGAAATAAAGCAACACCGATTGTTCTTTGAAAACTGAACATTGAGCGTAAGAAACAACAAGCAAGACCAGCAGGAAATGAGCGAATCAACTTTCATGGAGAGTTTGATCCTGGCTCAGGACGAACGCTGGCGGCGTGCCTAATACATGCAAGTCGAGCGGACTATCTTGCGTAGCTTGCTACGCAAGACTGTTAGCGG
>NZ_JBHMDN010000074.1:0-922 GCF_042431195.1 Cohnella cellulosilytica
GGGTAGATGATTGGGGTGAAGTCGTAACAAGGTAGCCGTATCGGAAGGTGCGGCTGGATCACCTCCTTTCTAAGGAGCTCTTCGGAGCTAAAAAGACCACGGTCCAGTTGCAACCGCAAGGTTGTCAACAAAAGGAAGTGGCAAACCGTTTCTTACGCTCAAGTTCAGTTTTGAAAGAGCAATCCCGCTTAGGCGGAGAAGTCTTTCAACAACCGGTTTGGTGATGAAGGCGGAGGGGTGCCACGCGTACCCATCCCGAACACGACCGTTAAGCCCTCCAGCGCCGATGGTACTTGGACCGCAAGGTCCTGGGAGAGTAGGACGTTGCCAAGCCGGTCTTTTCTCTGATTCGAGAAGTCGAGTAGAGAAGAGCGTACAGGCCCAGCATGAAGGGGCGCAATATTGGCCTTTAGCTCAGCTGGTTAGAGCGCACCCCTGATAAGGGTGAGGTCGGTGGTTCGAGTCCACTAAGGCCAACCAAGAGGTTTAACTGTATACCCATGGGGACATAGCTCAGCTGGGAGAGCACCTGCCTTGCACGCAGGGGGTCAGGAGTTCGATCCTCCTTGTCTCCACCATCTTTACCTACGCACATCGACGACGCGTTGATGTGCGGGAGAGAACCTTGTACCTTGAAAACTGGATAGCGAACCAAACGACATGAACGTCTTCGGATGAACATGTTAGCGCGAAGAAGAAGTATCGTCTTGCCTTACTAGTGTCAACTTATGCTGACGACCGAATATTGACCTTACGGCCAATATTAACGGATCGCAGCGGACTGACAACCAAAGATTATCCTTACGGCTAATCTTAGTGGTTGCAGGTAGGTTAAGCTAATAAGTGCGCACGGAGGATGCCTAGGCGCCAGGAGCCGATGAAGGACGCGACGAACCGCGATAGTGCTTCGGGGAGTTGTAAG
>NZ_JBHMDN010000075.1:0-549 GCF_042431195.1 Cohnella cellulosilytica
CACTTACAACTCCCCGAAGCACTATCGCGGTTCGTCGCGTCCTTCATCGGCTCCTGGCGCCTAGGCATCCTCCGTGCGCTCTTATTAGCTTAACCTACTGCAACCACTAAGATTAGCCGTAAGGATAATCTTTGGTTGTCAGTTACCTGCAACTGTTAAGTTTGACTGTAAAGGCAAACTTCAGTTGTCAGTCCGCTGCGATCCGTTAAGTTTGACTGTAAAGGCAAACTTCGGTCGTCAGCATGAGTTGACACTAGTAAAGGCAAGACGATACTTCTTCTTCGCGCGAACATGTTCATCCGAAGACGTTCATGTCGTTTGGTTCGCTATCCAGTTTTCAAGGTACAAGTTGAAAGGCATAACCGCCTAAGCGGGGATTGCTCTTTCAAAACTGAACTTGAGCGTAAGAAACGGTTTGCCACTCTGCTTTCGCAACCGTGGACTTTTTATAGCTCCGAAGAGCTCCTTAGAAAGGAGGTGATCCAGCCGCACCTTCCGATACGGCTACCTTGTTACGACTTCACCCCAATCATCTACCCCACCTTCGGC
>NZ_JBHMDN010000076.1:0-11089 GCF_042431195.1 Cohnella cellulosilytica
CAGCAAGCACGTCAAAAAACGCCTCCTGTCCCACATGAACTCGCAAAATTACCGAGTGGGAGAGAAGGCGTTGTGTTTAGCCACAGTTAATCGACGGCTTCTGCTGGACCGTTAAAAGCGGTCGGCGGCCCGGATTGGCTTGCGTAACGGCCTGCTGGACCGTTAAAAGCGCTCATGCGCTCGAATTGGCTTGCGTAACGGTCTGTCGGACCGTTAAAAGCGCTCATGCGCTCGAATTGGCCTGTGTAACGGCCCGCTGGACCGTTAAAAGCGGTCATCCGCTCGGATTGGCGTGTGTAACGGCCTGTCGGACCGTTAAAAGCGGTCGGCGGTCCGGATTGGCCTGCGTAACGGCCTGCCGGACCGTTACAAGCGGTCATGCGCTTGAATTGGCCTGCGTAACGGCCTGCTGGACCGTTAAAAGCGGTCATCCGCCAAGTACGCCTGCGTCACACGCCTTATTCCCCCTCTTCCAGCGACGATACGGGGAACATCCAGTTATCTATAGCGACAAATATGCAGGCCATCCTTCTCGGGATGGCCTGTTTTGTCTTGCGGCCGAGGCTTGCGGCAAAACCATTTATTTTCGGAACGAAGTCGAGGCCATCTGTGCTAGAATGGTGGGGAAACCGCATACATGAGGGGGAGACGGATGAGGATCGGCCGGTTCAGACTTCCGACGCGTTGGCGCAGCGTCCGCCTGCCTTACAAGCTGGTGCTTGTTTATATGCCGCTTATATTGCTTCCCGCGCTTGCGGGTATTTATTATTTGACCGAAAGCTATACGTCCTCCTCGAAGGCCAAAGCCGCCGAATACGCCACCGACCTGCTCGGCCTGATGGAGCAGAAAATCGACGACCGGATGAGAAGCTACGAGCAGCTCAGCAAGCAGATTATGACGGACGGCGAGCTGCTGAAGCTGGCGAAGACGGAGCCCGAGTCGGCTTACGACAGGTTCAAGGTGGAGAGCGCGATCAACGAGAAGCTGAACGTGCTTTGGCTGGGCGCGGACCAGAACAGCTACATCCGCTCGATCAAGATCGAGACGCCCAGCGCTGTCTATACGTACGGCAAAAACGCCATCGACGAATACGACGTGAGCAATCCGGCGTATCGGTCGGCCGTCGGAGTGATGAAGGGAGGAGCCAGATGGTTCGCGCCGCAGACGTTCGACGACGGCTATACGAAATTCCGGGCATTCCGGTTAGGCCGGGCGATCCGCGACGAGAAGCTGAACGAGCTGGGCACGCTGACGCTTGTCATTCGCGATGAAGCCGTCGGCGATATTTTTCGGCAGATGAAGTTTCAGGAGGATACGGCGCTTAAGCTGCTGGACGAAAACGGCGAGCCGCTCGTCGACAACGAGGTGTCGATCGACGACGTGAAGGCCAGCCGTCTGCTCAGCTTCGCCGACGACCGGCTGGGCAACGGCTGGACGCTGGCGGTGCAGATGCGGCTGGATCGGCTGTACGAGCCGATCTATTCTACGGTGCGGCAGGCGCTGTTTATTTTGTTCGGCTGTATTTTGCTCGGTCTTGTCGTCACGCATCTGCTCGCGCTCGATCTGGTCATCCCGATTCGCCGACTGACGATGAACATGAAGATGGGCATCAAGGGCGTGCGCCCGGGCAAGCTGAAGCGGTTCGGCGGAGCGGTGGAAATCGTGGAGATGAACGATACGTTCATCTCGATCATGTACGAGATCGAGCAGCTGATCGACGAGGTGGCCAAACAGGAGAAGAAAAAGAAGGACGCCGAAATTCGCGTGCTGCAAAACCAATTGTCGCCGCATTTTCTGTACAACACTTTAAATTCGATTCGCTGGATGGCGATGATTCAGCGGCAGGACAACATCAAGGAGATGGTCGACGCCTTAAACGCCCTGCTCACCTACGCGCTGCGCGGGTCGGGCGATCCGGTGCCGCTGGCGGACGAAATCGCGATTTTGCGCAATTATGTCGCGATTCAGAAGGTGCGCTACCAGCATTTCGAGTTCGCGACCGACGTTCCGGCCGAGCTGGAGCGGGTCGAGGTGCTGAAATTTCTGCTGCAGCCGCTGATCGAAAATGCGCTGATTCACGGCTTGGCGCCGTCCGAGCATCCCGGAGAAATTATCGTGTCCGCCGTATCGGAAGGCGACCATCTGCTCGTAACGGTTGCGGACAACGGAGTCGGCATGAACGAGGAGACGACAGATCGGCTCGTGAGCGGCCTCTCGGCTTCTCCGACCGACAGGCTCGGCGTGCGCAGCGTTCATGAGAGAATCCAGCTTCATTACGGAACGAATTACGGCCTGTCGATGCGCAGCGAGCCGGGCGTCGGCACGTCGGTAACAGTTAAAGTGCCTTTGCGGCCGATCGCATCGGCGGAGGAGAAGGGGGAGCGCTCGCATGCGTAAAGTGATGATTGTCGACGACGAGGCGCTCGTACGGATCGGCCTGCAGTCGATCATCGATTGGGAGAGCCGCGGCTACCGCATCGCCGGAGTATTCAAAAACGGGGAGGAAGCGCTGCGCGCGGCGGAGGAAGAGAAGTTCGACATCGTGCTGACCGACATTCGCATGCCGGGCATGGACGGCTTTGCGCTGATTCGCGAGCTGAAACGGCTCGATCCGGGACTTCGTTTTATCATTTTGAGCAGCTACAGCGATTTCGAATATACCCGTCAGGCGATTCAGGCCGGCGTCAACGATTATATTTCCAAATACGAGATGGAGCCCGAGGAACTGCTGCGCGTTCTCGATGCGCTGTCCGTAAAGGGCGAAAGAGCGGGAGCGCCGGAGACAACCGGCTTGGCAAGCTCGCTGGACGACGAGAGAGCCGTCTGGCTGGCACGGACGACAGAGACTCCGGACACCCGCCTATCGGAGCATTGCCCCGCCTTGCTGGAACGGCTGAGCAGATGGGGCGGCGCGGCGCGCTGGATTGTGCTGACGCCGCTGCCGAGAGCGTCGGGCTATTCCCGGACGGAGCGCAAGGCGATGGCGCTGCAGACGGAGGAGATTTTCTCCCGGCTGGACGGGCTGGAATACTTCGGGGAGCAGGACGGTCATCTGCACGGCGCCTGCGCGCTGCGGGAAGGCGAGACGGACGACGCGATTCGGCTGCGGCAGATTGCCGAGGAGCTTACGGCGGCATGGGCGAAAAATCTGAACGTGGCGCTGGTCGTCGGAGCAGGGAGCGCCATGCCGTTCGAGCGGCTGGGACGGTCGAGGAAGGAATCGGAGCTCGCCGTCCAGATGTGCTTTTACGATGGCGCGGGCATCTACTTCGGCGAGCATGTCGTCTTGCGGGAAATGGCCGAGCAGGAGCGGCTGGAGCTGTACAGACAGGCGAAAAACAAAATCGACTTTCTGCATTTCGAGCAGCTGGGAGACGAAATTCGCCGCCGCATCGCCGATCCTTCCGTTCGTCTGCTTCCGGTCGAATGGCAGCGGGTCGGCGAGATGATCGCGACCCATCTGATGAACCTGATGGTCGAGCGCTACGAGTCGGACCCGGAGAGCCTGCGCGATCGCTTCGGCGCCGCTTGGCCGCTGAATGAAGCGTTCCGCCAGCTCGGCACGCGGACGGAGTTTGTCCGCCAGGTGCAGGAGCTGCTGGAGCGGGCGCGGGAGGCGGCGTCATCGCTGCAGGCGAGCCGGGGCTGGGTCGCCAAGGCGAAGGCGTTCGTGGAGAGCCGTTACGGCGAGCCGCTGCGGCTCGAAGACGCCGCCGAGCATGTCAGCTTCAGTCCGAGCCATTTCAGCCAGCGTTTTCGCCAGGAGACGGGAGAAGCGTTCTCCGACTACCTGACGCGCGTCCGCATTCGCGAGGCGATTCGGCTGTACAACGAGACGGAGCTTTCCACGGAGGAGATTGCCGCCCGCGTCGGCTATTTGAACGCCAATTATTTCATCAAGGTGTTCAAACGCACGACGGGCCAGACGGTCAAACAGTTCAAACGGCGAGGTTGACCCTGTAAAAAGGAATCTGCATCGTAAAATATGGAACATGATCCGGAGGACGTCCGCGTTCTCCGGTCGAGATGGAACGTTCTCGCTCGATTGCTGCATGGAGCAGGTGGGTGCAATCGCTTACACTTTAGAAAGATCGCGATCATGCCTACATTTCTACGAAAATCGGAGGGGTTTCATTTGAAGAGAAACAGACTCGTTACCGCGCTCGCGCTGCTTGCCATGACCGGCGCGGTGCTGCAGGGGTGCGGCGGCAAGGACAACGGAAACGACGCTTCGAGCCCGTCGGCCAGCCCTTCCGCAAGCTCCGGGAGCAGCGCTCCCGCGGAGAGCTCGCCAGCTTCCCAAGAGGAGAACGTCACGCTGAAGGTATGGGGAGACCTCGGCAACCAGGCCGTGCTGGAGGAACCGTTCAAGAAGATCAATGCCGCCTTCGCGGCCAAGTATCCGAACATCAAGCTGGAATACGACTTCGCGCAAAACGATCAAAGCTTAAACGTCGCGCTGCAGGCCAACGAGCTTCCCGACCTGTTCTGGGTTCAGGGAGACAAGACGGCGAAGATGGGGGAAATGGTCAAAAACGGCTTCCTGATGGATCTGACGTCTTACAATCTCGACATGTCCCGCTACTCCGAATCCGAAAAAACCTATTGTACGGTAGACGGCAAAATCTACTGCTCGCTGCCTTCGTTCTTCGATACGAACGTCGTGTACTACAACAAGGATCTGTACGAGAAAAACGGACTGCAGGCTCCGACGACGTGGGACGAATTCGTTCAAGGCTTGGAGACTTTGAAGGCGGCGGGCGTTACGCCGATTACGCTTGCCGGGAAGAGCGAATGGGATCGCGCCTGGCCGATCTTCGCCTTCGCGCCGGCCTTCTCCAACGAGGCGCTTAAGGCGGCGCAGGCCGGACAAGGCAAGCTGACCGATCCGACCGTCGCCGAATCGCTGCAGGCGTTCCGCGATTTCGTCGACAAGGGCTATTTCGGCAAGGATTTTCTGGCGCAGGACTACGCGGCCGCGCAATTCGCGTTCACGAACGGCAAAGCGGCGGCGATCATCGACGGCACGTGGGCCAACGCGACTTACGTCGATTCCGGCATGAATCTGGGACGCTTCTCGATTCCGAACAAGGAAGGCAAGAAGGTCGTGCAGTCCAGCTACAGCAACTTTATGACGTATGCGGTATCCTCCAAGTCGGCGCATCCCGATCAGGCGGTCAAGTACATCGAGTTCCTGAATTCGCTCGAGGCGCAGCAAATTTTGGAGGATGCGGTAGGCCTTGTGCCGACGCTTAAGGACATTACGCCGAAGGACGAAGGCGTCAAGGAGCTGGCGGTATTCGACGAAGCGGGCGTCAACATCTACAGTGTGCTGACCGCGCTGTCCTCGCAGGAATCCAACGCGGCCGACGTCTTCATGAAGGACGTCATTCCGAAGCTGATGACGTCTGCGATTACCGGAGCCGAGGGCGCGGACATTCTCGACAAGGCGGCCACTTACCCGGCGCAGTAAAAATGAAGACATCATCCGGATCAAGGGGCTGTCCCGGTAGATAGAAGCTTGGGATGATCGATAGACAAAGAAGGGGAATGTACCTCCCCGGAGACTGCCTCATACGCTCCTGAAATCACTTTGCAACGGGTTTGCCTATTCAAATTTCAGGAGCGTATAGCATCGGAGGGAGGTACATCCCCCTGTCCCCTTGTTCATCGATTATCTTGCCAAGAAGCTTTGTAAGGTATGGGACAGCCCCTTTGCCGCGGGCAGAGAGGGTGTTACGGTTGACTTGGTTTAGAAAACGGCCATTTCTGTGGTTTATTTTGCCGGGCTTCGCGCTGTACAGCTTGTTTACCGTCTATCCGATCTTCTCGGCGTTCCAGATCAGCTTGAACAAGTGGGACGGGATCGGGCCGAAGACGTTCGTCGGCTTCGCCAATTATGCCGAGCTGTTCGGCAACAAAGAGCTGTTCGGGCAGCTGACCGGCGCGTTCCGGCACAGCGTGATTCTGTTTTTGCTCAATGCGCTCGCCGTGCTGCCGGGACAGCTGTACATGGCTTATTTGCTGTACAGCCGAATCAAAGGGCATCGCTTCTTCCAGGCGATGATTTTCTCGCCGCAATTTATCGCCACGCCCGTTATCGTGTTTATGGGCACACTCATTTTCGACGGGAACATCGGCGTCTTTAACAAGCTGCTCGAAGCGGTCGGCCTGGGCGAATGGACGAGGCCGTGGATCGGACTGCCGGAGTTCGGCATTTATATCGTATGGATTATGGTCGCCTGGTCGGGCATCGGCGTCGGCATGATCTTTTTCCTCGGGGCGATGAAAATGATACCCGTAGAAATGATGGAGGCCGCGCTGCTCGAAGGGGCGTCCTACTGGCGCAGGTTTTTCAGCATCGTGCTGCCGCAGATCAAGACTACGGTGCTGAACATGCTGATTTTGACTTACATTTTCGCGATGACGATGTTCGATTTCAGCTTTATTCTGGGCGGCGTATCGGGCGGCATCAACCGCAGCGTGGACGTCATGGCTCTGTTCTTCTACCGGATCGCCTTCGGCGACAACAGCGCGGTCGGAGGCACGATGAACGTGAACGCGATGGGGATGGGCACGACGATCGCCTGCGTCATGTTCGCCGTCATTTTCGTCGTCGCCGTCGTCCAAGTCGTTCTCACCTATCGCCGAACGGAGGATGGAGCATGAATCTGAAAGCAAACCGAACCTACGTCAGCTCCGCGATTTTGTGGCTGTATTCCTCCTTTACGCTGTTCGTTCTCGGCTATATGACCTATCAGGCGTTCCGTTCGAAAAAGGAGCTGCTGTCGAACACGTTCGGCTTGCCCGACGTGTTTAATTTCGCCAATTTCGGCAAGCTGTTCGCGGAGGCGGGTTTTCACCGTTACTTTTTCAACAGTGTGTTGATTTTGGCCGCAACGCTGGTGATCGTGATCGCGCTGTCGTCGATGGTCGCCTACGGGATCGGCCGGTTCCGGTTCCGTTTCAAGAACGGGCTGCTCGTCTATTTTCTGATTGGCCTCATGTTTCCGGTGCAGCTCGGCATCGTTCCGATTTTCCTGCTCATTCGCGACATGGGACTGATGAATTCGCAGTGGGGCGTCGTGATCGTGCTTGCGTCGGGCTTGTCGATGCCGGTGTTTCTGCTGACGACGTTTTTCGAGAAGCTGCCGGCCGACCTGTACGAATCGGCGAAGATCGACGGGGCCGGGGAATGGACGACGTACCAACGGGTCATGTTCCCGCTGGCGAGCCCGGTCGTGTTCAGCATCTGCATCATTATGTCGGTGCAAATCTGGAACCAGTTTTTCGTTCCGTTGATCATGCTGCAGAGCGAGGCGAAGAAGACGATTCCGCTCATGATCATGAAGTTCACGAACAATCTGATGTACAACATCGATTTGGCGATGGCCGGTTCGGTCATGGCGACGGTGCCGATTCTGATTCTGTTCTTTATTTTCTCCGGCAGAGTGCTGGAGGGTGTCGCTTCGGGCGGGATTAAAGGGTAGAGAGAGGCGTACAGCTTGGGAGGCGGAGAGATGGAAACGTTGAGAGCGCAGCGGCTTCGTGCGGAAAATATGGACGATCCGCTTGGAATAGATGTCGAACGTCCTCGTCTCGGATGGATTGTCGTCTGCGGGCGCAGAGGAGCGGCGCAAGGCGCGTATCGGGTGCTGGTCGCATCCCGTCCGGAGCTGCTGGACGAGGACAAGGGCGACTTGTGGGACAGCGGCGTTGTGGCGAGCGCGGCGACGCAGCAGGTGGAGTACGAAGGCCGGGAGCTTGTCTCGGAGCAGCGGGCGTACTGGAAGGTGCGGGCTTGGGACGAACATGGCGTTGAGGGGCCTTGGAGTGAGACCGCCTGCTGGTCGATGGGGCTGCTGAGCCGGGACGAATGGAACGGCGTGTGGATCGGATGGAAAAAGGACGTCAAGCCGACAAAGGAAGCGCCCAAGCCAAACGTATACTTGCGGAAGGGCTTTGGCGTGCGGGCAGGCGTGCGCCGGGCGACGGTCTATGCGACGGCGCTTGGCCTGTACCGCCTGTGGCTGAACGGGGAGCGCGTCGGACGGGACGTGTTCTCGCCGGAATGGACCGATTACCATGTTCGCGTTCAGTATCAAACGTACGACGTCACCCGCTTGCTGAGGGAAGGGGATAACGCCGCGGGCGTTCTGCTCGGGCAGGGCTGGTACTCCGGCTATATCGGCATGTTCGGGTATCAGAAATACGGCATGGACCCGGCTTATCTGATGCAGCTCAGCATCGAGTACGAGGACGGCACGCGGGAAAAGGTGACGACCGACGGCTCATGGACGGCGTCGCTCGGCCCGGTCGTTTCCTCGGATTTGCAGATGGGGGAGACGATCGACGCGCGGCTGGAGATGCCGGGCTGGAACGCACCGGGATTCGCGACGGAGGCGATCTGGAGCCCGGCCGACGTCATGTACGATTATCGCGGCTGGATCGTCGCGCAGATGTCGCGGCCGATCCGGGAGACGGGGGAACGGGCGCCGCACAGCCTGCGCTGGACGCCCGACGGCCGCGTGCTGCTCGACTTCGGGCAAAACCTGGCGGGCTGGATGCGGGCTTCGTTAAAGGGCGAGGCGGGAACCCGGATCACGTTCCGGTTCGGCGAAGCGCTGGATGCGAATGGAGAGCTGTACACGGAAAACCTGCGCTTCGCTCGTCAGACCGACGTCTACGTATGCCGGGGCGGAGAAGGGGAAAGGTTCGAGCCGACTTTTACGTATCACGGCTTTCGCTATGTGGAGGTGCGCGGGGACGGGCCGTTCGAGCTGGAAGAAGCGGCGGCCGTCGTCGTTCATTCGGAGCTGCCGGAGACGGGTGAGCTGGAAACCTCGCATCCGCTGGTCAACCGGCTGATCGAGAACGTGCGCTGGACGCAGCGGGCGAACTTCATGAGCGTGCCGACGGACTGCCCACAGCGCGACGAGCGGCATGGCTGGACGGGGGACGGGCAGATTTTCTCCGGGACGGCCGCTTATTATATGGACGTTTCGGCCTTCTACGCCAAGTGGCTCGTCGACTTGGAGGACGCGCAGCGGCCGACCGGAGCGTATACGGACTTTGCTCCGTTTATTTTCGGACCGAAGACGGAGTTCGACAACGACTTTACTTACACGCATACGGCTTCGGCCGGATGGGCGGACGCTCCGCTCATCGTGGCCTGGCTGCTGTACGAAACCTACGGAGACCGGCGCGTGCTGCGCAAGCATTACGGTTCGATGAAGCGCTGGGTCGAGTTCAACCGCGCTCAATTCCCGGACGGCATTCGCGATGACGTGCCGCAGTACGGGGACTGGCTGTCCGTAAACGAGCGCCCGTTCGAGGAGCGGATCGCCGAATTCGGCCGCATGGTCAGCCATCATTCCACGACGCCCTACGATATTTTCTCGACGGCTTATATGGCGTACAGCGCCAAGCTGATGGCGGACATCGCCGCAGCGCTGGGCGAGGAGGAGGATCGCCGGACTTACCGGGAGCGGTTCGAACAGATTCGCGGCGCGTTCGCCGATCGATTCGTGGACGAGGAAGGGCGGATCAAAGGGGATACGCAGACGGCCTATGCGATGGCGCTGGAAATGGACCTGCTGCCGGAGCGGCTGCGGGAGGCCGCGGTGACGAGGCTCGTCGGCAAAATTCGCGAGCTGGGAGATATGGCGACGACGGGTTTCCTCGGCACGAAATTTCTGATGGACGCGATTGTGCGGGAAGGGCACGCCGACCTGGCGTTCCGCCTGCTGCTGCGCGAGGCGTATCCGTCCTGGCTGTACTCGGTGCGTCAGGGCGCGACGACGATCTGGGAGCGCTGGGACGGCTGGACGGAGGAGAAGGGGTTTCAGGACCCGGGCATGAATTCGCTGTGCCATTACGCCTTCGGCTCGGTCGGCGAGTGGCTGTTCCGGCACGTCGGCGGCATTGGGCGCGAGGGCGCGGAAGCGGGCTTCGGAGCGCTGCTGATTCGGCCGCGGCCGCTTGGCGAGCTGACATTCGCGCGCTGCCGCTATGACAGCGTGAGCGGACCGGTTGCGACGGAGTGGCGGATCGTAAACGGAGAACTGCTGCTGACGGTGGAGATTCCGGCCAACGCGACGGCTCTTGTCTATGTGCCGTCGGTGGAGGGAACCGAGGTGCTGGAGGGCGATACGCCGGCTCGGCTGGCGGAGGGCGTCGGCGAAGTCGGCCGCGAGGACGGCTGCGCGGTGTTCCGAGTCGGCTCGGGCAAGTTCAGCTTCGTGTCGCTGCTGCCCGCCAGCGCGGAAGCTTGAAGAAGGAAAGACCGCTGTGCGAGGGCGTTCTAGGGCGTGTATGCATACTCCGAGGAAAGCAGATGTTGCCGAATTTTCGTTCCATGCAAGGAACTTTTGTGAAGGCGTACCGGAGGTACGTCAAGCAAAAGTGACGCAGCAGGGGGCGAAAAGGCGGTGATAGATGCTCCTGAGCGGGTTTGCATACACGCCCTAAGTGACGGCTGCCGCGCGGCGGTTTTTTTCTGCGGCTGACCAATTGTGACGTATATGACACTCGTCAGAATATTTTGCCCGAATGGGCTTGCGTAACGACCTGTCAGACCGCTAAAGCGGGTGGTTGCCCGAATGTGCCTGCGTAGCGGCCTCCCAGAAGCCGTCGATTAACTGTGGAAAAGGCATGGTCATTGCGACCGTGCTTTTTCTCCCCCTCACCGCCGCTAACCTTGGTATAATTTCTATATCAAATTGTCCGGGGGGCACATATGCATAACGTCCGTTACAAAACGTTCGATCAACTTTCATTCGCAGATATTCTCGTCTATTCCAAATTGCCGGATCACCCATTCTGGAGCCATGTAGAGAAGAAGATCGATTTCTCTTTTGCAGACAAGCTCTGCTCTGTCTTGTACACTGGCCGCGGTCAGCATCCCTATGCGCCGTCTCTTAAACTTAAAGTCCATCTCATTCAAGCTTATTACGCGATGTCTGATCGCCAAACGGAGGAGAAGATCATCGGCGATCTGTTTATGAAACGCTTCCTGGAGCTGCCTGTTGATTTCTTCGGCTTCGATCACAGCACGATTGGTCTGGACCGCACGCGGATGGGAACTGC
>NZ_JBHMDN010000077.1:0-608 GCF_042431195.1 Cohnella cellulosilytica
TGCAGCAAGCACGTCAAAAAACGCCTCCTGTCCCACATGAACTCGCAAAATTACCGAGTGGGAGAGAAGGCGTTGTGTTTAGCCACAGTTAATCGACGGCTTCTACCAGGCCGTTAAATGGAGGAAAGCAGGCAATTGGAGGAATTAGCGGTCTATCAGGCACTAGCCATGCAAAAAAGCTAACATCCAACACCCACCACAAAGCCAGATTTATAATTTTAATCATTTGTTCAATATTTTTACAATGGGTGTTTGATGACATGAACCAAAAGGAGAGCCGCCTCTTAAACGTGGCATCGTTTTCCTTTTTGTGGAATTTTCTATTTTAGTTTCGTTATCGGCTCATCCACTTTTTCAACACAGGCATGGGTTCTCGAGGCTTTTGCAGTCGTTGCCTACCTTTCGACTTTCGCGTCGGCAACCTCTGCATCGCCCTCACCATCTCCTTCCATGGGTGAGTCGCATACATCCGAATCAGCTGAAGTATGTCCCACGTCGTTTTGGTCGTCTTCGCTTGCAGTCGAACCCATGTGCACAGGGCAAACGCAATAAGCGCGAGATAGAGCTGATTCCAAATACCTTGCGGCGAATAACTGATCACTTTGACT
>NZ_JBHMDN010000078.1:0-219613 GCF_042431195.1 Cohnella cellulosilytica
GAAAATCCGTACGGCGGCGTCGTGCCCGAGCTGCTGGAGAACCTGCGCGCCGGGCGGATGGCCGAGCAGTTCCAGCTGATGCTGCTGGAGGCGACGACCTACGGCTGCAACCTGTCGGTGCCGTACGGGGGCTGGATGGGCAACACGATCCGCGACGCGTTCTATGCGCCGAAGGCACCGACGATGGCGGTGCAGCAATTCCTGAAGCGCAACGCGCATCTGATCTCCGACGTGTCGGGAGCGGAGGTCGTCGTCAACTACAGCTACCCGAGCTACTATTACCGGGAGAACGACGCGGTGGAGAACGATCCGAATCAGGCGACGATGCTGTCGTCCACGGTAAACAAGGACGTGGTGATGCCGTTCTGGGACATCATCAAGGAGATGAGCCGGCAGCACGTGCCGTTCGACGTCTTGATCTCGTCCGACGGAGAGCTGTTCCAAGATACGTTCGACCTGGCGAGTCTGAGCAAGTACAAATGCCTCGTGCTGCCCGACAACAACAAAATGACGTCCGAGCAGCTGCGGGTCGTGCTGGACTATCTGGAGAAGGGCGGCAAGGTGGTCGTGTACGGCCGGCTGGCGAACGAGATGGGCGATGCGGCGCTGGCGGAGCGGATATTGGCGCATCCGGGAACGAAGGTGTGCGACCCGGCGGAGAAGCTGTGGGGATTTGTCGGTTCCATACGCGAAGTGCTGCCGGATCGCAGGTTCCAGCTTGAGGTGGAAGGGCGCCCGGATATCGGGCTGAACCCGCACCGGCTGACGGACGGGCGGACGGCGGTGCATCTGGTGAACTACCAGTTCCACCGGGAGCAGGACCGGGTCGTACCGATCGAGCGTGTGACGTTCCGGCTGCGGGTCGACCGTCCGGTGGAAGGGCTGGCGCTGCATACGCTGGACGGGCGGGAGCTGGGAGCGGAGTGCCGTTACGAGGACGGTTATTTGATGGTGACGATTCCGTCGATGCCGCTGTACGTGCTGGTAGAGTGCCTGACGGCGGAGTCCCCATGAGCGGACGGCCGGAGATCAAGACGTACAAGTCGTTGTGGGAATACGTCGGATTCGAGGGCTCGCCTCTCTCCGTTCGCATGGATCGCGATATCGGACGCACGTTCGAGCGGATCGCGGAGGCCGGCTACCGGGGCATCGAATGTCCGCTTCCCGTTCCGGAGCAAGAGCCGCTGTTTCGCGGGCTGCTGCGGGAGCACCGGCTGGCGTACATCGCGCAGGTGCTGACCGACGGACCCGATCACGCGCGCTCGTTCGAGCGGCAGGTCGAGCGGGCGGCGGCTTTCGAGCCGGCGCTGATCGTCTCGCAGAGCGGCAAGGACAGCGGTTCGCCGGAGGAGAGCCTGGCGTATTTCGAGCGGGCGCTGGAGACGGAGGCGCGAATCGGTATCCCCGTCGCTCATGAGACGCACCGGGGAAGGGCGCTCTATACGCCGTGGCATACGGCCGAACTGCTTCGCAAGCTTGAGGGACTGAAGCTGACCGCCGATTTCAGCCATTGGTGCTGCGTGACCGAATCGCTGCTCGAGGAGCACGAGGAGCGGATGGCTGCGGCATGCGTCCGCACGATTCATATTCACGGCCGCGTCGGGCATCGCGAAGGCCCGCAGGTGTCCGATCCCCGCGCGCCGGAATACGCGCAGGAACTGGAGGCGCACGAACGCTGGTGGAAGCGGATCGTCCAAGGACTGCTCGCCCGGGGCGCGACGGAGATCACTTTTACGCCGGAGTTCGGGCCGCCCGGATATTTGCCGACATTACCCTACACGAGGCAGCCGGTCGCCGATCCGTGGGAGCTGAATCGCTGGATGGCCGAGCGCTTCTCCCGGCTGGCCGCGGAAGCGGCGGCAGAATTCGCAAGGGGATGAGGCCCTGCGGAATGGGGTTCCAGGGGGCTATGCGGGCTCTATGGAAAAGAGAAAAGGAACGGTTTTACCGCAGAAAAGGAGGAAACGGATCATGACAACGATCGAACGGGAGGAAGCCCGTCAACGGACGATTCTCCAGCTCGAGAAGGCGGGCATCGTACTGACGGCCGAAGAGAAAGCCAACGTGGAAGTCGCCGATATGGGACTGGGAGAGCTTGCCGTCAGCGGCTTGCAGCTGATCACCTATGTCAATTCGGAGCGCTATTGCGCCAAGGATCTGGTGCTGTTCCCCCGGCAGACCTGCCCCGAGCACCGGCATCCGCCCCTGGGGGCGGACAATCCCGGCAAGCAGGAGACGTTCCGCTGCCGGGCGGGCCGGGTGCTGCTTTACGTGGAAGGGCCCGCGACCGCGGCTCCCCGCGCCAAGCCGCCGGCGGGCAGTGAAGCCTACTATACCGTCTTTCATGAAATCGAGCTGAATCCCGGAGAGCAATACACGATTCCTCCGAATACGCTGCATTGGTTCCAGGCCGGGGACGAAGGCGCCGTCGTATCGGAATTTTCCAGCATGAGCCGCGACGAATCGGATATTTTCACGGATCCGAGAATTCTCCGCGACGCGGGACTATGAAGGGCTTAACGGCGTTCCGCGGCAAGCGCGCGATCGTCGCGGCCACTGCGGCCGCGGCCGTTATCCTGGTCTTGATCGCGGTCTTCGCGACCCGCGGAGGCAGCAGCGGCGAACCGGAGAATTCACCGGACTCGACCCCGCCGCCTTCCCAAGAGGAGACGGCCGCAGCGGCCGGAATCCGCAAGGAGGCGCTGCTGCACGACAGCTGGGACCTGCGCTATCGCAGCCCGTTCGGCGCGGTCGAGCAGGGGACGGAGGTGACGCTCGCGTTCCGCACGGCCAAGGACGATGTCGACCGGGTGTCGCTGCTGCTGGACGGAGAAGCCGTGCCGATGGACAAAATCTCGTCCGACGAAGCTTACGACTATTACGAGGCGAAGCGCGTCTTTGGGGAAATCGGCGAAACCCGCTACGCTTTCGAGGCCGTTCGCGGCTCCGAAAGCGTCTATTATTCCGCGGCGTCCGGCCCCGGGGAAGCCTACGACGCTCAAGGCGCGGGAGACGAATACACGCTGGTGTCCTATATCGAAGGCTACCGGACGCCGGATTGGCTGAAGCTGTCCGTCACGTATCAGATTTTGCCCGACCGGTTCCGCAACGGGGATCCGTCCAACGATCGCGCCGTTCCTTTCTTTTACGCGGACGCCGAGCTTCAATACCCCGAATGGGAAGCCTACGACCGATACGAGGATTCGCGGTATAATTCGGTCAATGCCGAGGAGTATGCCAGATTGTCGGAGGAGTGGGGCTGGGACGAAAACTGGTTTAACGAGACGTACGGCGGGGATTTGCGGGGCATCGAGCAGAAGCTGGACTACCTGCAAGCTCTGGGGGTCAAGACGCTCTATTTGAATCCGATATTTTACTCCCTCAGCTCGCATAAATACGATACGGCCGATTACGACCGGATCGATCCCCGCTTCGGCACGGAGGAGGATTTTAAGCGCCTCGCGGCGGAGGCCAAGCGGCGCGGCATGTTTATCGTGCTCGACGGCACCTTTAACCATGTCAGCAACGACAGCAAGTATTTTAATCAATACGGTAAAAAATACGGCGAGGAATTGGGCGCTTACGAGGCTTGGGTGCTGAGGGGCGTGCGGGAAGGCAACGAAGCGGCCGAGCGAATCTACCGCGATTGGTTCGGCAACGCGTATTTCGGCGAGGCGCACCCGCTGGATTTCAGGGGGAAGGCCTATTACGAAGCGATATTGGCCGGTTCGCGGGACATCGTGTCGCCTTACGATCATTGGTTCACGATTCACGACGACGGCTCCTACGAGATGTGGGAAGGAATCCCGAATTTCGTGCAGCTGAATACGCCGGAGGGCAGCCATCTGAACCTGGAAGGCTTCGCCGAACAGATTTTGGGAGGGCCGGACGCGCTGTCGCGACAGTGGATCGAGAACGGCTCGAGCGGCTGGAGGCTGGACGTCTCGCCGCAGATCAACAGCGATTTCTGGAATGCGTTCCGCGACTCGATCAAGGGGGAGAACGCTCCGGAGTGGCCGAACGGAGAGCCGGTCATGATTGCGGAGAACTGGGAGGATTCCACCTCCGATTTCATTAACGGCACGTTCGATTCGACGCAAAATTATTTGTTCCGCAGCGCGGCGATCTCGTTCATCCTGGACGAACCGTACCAGTCGCGATACGATTTCGGCGGATCGAACGCGATGGAGCAATGGCAGCCGATCGACGCCTTCGAGCTGAACCGGGAGCTCATGACATTTTACGAGAAATACCCGAAGGAAACGTCGTTCGCCCTGCTTAACGCCTTCGGCAACCACGACGTGCCCCGGATTCTGACCGTGTTCGGCTACCTCGAACGCAACCGTCCGCTCTACCCGGGCGTCCGCGATTGGGTCGCCATGGAGCTGGACATCAGCCGCGACGTGCGGAGCGTGCTGTACTTGGACGACTTCGTCAAGGAAGGCTTCGCTTCGCAAGAGCAACTGGACGAGCTGATCCGGGAGCGCGACGAGTTGGCGGAGCGCCGGCTCATGCTGGCCACGATTCTGCAGATGGGGTACCCGGGCTCTCCGACGATCTACTACGGCGACGAAGCCGGACACCCGGGCCAAGGCGATCCCGACAACCGCAAGCAGATGAACTGGGAGAAGGCGACGCCGGACAATCCGCTGTGGGCCGCCATTGCCAAGATCGCGGGGATTCGCGACGATTACCAGGTACTGAAGACGGGCGAGCTCGTTCCGCTCTTTGCCGAAGCCGGCAGCTCCGTCTATGCGTTCGGGCGCTCGATTCAAGGGCAGACCGACGCGCTGGGCAGAAGCGAATATATTTATAATTACGCCACCGGCTCCAGGCTGGAGATAGCCGAGCATAACGGCCGGGCCGTCGTTGCCGTCAACAAGGACCGCAGCCGGGAGCAGGACGTACAACTGGACGTGGCGGGCTTCGCCCCGGACGGAACGGTGTTCGAGGATCGCCTGAACGGCGGAGAGTATACGGTGCGGGACGGCCGCCTTTCGCTGAAGCTCGGCCCGTTGACAGGCGCGATGCTGGTCGACAGGAATTCTCCAAAAGCACCCAAATAAGTTTATTGTTGCATTAGGATATTGACGATACGATGGCTTGGTGCTATGGTGAAAAGAATGAATAAAAACGTTTTTATGCACAGTGAGTCACAATGAAGAAAGAAGTTGGGAGAACATGAAAGCGACCATCAAGGAAGTGGCCAAGGAGGCGGGCGTCTCGATCTCCACCGTATCGCGGGTCATCAACGGCCGGGACAGAGTCAGCAAGCAAACGCTGCGCAAGGTGCAGCAGGCGGTCGACAAGCTGCAATTCCGCCCCGACCATGTCGCGCGAACGATGATCAACAAGAAGACGAAGACGATCGGCCTGATCGTCCCGCAGCTATCCAACGAATATTGGGCGCTCATGTCGGAAGTGATTCAGAA
The DNA here is from genome assembly GCF_042431195.1 of Cohnella cellulosilytica. Classification (NCBI taxonomy): domain Bacteria; kingdom Bacillati; phylum Bacillota; class Bacilli; order Caryophanales; family Paenibacillaceae; genus Cohnella; species Cohnella cellulosilytica. The sequence goes on from NZ_JBHMDN010000078.1 coordinate 5,433, forward strand.
CGAGCTGTGGTCGATGGGCTATACGACGCTGATTTGTTCGACGGACAGCGAGGTGGACAAGGAATCCGCCTATTTGAAAATGTACATCGAACGGCGCGTGGACGGCATCATCTACTGTTCGTTTCCGTACACGCAGGGCGCGACCCAGGACCAGGTCGACATTTTGCGCCAATCGGGCATTCCGGTCGTCACGCTCGATCCGGCGATCAGCGGCTTTAGCTGCGTCGTCGGGGACCACCTGTTCGGCTCCTTCTCCGCGGTCGAGCATCTGATCCAATTGGGACATCGCAGCATCGCCTATATCGGGGGACCGGCTGTGTCCATCGAGCGGGAATTCGGCTATCGCAAAGCTCTGATGATGTACGGGGTGAATGTCGAAGAATCGTTGATCTGCCTGGTTAACGGGCAATCTTTCTCCGACGGCCATAATGCGCTGATGAAGCTGCGGGAATCCGGGGCGGCCTTCGACGCCCTGTTCTGCGGCAACGACTTGCTCGCGTTCGGCGCGATCAAGGCGATGGAGGAAGCGGGCGTTCGCGTCCCCGAGGACGTCGCGGTCGTCGGCTACGACGACATTTTCTCGGCCCGGCTGTTCAAGCCGGCGCTCACGACGGTTCGTCAGCCGATTCCCGACATCGCCAAGGAGCTCGTCACGCTGTTGATCCAGGCGGTGGACCTGGACCCGGATCAGCGGCCCGCCCGCAAAATCGTTATTCCGACCGAGCTGGTCGTGCGGGAAAGCTCGGGCGCGGCCCAGCCCGTCGCGGCGTCGGACTGAACGTCGCGCGAATGGGTTCGGCGGACACGTCCCGGAGAAGTCGCCCCGGCCAAGAAAGAGAGCGTCTTGGCGCGGGGTTTTCTTTTATCGGATTTGTAAAAACGTTTCGACATTCGAGAGGAGAAGGTTCGATGCGGAAAATCAAAGTCGGCGTCGTCGGAATCGGAGCGATCGCCCACATTTTTCACCTGCCGAATTATCGTCGGCATCCTCAAGTGGAGCTTGCGGCGGTAACGGACGCGGACGCCGGACGCGCCGTCAAAGCGGCGGAAGAATGGGGAGCGAAAGCCTACGCGTCCGCGGACGAGATGTTCCGGCTTGCGGAACTGGACGCGGTCAGCATCTGCACGTTTAACGCCAGCCACGCGGAGCTTGCGATCCGCGCGCTCGAGGCGGGGCTGGACGTGCTGGTGGAGAAACCGATGTCGGCTACGGCCGAGGAGGCGGAGCGGCTTAAGCTCGCGGCCGAGAAATCGGGCAACATCGTCATGGTCGGCATGAGCAGCCGCCATCGCCACGACATTCGGGCTCTGCGGGGGATCGCAGAAGCCGGAGAGCTGGGGGAAATCTATTACGCCAAGGCCCGGATCATTCGCCGCAGGGGCGTGCCGCTCGGATGGTTCACATCCCGGGCGCTGTCCGGGGGCGGCCCGATGATGGACATCGGCGTGCATGCGCTGGACGCCGCGTGGTGGCTCATGGGCATGCCGAAGCCGGACAAGGCAATGGGCAAGCTATTTCGCAAAATCGCGCCGTACCAAACCGAAGCTTCCGGCTTTTATGAAGCGATGTCCGCGGACAACAAGATCGATCCGGTCTACGACGTGGAGGACATGGGCACGGCTTATTTCACGTTCGCCAACGGCGCCGCGCTGACGCTGGAGGCGAGCTGGGCGGCGAACGGCGTGCAGGACGACGCGATGAAGCTCGAGCTGTTCGGGACCAAAGGGGGCGCCAGCCTGGACCCGCTGTTCCTCTTCAAGGAAGCCGACCGCATTCCGGCGGAGTGTCGTCTCGACGTTCCGGAGAACGATTATTACCGGGACGAGATCGATCATTTCGTGCAGTGTGTCCTCCATCGCAGGCAGCCCATCTGCGACGTTCGACAAGGACTCGAAGTGGTAAAAATGCTCGATGCGGTTCGTCGTTCGTCCGAGTCCGGCGATGCCGTCCGAGTTTCGGGCTGAGGCTGCGGGAATGCGGAGCGTCTACGCGGGAGTCGATATCGGCGGCACGAACACGGTCCTCGTCCTGTACGACGAACGGAGGCGTCCGCTGGCCAAAACCAGGTTCCCCACGTTGGGAGAGCGACGCGAGCTTTACGGCAATCCTTCCGGATACATGGACCGTCTGGAGACGGAACTGCGGCGAGCGACGGAGGAGCTGTTTCCTTCCGGCGGCGCGAGATTGACGGCCGTCGGCATCGGCGTTCCGGGCCAGGTCGCGCCGGAGACGGGCATCGTCCGCGACGCGACCAACCTCGGATGGGGCGAGGTGGAGCTGGCGGGGCGGATGGCGGCCCGTCTTCGGACGCCGGTTCGCATCGAGCACGACGTGCGGGCGTTCGCTTGGGGAGAGACGATGGCGGGCTCCGCCCAAGGCAGTCGGGTCGCGATCTGCCTGACGATCGGCACCGGCATTGCGGCGGGCGTCGTGCTGGACGGCAGGCTGGTCTACGGCAGCCGTTATCTGGCGGGCGAGATCGGCCACGATTCCGTCGACGGTCTTCGGACGGCATGCGCATGCGGCAAAACCGGCTGTCTGGAGACGGTCGTATCCGCTCCCGGCATCGCGCGGCTGGCCGAGCAGGCCGGGCTGGGCGATGCCGGGGGCTATCCGTCCCGGCCGAGCGCCGCCGACGTATCGCGGATGTGCGAGGACAACGATGAACGCGCGCTGAATCTGTATCGTTACGTGGCCGGAACGCTCGCAGGAAAGCTGGGCACGGCCGTCGCGCTGCTCGATCCCGACGTCGTGGTAATCGGAGGCGGAGTGGCCGAGGCGGGAGAGTGGCTGTTCGGGCCGCTGCGCGAGCGGCTCGACGCGGCGTTCCCCTGGCTGGAAGGCAAGCTGCGAATCGTCAAGAGCGCTTTGGGAGAGGATGCGGTGCCGCTAGGCGCCTTGCATCTGGCGTATCCCGAAGATTAAGGAGGAGCGGGGCGAAAATGGCGGCAGAAAAGACGCTTTACCGCAACTGTACATTGTATACCGGGACGCGGGTCATTCGGGGCGGCAGCCTGCTTGTCGACGGGGCGGGCGTCGTTGTTGACGCAGGCGGCGGGCAAACGGTTTCGGTTCCGGCAGACGCCCGGGTCGTCGATCTGAAGGGCCGTCTCGTGCTGCCCGGGTTCGTCGACGTCCACGTTCACGGCGGGGGCGGCTGGGATATGCTGCGCGGAACGCCGGAGGATTTTGCGGGCGCCGCCCGCTACCATGCCGCCCACGGCACGACGTCCCTATTGGCGACGACCGGGGGAGCGCCCGAAGCGGATACGTCGGAGCTGCTGCGCCATGCCCGCAGAGCCATCGAGGAGCGCAACACCGGAGGAGCGGACGTGATCGGCGTTCATCTGGAAGGGCCGTTTCTTCATCCGGCGCGCAAGGGAGCTTTTCGGGAGGAATGGCTGCATCCGCCGGATTTCGGCGAAATGGATCGGTATCTCGACACGTCGGGAGGGACGATCCGCATCGTCACGCTGGCCCCGGAGCTGGAGGGCGGCGAAGCGTTCGTCCGGCGGCTGTGCGCGCTGGGCATACGGGTCTCGGTTGGGCATTCGGACGCGTCCTACGAGCAGATGCTGGATGCGGTAGAGTGGGGCGCGCGGCGTACGACGCATCATTTTAACGGCATGCGTCCGCTGCACCATCGCGATCCCGGGGCGGCCGGAGCGGGATTGATGCTCCCGGCGCTGACGACGGAGCTGATCGCCGACGGCCTGCACGTCCATCCGGCTGCGATCCGGTTTCTATTCGACGTGAAGGGCGTATGTAGCGTATGCGTGATTACCGACGCCGTGGCGCAGGCCGGGCTGCCGGACGGCGTTTACGGCTCCGTGGAGACGAGCGGGGGCGAGATTTATTTGTCGGGCACCCGCACGCTCGCCGGCAGCTCGTCCACGATGCTGGGGTCGCTTCGCAGGGTTCTGTCCTATACGGGGCGGACCTTGGAGAATGTCCTCCCTTCGTTTACGGCCGTTCCGGCCAGGGAGGCCGGCGCGGCAAGCCGCAAGGGCACGCTGGAAGCGGGGAAAGACGCGGATTTCCTCGTGCTGGACGAAAGCCTGGAGCTGCTGGAAACCTACGTGCGCGGCAGAAGAGTGTATGTCGGTGCTGGAGCAGCTTACGAAGACGAGCGAGGAGGCGATGGGTCATGTTGAAAATCGGATTGATCGGCGCGGGCATGATGGGGCGCGCGCATGCGGAAGCTTACGCGGCGGTTCGCGGAGCCCGGCTGGCCGGCATTGCCGACGAACGCGCGGAAGCCGCCGCCGAGTTGGCGGAGCGCATCGGCGTGCCGTATTACGCTTCGATGGAGGAACTGATCCGCGCGGAGCGGCCGGATGCCGTCGACTTGTGCCTGCCGACGGGGCTGCACAGGGAGTTTGCGGTCCGCGCGGCGGAAGCGGGCCTGCATGTGCTGTGCGAAAAGCCGATCGCCCTGACGATGGAGGATGCCGGGCGGATGATCGAGGCGTGCCGGAAGGCGGGAGTCATGCTGATGGTCGGCCATGCGCTTCGTTTCTCCCCGGACTATCGGATGGCGAAGACGATGGCGGATGAAGGAAAGCTCGGCAGGATCGGAACCGTCAGAATGATCCGGGAGAGCGCGATGCCCGGCTGGGGAGCCTGGTTCGCGGACAGAAGCCGTTCCGGCGGGGTGCTGCTGGATCTGGCGGTTCACGATCTGGATTGGCTGCGCTGGACGTTCGGCGAACCGAGACGGGTGTTTGCCAGGTCGGTATCCGCGGAGCAGGGGCTGCCGCGCGGCGAGCATGCTTTCGTATCCGTCCGCATGAAGAGCGGCGTCATCGCGCACGTGACGGGAAGCTGGGCGCAGCCGGACGGCTTCCGCTCGTATCTCGAGCTGGCCGGAACCGGAGGCGTGGCTGCGCTGGATTCGGACGAAACGCAGCCGATCCGGATCGCGCTTCGCGCCGAGGAGGGCGGGCAGTCCCGGAGGTTCTCGGAAAGTCCGCTTGCATTGGACGCTTACGCGGCCGAGCTGCAGCATTTCGTCGATTGCATTCGAACGGGGACGGAACCGCTCGTGAACGGAGAAGAAGCGGCTCTGACGCTGGAGCTGGCTCTGGCGGCGATTCGTTCCGCCGATACCGGGCAGGTCGTTCATTTCGATTAAAGGGGAGGCGCGCAAGATGAAAATCGGAATCGTCAGTTTTGCCCATATGCATGCCTGGTCTTACGCCCACGCGGTCCAGAGAAATCCGTACGCCGAGCTGGCCGGCATTTTCGACGACGATGCGGAACGCGGCCGCGGCATGGCCGAACAATTCGGAGTCAAAGAATACGGAAGGCTTGAGGAACTGCTGGCCGACGTCGACGCCGTGATCGTCTGTTCGGAGAACGCCAAGCACGCCGCCCATACGATCGCGGCCGCCGAAGCGGGCAAGCACGTGCTGTGCGAGAAGCCGATCGCGACGACGGTCGAAGACGGCAGGGCGATGATCGAAGCCGCGGAGCGCAACGGCGTGCAGCTGATGATCGCGTTTCCGTGCCGCTTCAGCACGGTCGCCCGGCGGATGAAGGAGCGGATCGCTTCCGGCGAGCTTGGCGAATTGGCGGCGCTGAACGGCACGAACCGGGGCTCGATGCCTTGGGGCTGGTTCGTCGACCGCTCCATGTCGGGCGGAGGCGCGGTGATGGACCATACCGTGCACGTCCTCGACGTGATGCGATGGTACATGCCCGGCGCGGAGGTGACCGAGGTTTACGCCGAAGCGGACCGCTTGTTCTACGAGACGGCCGAGATCGACGATTGCGGGCTGCTGACGTTTATTTTCGACAACGGCGCGATCGCTTCTCTGGACCCATCCTGGTCGAGATCGCAATCTTATCCGGTCTGGGGCGATCTGACCCTGGATATCATCGGGACGAAAGGCACGGCGAAAATCGACTTGTACCGGCAACACTTCACGCTGCACAGCGACGATACGATGAAGACGACGCAGCCGTTCTGGGGGGACGATCCCGACCAGGCGCTGATCGATCATTTTATCGCTTGCGTCGCGGAAGACAAGCCGGTCTCGGTTACGGGAACCGACGGCCTGCGCGCGTTGGAGGTGGCGCTGGCCGCTTACCGGTCGGCGGAGCTGAAGCAGCCGGTCGCATTGGCGCGATAGAAGGATTGCCGGGCGGGTCGTGGGCTGCTGCGCTTGTCTTCGCGAGCGCAGCGCCGATCGCAACGGTCGTTCCCGACGCTAATAATTGCGGGGCAAAACCTCCATACTATCCCTGTAACGCACAGGAGCGGAGGGAGTGCATGTCCGTAATCAAGTCGGCGACGCTTATTGGAGTTTGCCTGCTCATCGTCGCGGTGGCGTGCGGCTTTGAGGCGCAACCGGTCAGAAAAACGAGGGCGTATTACGAGGAACGCGAAGAGGTCGTATGGGAAGTGCCGATGAAAGAGAAGCTGATCGCTCTGACGTTCGACGACGGTCCCAATCCCGTCACCACCCCGAAAATACTCGATCTGCTGGCGGAGAACGAAGCGAAGTCAACCTTTTTCGTAGTCGGCAAACGGATGGACCGGTTCCCGGACGTCGTGAGACGCGAGGCGGAGGAAGGCCACGAAGTCGCGAATCATACATACAGTCATCTGTATTTGAACAACCGGATCAGTTCGGAGCGGCTGGTGGAGGAGCTTAACCGGACGGAAAAGCAAATCGTAAGCCTGACCGGGAAGCACAGCCCCTGGTTCAGGCCTCCGGGCGGCTTTTTCAACGATTCGGTCGTTCGGATCGCGCGCGAGCGCGGCTATACGATGGTGTTGTGGTCGTGGCATCAGGATACGAAGGATTGGAGCTCTCCCGGCACGGGCAAAATCATCGACAGAGTGCTGAAGAACGTTCGAAACGGCGATATCGTGCTGTTTCACGACCATGTCGAAGGTTCGATGCAGACGGTTCAAGCTTTGCAGACGATCCTTCCCGAGCTGAGAAAGCGCGGCTACCGCATGGTGACCGTCTCCGAACTGGTCAAGCACAGGAAATCGAATTCCTTGCTGGGAAAGCCGCATTCCTGAATACGCCCGCCCGGATCTGCCTTAAACGAGGCAGGTCTTTTTTTTATTTGGGAAAAAAAGAATCGGCCGTCATATCGCATCGACGCCTCCGTAAATATGTAAGAAGGGGAGAAAGGGGCGATGACGATGGAGTGGTGGGCGATCTGGCTCATTGCGGCGGGACTGCTGCTGATTGCCGAGCTGCTGACGTTAACCTATTACATGCTGTGGCTGAGCGCGGGCGCCGCGGTTGCATCCGTCGTTTCCCTGCTCGCGCCGGAAAATTACCTGATTCAGGCGCTGGCAGGAGGCGTTGCGGCGGTTGCGCTTACGCTTCTGACCAAGCCGTTGATGCGAAGGCTTAAGCGAGGAACGGGCTTTCGCGACGCGCACGAGGAATTGGTCGGCAAGCAAGGCGTCGTGCTCGAACGGATTTCCGCGGAGCGTCCCGGCATCGTAAAGGTCGGTTCCGAGACATGGAGCGCGACGTCCGGGGAAGAGCTTCATCCGGACGACCGGGTGACGATCGTCGGACGAAGCTCCACCGTGCTCAAAGTTCAAAAAACGGGAGGTATGCCGGAATGATGTATGTCGTATTGCTCATCGTAGTCGTCCTCGTGCTGGTCGTCGCGCTGTCGATCAAGATCGTGCCGCAGCAGAGGGTCGGCGTCGTCGAAAGATTGGGGAAATTCAATCGTCTGCTGACCCCGGGCGTGAACGTTCTCGTTCCGTTCATCGACAACGTTCGCGTATTCCACGACCTGAGAATTCAGCAGGCGAACGTTCCGCCGCAGACGGTCATCACCAAGGATAACGTCCAGGTGCAGATCGATACGATTATTTTCTACCAGATTGTCGCTCCCGAGCAGGCTACATACGGGATATCGGACTACGTGTACGGAGTGCGCAACATTACGACCGCGACGCTCCGCCAGATCATCGGGAACATGGAGCTGGACGAGACGTTGTCGGGCAGGGAGCGGATTTCCTCGAACATTCGCCTGGCCTTGGACGAAGCCACCGAGAAGTGGGGCGTGCGGATCGAACGGGTCGAGGTGCTCGACATCAAACCGCCGGGCGACATTCAGGAAGCGATGGATAAGCAGATGAAAGCGGAGCGGAGCAAACGCGCGATCGTCCTGGAGGCGGAGGCGGCCAAGCAGGATTTGATTCTTCGTTCCGAAGGGGATAAGCAGAGCAAAATCTTGAAGGCGGAAGGCGAAAAGGAGGCGCGGATTCGTCAAGCGGAGGGCTTGCGGCAGGCGCAGGAATTGGAGGCTCTCGGGGAAGCGAAGGCGATTCTGGCGGTGGCCGAGGCCGAGAAGGCGAGGATCGAGCTGCTTCGGGCGGCCGGGCTTGACGAGAAGGTGCTGGCGTACCGTTCGTTCGAGGCGCTCGGCGAAATCGCCAAAGGGCCCGCGAACAAGGTGTTCCTGCCCTCCAACGTGGCCGATACGATGGGCAGCTTGGGAGCGCTGGGGGATCTGTTCAAGTCCAAGAGCTAGAAGCGGGAAGCCGTCCCGGCTATGTATGGCCGGGACGGGACGGCTCCTCGCGCGATCAGAGCACTCTTCTCGCCGTGATATAACGCTTGGAATAGCTGCTCAACTTGCTGATGATAATGCCGTTGACGTTGCTGCCGATCGTGTTATGGATGAACTGCCCGTTGCCGATGTAGATGCCGACATGGTTCACTTTGCCCGGCTTCGATACGCTGAAGAAAACGAGATCGCCTGCTTTCAGATTGCTTTTGGATACGTAGACGCCCTGTTTGCTCTGCGCCTGGGAGCCCCACTTCAGACTGACGCCTTGCTTGGCGAAGACGTATTTCGTGAAGGAAGAGCAGTCGAATATGAGCTTGGCGGGGTTGTTGACTCCGAATTTGTATTTCACTTTGCCCTTAAGCTGCTTGGCCGCGGAGACGATGGCGTTCGCTTTCTGCGCGGAAGTCGCGCTGGCCGACACGGATGCCGCGTGCGCGGACGGCTGCTCCCAGGCGCCGGCGCCTGTCGCGAGTATCGCGAAGCAGGCCGTGCCGATTGCGATTTTTTTGAGCCGATTGGCGAAATTCATGTCAATCCCTCCTGAAGTTGATCTTGATGACAAAAAGGAGTATAACATGCTGCTTGTCCCTGTATTGAGAAATTAAGGGCATCTTAATATTGGCAATATGTACCGTCCTCTCGGTTCCCGCCGGGCGTCCCGGAATAGGCGTTCCTTCGGCTCAGGCGATTGACGATTCAAGCTTCCGTCTTCTATAATTAATAATTATCGGATAATTCTGTATATTGTAGCGGGACGTTTTTTCCTCACAAAAGAAGGAGAGGAGGCGTGTGCGGATGCTCGAAACGAATCGGAATCGGATTTTCGTCTTCACCGGTCCGGACGGTTCCGGAAGAAAGTCGGTCGCGGAAGCGGTCGGCCAAACCTTCGGCATGGAGAAGATCGTTTCCTATGCGACCAGATCGCCCCGGCCGGGAGAGGTGCAGGGACAGGATTACGTTTTCGTAAACCATGACGAGTACCGGGCAATGGAAAGGCAGGGCGAGTTTCTGGAAAGCGTGGAGATCGACGGGCAGCTGTACGGCATTCGCAGCCGGGATATCGAGAAGAAGCTGGATCACCGAGATTCCGTCTACCTGATTTTGAATCATGAAGGCGCTAGCATTCTGAAACAGATTTACGGGGACAAGGTCGTTCGCCTGTTCCTCTATGTCGACCGGCCGACGGCGGAGGAACGGCAGCGCAAGCTCGGCCTGGCGGAGGACGTCATCGCCAAGCACCTGAACCATTACGAACGGGAGCTGGACTACCGGGCCTCTTGCGAGCACGCGTTCGAGAACTACGATCTGGCGCAGACCACCTTCGAGATTACGAACACGCTGGAGACATACCTGCAGCGGGATCTGGTCGACAAGGATTAGCCGCGGCGCGGAGAAACGACCGTTGACGGCGATGGAAGGTTATGGTATCGTAAGGCTACAAATTCAATAAGTGGAAAGCGGAAGCACCGCAAATTTCGACGCGTTATTCGTCGGGGTTTGCGGTTTTTTTGTTTTCCGGAGGGGAGGCGCGGGGCGATAATGAGAATCGTGTTGGCCGCGGAGGAGAGGGAATATGTCGCCAAGCTGGCCGAATATTTGCGGGAAGAGGAGAAGGGCTGGGAAGTGGCGGCCTATTCGCACGGCAGCGCGCTCAGAATGGAATTGCAGAGCGGAGGGAAAGTCGACGCGTTGATTGGAGACCGGGAGATGGCCGGACAGGCGCTTGCTTCGGGCGGATACGCCGGCAAGATCATCGTACTGGAGGATTCGGACGCAGCAGCCGGCCGGGGCGAAGAGGGCGAGGAAGCGTGGCTGACGATCCCCCGCTACCAGCCGCTGCCGGCGCTGCTGTCCTGCATCCGCGGGGCGTTGGGGAACCGGGGAGCGAAGCGGAACGAGGGGTGCCAGGTGTGGACGGTGTTCTCGGCCTCGGGCGGCGCGGGCAAGACGACCGCGGCGTTAAACCTCGTCCGGCAAGCGGGGGAGAGAGGACTTCGCGTACTGTACCTGAATCTGGAGGAGCTGAACGCGACGTCGCTCCTGTTCGGCAGCGGCGAGCCGGACGCCTTGTCGAGACTGCTCTACGCGCTGCAAGCGCGTCCGGAGCAGTGGGAGGAACTGGCGCGGCGGTTATGCCGGCATCAGCCTCACCTGCGGGCCGATTATATCGACGCTCCGGAGCATCCCGGGGAGAGGCTTGCGCTTTCCCCGGAGATTGCGGCCGAGCTGATCGGCAAGCTGAGGGCGGGGAACCGGTACGACGTCATCGTCGTCGATCCCGATTCCGGCGCCGGGGAGTGGCATGCCGGTCTTCTCGGGCTGAGCGACCGGGTCGTCTGGCTGACGCTCGACGACGCGCAATGTCTGCGGAAGGCCGAGAAACTGCTGCGCTATTGGGAGTCCCGGCTGGACGGTCTCGCGTTTAAGCTGACGTTCGCGATGAACAAGGCGGTCGGGGGTCGGCCCGTGAATCGCTGGACGCTTCCGGGCGATCTGCCCGCGGTCGCGCTCCCGTATATTCCGCAGTGGAAGGCGACCGATCACCCGGGGAAATGGCTGGCTTCGCCCGCGTACTCCGGAGCGGCGGAGAAGCTGCTGGACGTTCTGTCCGGCTCGACGGACGGCCGCGGGAGGAGGGAGGAAGGCCATGGCGGACAGCGGTCTCGCGATCGAGGAGCTGGTTGAGCTGAGGAACGCCGTGCGCTCCCGCTTGACGTGGGACGACGCGATCTCGGACGAGGACCTGCGGAAGCTGATCGAGGACGAGCTGTTCCGCAGGGAACGGGTGCGGCGGATGACCGCGGGGGAGCGCAAGGCCGCGGTGCAGCGCCTGTTCCATTCCTTCCGGGGACTGGACGCCCTGCAGCCGCTGCTGGAGGATCAGGAGATTACGGAAATTATGATCAATTCCCATCGCGAGATTTTTATAGAGAAAGGCGGGGAGCTGCGCGCGGTCGATCTCGGCTTCGAGAGCAACGAGAGGCTGGAGGATCTCATTCAGAGCATTGTCGGGCGCGTGAACCGGATCGTGAACGAAGCTTCGCCGATCGTGGACGCGCGGCTGCCGGACGGATCGCGGGTGCATGTGGTGCTGCCGCCGATCGCGCTGAAAGGGCCGACGGTGACGATTCGCCGTTTCCCCTATCAACCGCTCGGCATCGCGGATTTGATCGCCAGGGAGGCTATTTCGGCGGAAGCGGCCGAGTTTCTGCGGGAGCTGGTAACGGCGAAATACAATCTGTTCATCAGCGGCGGCACGGGCTCGGGCAAGACGACGTTCCTGAACGCGCTGTCCCAGTGGATTCCTCCGCACGAACGCGTCATTACGATCGAGGACGCGGCCGAGCTGCAGCTTCGCGGAATCGCCAATCTCGTGTCGCTGGAGACGCGCAACGCGAACAGCGAAGGCAAAGGACAGCTGGGCATTCGCGAGCTGATCCGGGCGTCCCTGCGGATGAGACCCAACCGGATCATCGTCGGCGAAGTCCGCGGCGCGGAGGCGCTCGATATGCTGCAGGCGATGAACACCGGGCACGAAGGAAGCTTGTCCACAGGGCATGCCAACGGCGCGAAGGATATGATCTCCAGGCTGGAGACGATGGTGCTCGGCGGCGCGGATTTGCCGGTGCCCGTCGTTCGCCAGCAGATCGCTTCCGCGCTCGACATCGTCGTCCATCTGAGCCGCTTCCGGGATTCGACCCGCAGAGTCGCGGAAATATGCGAGGTGACGGGAATCGAGCAGGGAGAGGTTCGGCTGAACGCGCTGTTTCGCTTCGAGGAGGAAGGGGAGCGGAACGGACGCATCGCCGGGCGTCTGCGCAGAACGGCGCCGCTTCGCGATACGGGCAAGCTGCGCCATGCCGGCTTGATGAAGGAGGGGGGAGGATGACCGACTATTCGAGCTATCGTCTGAGCGCCAAGGAGAGAGGATGGGCGATCTGCGTCGGCTGCGCGGCCTGTTTTGCGATCGTCTGGCTGCTGTATCGGAATTCGGTTATCGCGGCCGCCGCGGCTCCCTTCGGGCTGCTGTACCCGAAATATTACGCGCTGAGCCTGTGCCGCCGGCGCAAGGACAAGCTGAGGCAGCAGTTCAAGGACGCCTTGCAGGCGCTGGCTTCCCTCCTGTCCGCGGGCAGATCGGTGGAGAACGCCTTCGCGGCCTTGGAAGGCGACCTGGTTCTGCTGATCGGGGACAGCCGTTCCGATCTGATCAAGGAGCTGAGGGGCGTCGCCAATCGGCTGAATAGCGGCGAACAGCTGGAAACCGCGCTGCAGGACCTCGCGGCGCGTTCCGATTTGGAGGAGGTGAGGAATTTCGCCGAAGCGATCGCGATTTGCAAGCGGGCGGGAGGAGATCTGATCGAAGTGACGAGGAGAACCTCGCTGCTGATTTCCGAGAAGATGGACGTCGAGCTGGAAGTATCGGTGCTGATCGCCCAGAAGCGGTTCGAGGCGAGGCTGATGATGGTTATGCCTTTTGCTTTCGTCGGCATATTGGGTTTTCTGGCCGCCGATTATATGCAGCCGATGCGAGAGGGGATGGGAATTGTCATGCTCACGGTTTGTTTGCTGCTGCTCGCGCTTTGCAGTTGGTGGATGCTGCAGATTATGGATATCAAGCTATGAGCGGTTGGCCGATCGCGCTGCTTTGCGCCGCGATGCCCGGCGTCTACGTTTGTCTGGCCGCGATGTCCTGGCGGCAGCTGGGAGGCCGCCGGATTCGCCTGCATATCGATCCGTTCGCGGCCGCGCTGCGGCATCCGGCCGTATGGAAGAGAGTTCTGCCTTTACTGGACCGAGCCCGCGTCTCGTTGGCTCTGCTGAACGGGGGCGCTTGTCCGGAGGTGAAGCTGATCGACTGGGCGGCGGAGGGGCTCGGACTCGGTTATTTGACGCTGACGGGCATGAGCGTGCTGGCCCTGGCGACGGATACGCCGGCGCTGCTCGCGCTCGGGGCGATACTCGGAGCGGGTTTGCCGCTCTTGCGATTGAAGGAGCTTGCCGGACAAGTCGCACGGCGTCGTCAGAGCATGGTTATGGAGCTTCCGGAATTGCTAAGCAAGCTGCTGCTTATGGTGAACGCGGGAGAGAACGTACTGCGCGCGCTGGCCCGGACGGCGGAGACGAGGCGCGGAGCTTCCGCCGACAACCCTCTGTATACGGAGCTGAGAGCCGCGATTGCAAGCATGAAACGGGGGGAAAGTCTCACCGCCGCGCTGGAGGAGTGGGGGCGTAGATGCGCCGTGCCGGAAGCGAAGCTGTTCGCGACGACCGTGCTGATCAATGCCAGACGAGGCGGAGACGCCTTCGTGCCCGCCTTGCGGGAATTGACGCGGCAGATGTGGGAGAAGAGGAAGGCGATCGCGAGAACGTTGGGCGAGCAGGCTTCCTCCCGGCTTGCGTTTCCGCTGACGCTCGTGTTTCTGCTGATCATGGTTCTGGTCGGAGCCCCGGCCGTGTTTATGATGTGAGGTTCCAATTACTTAAATCGGGAAGGAAGATGGAAAATGATCGGATTTCTGTATCGGTACGGCTGCAACGCCTGGAGAATCTTGCGGGACGACGAAGAAGGAATCGGCACGCTCGAGCTGGTGCTGATCGTCGCGGTTCTGATCGCGATCGTGCTTGTGTTCCGCGAGGAGATTATCGGGTTTTTGAGAACCTTGATGGAAAAGGTGGAGAACAAGTCGAACGAGGTATTCGACTGACCCGCGGGCCGGGCATGGGGAGGGAAATCGATGGAGAGAAAGCCGCTGGAGAGAGGAAGGGCAATGGCGGATTCGTCCGGCTCGTTTACGCTCGAAGCGTCCATGCTGCTTCCTTGGGTGCTGATGCTGACCTTTATGCTGCTCTTCTTCGCGCTTTACATTTCGCAGGGAGCGCTGCTCTATTACAGCTCGTCCGTCATGGCCGAAAGAGCCGCGTTCGGGTGGTCGAACTCCTCTTCCGACGTACGCACGGGCGGTTACTCCCCGGGACGGTACGACGGCTTGTATTGGCGGTTGACCGACGACGCTTTGGTTCAAAGCCTGTTCGGCCTCGCTTCGGGAGAGGCGGGATCGCGCGCCGAGGTGTACCCCGACATGGAAGAGGGGGAAGGCGGGGGCGCCGTCGGCAAGCTGAAACGGGCGGCCTATGCGACGACGGCCAAGCACCGTATAGGCACTGGAGAGCTGCGCTACCGGAACGTCGGCCTTAAACGCGAGATCGATGCGGAGCTGTCCAGTGTATGGCTTGCGGTTCCGCTTGTCCGTTTCCGGGGAGGGGGCCCTGCGGAAGCGCAGGTGACCGCGCTTGTCGTGGAGCCGGCGGAATTCGTGCGCTCGTTCGATTTGGTCCGCTATTACGCGGCCAAGCTGCGCGGCGCGCCGGAAGGGGAAGAGAAGCGGCGCGCCCAAGCCGGCGAAGTGTTGAACAAGCGCAAGGAGCCGCTGGGGAAGGGAGGACTCGGAGGATGAGAAACACGCGGGCGAAGGGGACTTCCGGGGCCGTGTCGGTCTACTTCATCGTGGCGACGGCTTCGCTTTTTCTGCTGACCTCCCTGCTGATCGATTTCGCCCGCATCGCGGCCTTCCGCAAGCAGGCGGAGCTGGCGGTCAAGTCCGGCGCGCGTTCGGCGATGTCGTCTTTCGATCCGCTTGTTTACGCCAAATACGGCTTGTTTATCCGGGGAGGCGAAGCCGCGAACGACATCTTTCAAGCGACGCTGGAGGGAAACTCCCCGGCGGAAGGCGGCGGGGAGTTCGCTTTCTTGGATACGCGCTGGGAGCGGGCGGAGGTGACGGAGAGCAGGCCGCTGGCCGGCCACGATTTATTTCGCAGGCAGATTCTGGAGGAGATGAAATACAAGGCGCCGATCGATCTGACGATCGAGCTGGCCGGTCGATTCAAGGGGCTGTCGGGCACGATGAAGGAGGCGGCCCGCACCGTGGATCTGCTGGAGCGGATGCGCCAAGCCTACGATCGCAGGGAGAAAGCGCTGGACGAAGCGTACGATAGCCAGAAGAAACACGGCGAGAGAGCGGGGCGGCGGGCCGAAACCGCGCTCGGTCCGGCGGGAGGAGTCGTCTCGGGCTATAGCGACTATGTCGCGAAGAGAGAGGAGGACAAGTCGAGAAGGGAGTCCCTTCGGCGTTGGGAGGAGGAGCGGCGCAAACGGCTGGACAACGGAGAAGATCCGGAAGAGATCGAGCGGGATAAGCCGGAGGGGCCGCGCTACGAAGCGGAGGTCGCGGCGTACGAGTCGCGGGCCGTCGCGGCGGCCCGCGAGCTCGGAAGGGCTTCCGACGAAACGCGGGCGGAAAGCAACGGCTTTGTCTCCAAAGCCAGGGAGGCGCTGGCCCGGGCAAGGCAGGCCAACGAAGAGATGATCGCGATCGTGGAGCAATCGAACCGTGCGGACGGGGCGAACGGAGAGACAAGCGGAGACGCGATGGAAGCCGAACACCGCCACACGATGGAGGAGCTTCGCAAGTCCGCGGAAGATTTGATTTTGAAGCCCGGATTTTTCAGCGATTACGGCGCCGAGATCGACCGGCAGTACGCCGACGGCGTTTCGCTGGCGGGAGAATTAAGCTCTTACTCGTCGTTGATAGGCTCCGCTCCCGGCTCTACCGGCATGGGAGCGGCCTTAAGCGCCGGGGAAACGCGGGCGAACGGCCGCCTTTCCGAATTTTCCGGGAGCTACGGTTCGGGAGGCCGCGTCGTCGCGGCGCGGCTGAAGCTTCTGGAAGATCATCGTTCCCATGACGACGAGCGCAAGCGGGCGGAGAGCGAGGCCGAAGCCGAGTGGCAGGGCGCGGGAAAGTTTTTGAACTCGTTCTCCGGGTTGTCAGGCTCCGAAGAGGACCAGGCAGGCTTCGAACGCGTCGGCGAATTGTACAAGACCAATCGGGAATGGAACCGGGCGGAGGAGGAGGCGGTCAGGGGGAACCGGAACGGCGATCCTTCGCAAGGCAGAGACGAGGCGCTGACTTCGGTTAACGGCCTGCTGGACGTGCTGGAAGGCGCGGTTGAAGGGACGCGGGATCAACTTTATTTTTCCGAGTATACGCTGGGAAGAATGTCGCATTTCGCTCCTTCCTCCGTCAAGAACCTGCTGGGAGCGAGCCCGGGCTCCTTGGATGTTCACGCTCAGGAAACCGAGTACATTTTATACGGCTTGAATCATCCTTCAGGCAACATCGCGGCGGCGTACGGGGAGATTTTCGCCTTCCGCCTGGCGATCCGCACGGTGGAAGGATTGATCGAGTGCCGAACGATGGGGCATCCCTTGCTGGTTCTGGCCGCGGCGCTCGTCTACGGCATTACGCAAGCGATGTCGGACATGGGCGCGCTGCTGAACACCGGTAAAATCCAACTGTCGAAATATTTGAAGGTAGACACGTACTATACCGATTACTTGCGCCTTTTCCTGCTGCTTCACGGGGGCGGCGCGAATCCGACGGCGAGAACGATCGCGGTGATGGAGCATGCATCCGGACTCGATTTTCGCGGCGCTTATACGTATGCGAGCGGAGAGGGGACCGCGTCGATTCGTTTATGGTTTTTTCCGGGCCTGCTTAAGGTAATGGGGAAAGTGGGGAATTTGGGAGGAACGATAAAGGGGAACCGCTATGAAGCGACGTATATCGCAGATCACTCCTACGTATAGACGGACCGG
This sequence comes from Cohnella cellulosilytica, assembly GCF_042431195.1. Lineage (NCBI taxonomy): Bacteria > Bacillati > Bacillota > Bacilli > Caryophanales > Paenibacillaceae > Cohnella > Cohnella cellulosilytica. Next base: position 22,655 of record NZ_JBHMDN010000078.1, read on the forward strand.
TGCGGCCGGGGCCGCCTCGGGCAGCGTGACGCTGGAGAGCGCCCTTGTTATGCCGATTTTCCTGTTGTTTGTCCTGTTTCTGATCTTCCTGGTGCAGACGGCGGTCGTCTCCATGGCGCTGCACGGCGCATTGTCGCAAACGGCAAGGCAGGCGGCTTCGGCCTGGTACCCGGTCGCGCTGGCGACGGACAAGGCCAGGGGCTCCGAGCTGAACCGGCAGCTCGAGCAGTGGAACGACAAGTGGCTCAGCGTGGCGGATACGCTCGGCGAGTACGGACGGTGGCTGCCCGCTCCGATGAACGAATGGGCGGAGAAGGCTTCCTCCGTATCGTTCTCGGTCGAGGAGCATGCCGCCAGGCTCGCGTTCGGGGAGCTGATGAAGCCTTTTCTGGACCGCCGTGTTCTGAATTCGGCCAACGTCCGTATCGTCGCGGTCGGACTTCCGGATGTCGAGGATCGGGCGAACGCTTATTTGACCTTGGAAGGCGAATATGCGCTGCCGATGAGAGTTCCTTTTCTCGGACGCAGACTCGTGCTGCGGGAGTCGGCCAGAGAACGGGTGTGGATCGGAGGAAGCCCCTCGTCCTCCCGACAAGCCGGCGAAGAGCGGACGGGCGAGCCGTTCGAGGCAGCATTCGTATCGCTCGATCCGAATCCGGTAAAGCCGGGGCGCAAGGCGACGCTGGTCATCCGGACCGAACTGGGGACGGTCGTCGATCTATCGATCCTGTACAAGAGCGGCCCGAGCCAGGCGAAAAATCTCGGAAGTGCGGTGGCGGACGAATCCGGATTGGTCTCGTGGACCTGGCACGTTTCCGGAAGAACGACGCCGGGACAATGGAGCATGCAAGTAACGAACGGAGACGGCGGGATCTGGCAGCATTTGTTCGAGGTTGCGGGCAAAGCCGCGAGCGAGGAGGGAAAAAGTTGACTTGGTGGGAATGGCTCGTTGTCGGCGCGCTGCTGGGCGCGGCTTGCTGGACGGATTTGCGCCGCATGCGGATCCCGAACGGACTGAATCTGATCTTCGCGGCCGGAGGATTGACGTATCACGGGCTCTCGCACGGAAGCCAGGGCTTGGCTTGGGCCTGCCTCGGGGCGTTATGCGGCATAGTGCCGCTGTACGCGATGAATCGTCTGGGCGGCATCGGCGGAGGGGACGTCAAATGGTTCGGAGCGTTCGGCACATGGGCCGGGCCTTCGCTCGCCTTCGAGCTGCTGATCGTCTCCGTGCTGATCGGGGGAGCGATCGCCTGCGTCGTTTTGGCGCTTCGGGCTCCGGGCTTGCGGTCGTTGGGGCGAAAGCTGAGATGGCCGTGGGGAGACCATCCGGCCGCCGGAGGAAGGAAGATCGCCTTCCCTTTTATGCTGGCGGTCGCTCCGGGATTTCTGATTCTATTGGGGAAAGGGTAGAGGCGAATGAAGACGGAGCTATCGGCGAGGTTCGAGCAGCGCAGAGGACTTGCGATGGTGCTGGAGCGGGACCCGCCGCTGACCCGAAGCGACATCAACGAGACGCAGCTGCGCATGCTTCAGCGCTGCGAAACGGCTTCGCTGCTTCCGCTTGAAGTCGAAGAGTTCGACGGACGGGTCGTTTTGAGGTACGCGCTGGCCGGAACGCGCATGCTTGCGGAAGCGGCAAGAGCTTCGCGGTGGACGATGGGCGAGATGATGGAGGCGCTGTGCAGGCTGGCGGATACGCTTGAGGAGTGCAGAATGATCATGCTGGACGTCGAGCGGGTGCGACTGGAGGACGAGTTCATCTTCGCAGGTAATGAGATTCAGGATTTGCGCTTTACTTACGTGCCTCTTATTCTGCCCCCGCCCAATTGGAAAGAAGGTTTGGAGAAATTGATCGTCCGGTGGATGATGCGCGTGCGAGAGCCGGACGGGCCGATCTTTCAGCAGGTGCTGCGGCTTGTAACCTCGACGGATTTCGTGCCGGCGGCTCTGGGACGGCTGGGCAAGCAATATTTGGCCGAAGCGATAGGGGGAGAAGCGATCTCGCCGCTTCCGGTCGTCCGTCAACCGTTCGGGAGCGCGCCGAAGCTTCCGGAGGAGAGCGGACGCCAGGAGGCCGGGAGCAGGATGGAAGAACAGAAGCCCAGAGGCCGCTCCTGGGATTTGCTGCAGCCGATTTCCGGGGACCTTCGTCCGGTTTCCGAGCTATGGGGAGAGGCCGGGCAAGTCCGCTTCGATGAAGAGAAGCGAAAATTCGGAGCAAGCACGGACGATGAGGAGAGCCGGGAACGCTTCGATCCGGGGCGTTGGCGGATTATCGTCGTCGGCGCGCTTCTGCTGCTTCTTGCCTTCACCTGGAAGTTCATTTATTTGGACAACCCGGGGCAGCGGCAGCTGCTGATCGGCCTCTGTGCAACTTTATTTGCCGGGGCGGCGGCTCTTCTGCTGTGGAACGGGCCGCCCGGGTGGGCTTCGTTCGCCCGCGGGAGAGGTTCGGAGGAACCGGGCCCCGCGGAGATCGAGGCCGCTTTCCGTCATCCGCAGCCGGCCGAGGAAGCGGGCGGCGAACCGGGATGGACGCCTCCGGGCTTCGCCGCTGCCGCCAGGCCGCACGCGCGGCGTCCGGCGGCGGACGATGTGCCGGAGCGGGGAGCAGGAGCGCCGGAGACGGCATGGATTGCCGGGCAGGATCGAACGGCTCTGCTGGACAAGCAGGCTTCCGCCGGAACGGAAGCGTATTGCCTCGTCTGGAAGTCGGGGGACGATCGGCTGCGGATTCCTCTGCGCGGGGATTCCCTCGTCATCGGCCGCTCCGGGGAAGCGGTCGACCATGTGGACGAAACGAATGGCGTTTCCCGGGCTCACGTGGAATTCGTGCGGGTTTCCGCGCAGTGGAAAGTCAAAGACCTCGGCTCCCGCAACGGCTCCCGCATCAACGACCAGCCGATGGCGCCCTACGAGCTGTATCCGCTGCAGCCGGGGGATTGTGTAACGCTGGCCCGCTCGGAATACCGGTTCCAGCTGGCGGAGGAAGTGCCCGGTGTCTGACCGGTTTGGGAGAGGAGACCGAAGAAGGTCTGACGTCCGACGGGTTTCGGAGAAGAGTCGGGTGAAGCGCCCGGCGTCTGACCGATGTCTATCCGGTTTCGGGGAGGAGGCAGAGGAGCAGACGGGAGCGAAGGGGGAGAAGCAAGCCCGCCTGTCTCCGCAAAAGAAGCCCTAGGGCGTGTATGCAAACCCGCTCAGGGGCATCTATCACCGCCTTTTCGCCCCCTGCTTCGTCACTTTTGTTTGACGTACCCCCGGTACGCCTTCACAAAAGTTCCTTGCATGGAACGAAAATTCGGCAACATCTGCTGTCCTCGGAGTATGCATACACGCCCTAGCGGGACAGGTCCCGCAGGGCTTCTTCCAATTTAGGGAAAGCGAATTTGAATCCGTGATCGAGCAGCTTGCGAGGCATCGCTTTCTGGCCGGTCAGCACAAGCGTGCTCATCTCGCCGAGGACGCCGCGCAGCAGGAAACCCGGAACCGGGAACCAGTGCGGCCGCTTCATGGCTTGGCCGAGCGCTCTGCCGAATTCGTCGTTGGACACCGGGTCGGGAGCGACCGCGTTCACGGGCCCTTCTATGGACGGATTGTCCAGGCAGAAGAGGATCAGCGCGACCATATCCTGCAGATGAATCCACGGCAGGCCCTGCTTTCCGTCCCCGATGCGCCCTCCTGCGAACAGGCGGTACGGCAGCCGGATCAGCGGGAAAGCCCCGCCATCGCGGGCGCAGACGAGTCCGATGCGCAGCTTGACCAGCCGCTTGGCCGGAATCCGGTCGGCCGCCTCTTCCCAGCGGACGACGGTGTCGCCCAGGAAGTCGGCCGGCCGCGCCGGAGACGATTCGTCGAACACTTCTTCGCCGGAATGACCGTACAGCGAAATGCCGGACGCGTTCACGACGACCTCGGGCGGATAACGCATGCGCTTCACGTGCTCGGCGATCCGTCCGGCGGCTTGAACGCGGGAGCTGACGATCCGTTCCTTGGCTTTGTCGCTCCAGCGCTGGTTAATCGTTTCTCCGGTCAGATTAACGATGCCGTCGAAGCCGGACAGGCGGTCCGGATCCGCTTCCCATTCCTCCCAGGTCACGTAGCGGGGGTGGGGAAGCGCGCTGTCGTAGGCCGCGTCGGCCGGCTTCTTCCTCGTCACGATCCACGCCTCGTCTCCTCTGGACAGCAGGGCGTGCGTTAATGCTTTGCCGATAAAACCACTTCCTCCGCACAGCAACAAGCGCATGCCGCGACCCTCCTCGCTCAACGATTACTGCTTATCGATGGAGACGATCGTTTTCTGCTCCAGCGTTCCGGCGTCGCCTTCCATTTTCTCAACGATATATTGGAATTTGACGGGAGTATTCTCCTCCCAGGAGCCGACTTTGTCGACGATTTCCGGACTGACCTGGAAACCCGCGGGACCTTGATCGGTATCGATTTCGACGGAATGGCTGTCCTGAAGTCCAACGAAATTGCCTGTTCCCTCGAATTGCTCCGGGGATGCGGGCGGGCTCTGGTTCTCCGTATCGGACGTCGGGCTCGCGGGCGGACTGGCCGAAGCGGAGGGGCTGGCGGACGGAGAGGAGCCGGAATTGCCATTGTCGCTGCAGGCCGTTCCCACCAATGCCAGAGCCAGCAGGGCCGCTCCCAGTGTCATCGTCATTCGGTTGCGTTTTTTCATCGTGTTGATGCACCTCCTAAGAGGTTAGACGAAGATTGGCGGCAAAGGTTTCGTTTTTCTCCGAAACGCCGCCCCCGGGCGGTTACTCCAACAGGTGGCTGTAGGCGGAATAATCGATATTTTTTTTCTCCAGGAAGCTGATCAGGCTCTTATGGTCCCGGGCGGGAGTCGCGCGTATGTAGCCCTCGATGCAGTGCTCCTTCGTCACCTCGGAGGCGCCGCTCTCCACCGCGATCTGGCCGATCTTGGCGGCGATAGAGTGGCTTGCAATATCGCGAAAAGGGGTCGGAACCGGAGATACGAGCGTCTGCAGCAGCTCCTTGGACTCGGGGGTCCACAGATCGCGGCTTCGTTCCACCCAATAGTTTTGCCAATCGAGCTTGGATTTCCCGTCTCTTTGCGGGAGCACCTTGAGGAATTTGCGGAACATGAAAAAGCCGCCCACACTCATGAACAAGACGAGCACGACCGTCCAGAACGCGATGAAATAAATAAACCAAGTTGGGGTCTCTCCCATAACGATCACCTCATCTTGAAATTATACCGCATTCCTAGATTTATTTCGACGTTCGCGATACAATAGGGAAATAATTGCGAGAACAAGCCCCGTAACCTCGGAGGGGACGGAACGAAGGCGAGAGGAGCCGGAAAATGTTGAAAATCGGATCTCATGTTTCTTTTGCGGACAAGGGGTTGCTGACGGCGACGAAGGAAGCGGTATCCTACGGGTCGAGCACTTTTATGATCTACACGGGCGCGCCGCAGAATACCCGCAGAAAGCCGATCGAGGATCTTTATATTCCCCAGGGCAAGGAAGCGATGGCGGAGGCGAGTATCGGCGAGATTGTCGTGCATGCGCCCTACATCGTAAATTTGGGTTCCTATAAGGAAGAAACTTACCGGCTGGCGGTCGATTTCCTCCAGGAGGAGATTCGCCGGACCCACAGCATCGGCGTCAAGAACATCGTGCTGCACCCGGGCGCGTATACGGAGAAGGACCCGGAATACGGCATCGCGCGCATTGCCGAAGGACTCAACGAGGTGCTGGAAGGAACGAAGGAGACGGACGTGAACATCGCGCTGGAGACGATGGCGGGCAAAGGCACCGAAATCGGCCGCAGCTTCGAGGAGCTGGCGCAAATTATCGAGCGCGTGCGGCTGAACGAGCGGTTGACCGTCTGCATGGACACGTGCCACATTCACGACGCGGGCTACGACATCGTCGGGGACATCGACGGCGTGCTGCACAAATTCAATGACGTCGTCGGCCTGGACCGGATTGCCGTCGTGCACGTCAACGACAGCAAAAATCCGCTGGGAGCGGCCAAGGACCGCCATGCCCCGATCGGCTCCGGCTGGATCGGATACGAAGGGATCGCGGGAGTGGTCGGGCACGAACTGCTGCAAGGCAAGCCGTTTATTCTCGAGACGCCGTGGATCGGCCAGAACGAACGCCCGATGTACGAAGCCGAGATCGCGATGCTCAGAGGAGACGCCGAAGAGAGATTCGGAGGCGAATTCATGGTCGACGTCGAACGGCTCCATCATTTCTTCGACAAGGTGGGCATCGATTCCCGCCTGTATGTGCTCAATACGTGGGAACTGTTGAAATCCGACGCCAAGGCGCGGAAAGCCGACCCTCGCGAACCGATGGAGAGGCTGTACGATATGCTGATGGAAAACCGCGTGCTTCCGGAGGACTACAGCGAAGAAGCGGTGAACCATCGGTTGCTCGCTTATTTGGCGGGCGAAGAGTGGCTGTCCCAACAATAAATCCTGCCCGCACGGGGCAGCGTCGATAAGTGAGGTAGAAGAACGATGAGTCACAATTACCAGTCTCAAGGCAATAAACGGCTCGAAGACAAAAGCGTGCGCGCGCGCATGCTCATTTCTTGCCCGGACAAAGCGGGAATCGTCGCCGCGGTATCGCAGTTCCTGTACGAGCAGGGAGCGAACATCGTCCAATCCGACCAATATACGATGGACCCGGAGGGCGGCATGTTCTTCATGCGGATCGAATTCGATCTGCACGAGCTGGAGCAGCGTTTGCCGTCGCTTCAGGAGGACTTCGGCCGCGTCGCGGACCGCTTCTCGATGCGGTGGAGCGTGTTCCGCGCGGCCCGGCGCAAGCGAATCGCGGTGTTCGTCTCGAAGGAGGACCACTGTCTGCTGGAGCTGCTCTGGCAGTGGCAGTCCGGCGATCTCGACGCCGAGATCAGCATGGTTATCAGCAACCACGAGGATATGCAGGGAATTGTGGAATCGTTCGGCATTCCTTATCATTACGTGCCGGTCACGGCGGACACGAAGGCCGAAGCCGAGCGCAAGCAGCGCGAGTTGATCGCCGGCAAGGTGGATCTGATCGTGCTCGCCCGCTACATGCAGATCGTGTCGCCGAAATTCATCGAGCAGTTTCATAACCGCATCATCAACATTCACCACTCCTTCCTGCCGGCGTTCGTCGGGGGCAAACCGTACCAGCAGGCCTACAATCGCGGGGTTAAACTGATCGGGGCGACGGCACACTATGTAACGGAAGAGCTGGACGGCGGACCGATCATCGAGCAGGACATTCAGCGGGTCAGCCACCGCGACAACGTCGCCGAGCTGAAGCGCATCGGCCGCCATATCGAGCGAATCGTGCTTGCCCGCGCCGTGAAATGGCATGTGGAGGACAGGCTGCTCGTCTATGAAAATAAAACCGTAGCGTTCGTGTAACGCCGGGCTCCGCAACGGGGTATTTCGAGCTGTCCGCGGCTCGTTAATCGAAAATCGAATAAATATGCAAATTCGGCTCGGCTGCCGCGGCGCAATCCGCGGCGGGCAGGCCAACAGTTAAGAGGAGGGCTTTTTTTCATGACAGCCAGTACGAAAACAATCGACCAATTATCCGTAACGACGATCCGCACCTTGTCTATCGATGCGATCGAGAAAGCGAAATCCGGTCACCCGGGCATGCCGATGGGGGCCGCCCCGATGGGGTATCAATTGTTCGCGAAAGCGATGAAGCACAATCCGTCCAACCCGCAATGGATCGACCGCGACCGGTTCGTTCTGTCCGCGGGCCACGGCTCGATGCTGCTGTACTCGCTGCTGCATCTGAGCGGGTACGATCTTCCGCTCGAGGAGCTGAAAAATTTCCGCCAATGGGGCTCTCTGACCCCGGGTCACCCGGAGTTCGGCCATACGGCGGGCGTCGACGCGACGACCGGCCCGCTCGGTCAAGGCATCGCGATGGCCGTCGGCATGGCGATGGCGGAAGCCCAACTGTCCGCCACTTATAATCGCGACGGCTTCGAGGTCGTTAATCATTTTACATATTCGATTTGCGGCGACGGGGATTTGTCCGAAGGCGTCGCATCGGAAGCCGCTTCGATGGCCGGCCATCTGAAGCTGGGCAAGCTGGTCGTGCTGTACGATTCCAACGACATCTCCCTCGACGGCGAGCTTAACCTGTCGTTCTCCGAGAACGTCGGCCAGCGCTTCGAAGCGTACGGCTGGCAATATCTCCGCGTGGAGGACGGCAACGATCTGGAAGCGCTGGCCAAGGCGATCGAGGCCGCTCAGGCCGAGTCCGGCAAGCCGACGCTGATCGAAGTGAAAACCGTCATCGGCTACGGTTCCCCGAACAAAGGCGGCAAGGGCGGCCATGCCGGACCGCACGGTTCCCCGCTCGGAACGGACGAAGCGGTGCTGACGAAGGCGTTCTACGAGTGGCCTCACGAGGAATTCCACGTGCCCGCGGAGGTGCGCGCCCATTTCGCCGCGATCAAGCAGGCGGGCGAACAGGCGAATGCCGCCTGGGACGCTCAGTTCGCGAAATACAAAGCCGCTCATCCCGAGCTGGCGGCGCAGTTCGAGCAGGCGCTGTCCGGCACGCTGCCGGAGGGCTGGGACGCGGACCTGCCGTCTTATACGACGGAGGACAAGCCGCTGTCCACGCGTGTCGCATCCGGCAACGCGATCAACGGGCTGGCCAAAAACGTACCGTTCCTCGTAGGCGGCTCCGCCGACCTGGAAAGCTCCACGATGACGCATATGAAAGGCTTGTCGGTGTATAAGCCGGGCAGCTACGACGGCCGCAATATCTACTTCGGCATTCGCGAATTCGCGATGGCCGCGGCGATGAACGGCATAATGCTGCACGGCGGCTTAAGAGTATACGGCGGCACGTTCTTCGTGTTCACCGACTACCTGCGTCCGGCCGTTCGTCTGGCGGCGCTGATGGGTCTGCCGGTCGTCTACGTGCTGACGCACGACAGCATCGCGGTCGGCGAAGACGGCCCGACGCACGAGCCGATCGAGCAGCTCGCTTCGATCCGCATTATTCCGAACCTGACGGTCATCCGTCCGGCCGACGGCAACGAGACTTCCGCGGCTTGGGCGTACGCGCTGCAAAACCGAAGCAACCCGGTCGCGCTTGTGCTGACCCGCCAAAACCTGCCGGTTCTCGACGGTACGGCGTCCGCTCGCGACAACATCGCCAAGGGCGGCTACGTCCTGTCCGAAGCGGCGAACGGTCAGCCGCAGGGCATTCTGATCGCGACGGGCTCCGAGGTCCAACTGGCGGTCGCTTCCCAGAAGGCGCTGGCCGAGCAGGGCATCCATGTTCGCGTCGTGAGCCTGCCGAGCTTCGATCTGTTCGAGAAGCAGGACGCCGGCTACAAGGAGAGCGTTTTGCCGAAGGCGGTCAAAGCGCGTCTGGCCATCGAGATGGCGCATCCGTTCGGATGGGAGCGCTACGTCGGCGACAACGGAGCGGTGCTGGGCATTGCCAAGTTCGGAGCATCCGCTCCGGGAGATCGCGTCATTAAAGAATACGGCTTTACGGTCGACAACGTCGTCGCCGAATTCAAAAAGCTGGTATAGACCAAACAGGGGAGCTGGAGCGAAACGATGTCGCAGTTCAACAACGTATCCGTAGTGAAGAAAGCCAACGTTTATTTCGAAGGCAAGGTGACGAGCCGGGCGGTGATCCTCGAGGACGGTTCGAAGATTACCTTGGGCATTATGCTTCCGGGCGAGTACGAGTTCGGCACGGCCCAGAAGGAAATTATGGACATTCAGGCGGGAGAGCTTTCCGTGCTGCTTCCGGGACGCGACGAATGGCTGGATATTTCCGAACCGGCCAAGTTCGAAGTGCCGGCCAACTCCAGCTTTAAGCTTAAAGTCAAGACGGTAACGGATTACATCTGCTCGTATCTCGATTGAGCTTATCCGTTAGCGCCGACAACCACTGCCGACGATGCAAGCGGCGGTGGTTGTTTTTGCGTGAGCGTCGCATTCGGGTGTGGAGGCTGTAACGATGAGAAAAAGATTGCTCGATTTCGTCATGCTCGCGGCGGGGGCGCTGCTGTTCGCGCTCTCGATCAACCTGTTCGCGATACCGAACGAGTTCGGGGAAGGCGGAGTCACGGGGATTACGATTATTCTGTATTATTTGTACGGATGGTCGCCCGGGCTCGTCAGTCTGATCCTGAATTCGTTCCTGCTGCTGATCGGCTACAAGTTTCTCGACCGCACGACGGTGGCGTATACGATTGTCGCGATCTCGCTGCTGTCCCTGTTCCTGTATTTGACCGAGGGCCTCCGCATCGATTCCCATGAGATCGTCGTAAACGCGATCTTCGGAGGCGTGATCGGCGGCGCGGGCATCGGCATTATCGTGCGGGCGGGAGGGACGACGGCCGGCTCGGTCATTTTGGCGCGGATCGCGCACAAGTACCTGGATTGGAACGTCAGCTATGCGCTGCTGTTTTTCGATCTGATCGTCGTACTCGGCTCCTATTTCATTATCGGCGCCCAGGCGGTCATGCTGACGGTCGTTATGCTGTACATCGCGACGAAGGTGATGGATTTCATCATCGAGGGGCTTAACCCGAAGAAGGCGGTGACGATTATTTCCAAGGAGCACGCGAAAATCGCCGACCAGGTCACCTCTCTGATGGATCGCGGGGTCACAGTGCTGCACGGTCATGGTTATTATACGAAAGCCGAAAAGGAAATTTTGTATATCGTCATCGGCAAGCAGGAGCTGAGCATGCTTAAACGAATCGTGAAGGCCAGCGACAAGAATGCGTTCATTACGATTCACGATGTGCGCGACGTCTTCGGGGAAGGCTTTATCGAATTGTCCAAGTAAGCGGAAGGGGCCGTGCCCTAAGCCAACCAAGTTGCTGTAAAGATAATCGATGAACAAGGGGCAAGGGGTATATACCTCCTTCCGATGCTATACGCTCCTGAAACCTGAATAGGTAAACCCGTTAATGGGTGGTTTCAGGAGCGTATGAGGCATTCTCCAGGAGGTACATACCCCTTCTTTGTCTATCGATCATCTTAGGCAACTCTGCTTAGGGAACAGCCCCTCGCAACGCAGGTCAATTTCGGCCGGCGATATATTCTTGAAGCTGAAGACGCTGATACAGCGGCAGCCCCGACAGCAGGCAGCCGTACTGGAAAGCGCCTTTGCTGCGATCGATGCGAATGATCCGCGCAGTCATCGGAGGAAGCTGCGACTCCTGCTGGAAATGGATGACGATAAACATGTCCTTCTCGAGCGGAAATTCCGATTCGATCAGCAGGCCGTCCTCGGACAAGTCGAGCAAGCGCCCGTGGACCGATTGTCCGCGGAAGCCCCCGTCGCCTTCCCATTGGTAGATCGACATCATCAGCGGAATGTCCAGCGGAACGCGCGTTTTCCTCCGGCGCTCCGCGTTTTCCGCTTGCTCCGGGTCGCCCGCGACGTCCGTCGCGTTGGGCGGAACCGCGGCTTCGAGAGCCGCTGCGGACGGATCGCCGATCTTCCGGCCGATCCAGCCCTCGTAGACGCGGGCCAGCGCCGCAAGATCCAGCTCTCCGTGTCCGGCGGCTTGTCCGAGCTGAAACAGGCTCTTGGCGGATTCCAGCATCGGGGTAGAGACGCCGAGCGTGTCGGTTAACACCGAAGACAGCTTCAAGTCCTTCAGCATAAGCGCCAACGAGAACTGGACGCTGTAATCCTCCTCGATGATCTTCCTTCCTTTCAGCTCGGCCTGCTTGCTGGCCGCTCCGCCGCCCTGCACGACGCGAAGAAACGCGGACGCGTCGATGCCGCTCTTGGCGGCGATCGCCATTCCTTCGATCAGTCCCGCGGCGTTGATGCCGACGATCGTGTTGTGAGCGAGCTTGGCGTTCGCCCCGCTGCCGCTCGGGCCCATGTAGATGACTTCCCTTCCCATTGCCAGCAGCAGCTCCTCGTGCTCCGCCACCACCCGCTTGTCTCCGCCCGCCATGAACAGCAGCGTGCCGTCAATGGCGGCCGGCTTGCTGCCGGTTACCGGCGCGTCGATAAAATCGCTGAAGCGCTCCGAGGCTTCTGCCGCAAGGCGTCGGGCAAGCGCCGGCGAAATCGTGCTGTTGTCGATCAGCACGGTACCCGGCTTCAGCGCCTGGAACAGCCCGTTCTCTCCGAAGTAGACTTCTTCGATCGCCTGATCGTTGCTGATCATTGTGACGACGACGTCGACGCGTTTGGCGATGTCCACGGGAGCGGCGGCGACATCCGCCCCGAGCTCGACCAACCGGTCGGCCTTGCCCGGGGTGCGGTTATAAACGAGGACGGAATACCCTTTGCGCAGTAGATTGGCGGCCATGGGCTCTCCCATCGTGCCCAGGCCGATAAATCCGATCGATTTCATCTGAATCGTCTCCTTGTTCGATGTATGCTTCTATTATCCCGTTCTTTCGCGGTTTTCGGAAGGTGTCGGCGCCAAATTCGTCCAAATCTTTCGAAAGAGGTGGAAAAATAATTCCAAAAATGATATCATATAAATATCAAATAAATATTAGACGAAGAGGCGATCATATGACGACAACAAAAGCTTGGCACGTGAACGGATTTCTGGCGCTGCTGCTGGCACTTGCCTCGATAGCGGGAAGCATAGCCCTGTTCGCGAGCGCGGGCGGAGGCCCGGAGCCCAATGGCTGGTTCATCGCCGGCGGCATCGTGCTGATTCTCGTATTCATCGTGTTATTGACCTCTCTGACGATCGTGCAGCCGAATCAGGCGAAAATCATTACGTTTTTCGGCCGGTACAAGGGGACGATTACGGAGAGCGGGCTATGGCTGGTTATCCCGTTCACGGGCAAGACGAAGGTGTCGCTCAAGGTGCGCAACTTCAACAGCCAGACGCTGAAGGTAAACGATGCGGAGGGCAATCCGATCGAGATCGGCTGCGTGGTCGTGTTCAAGGTCGTCGATACGGCGAAGGCGGTGTTCGACGTTGACAACTACGGCAAGTTCGTGGAAGTGCAAAGCGAGACCGCGATCCGCCACATTGCCGCGAACTATGCATACGACACGTTCTCGGACGAGCAGAGGCCGTCGCTCCGGGGGAACGCCGACGAGGTGTCGCAGGAATTGACGACCGAGCTGCAGAGCCGTCTCTCCCTGGCCGGAGTAGAGGTGATCGAGACGCGCCTCACCCATCTGGCTTACGCGCCCGAGATTGCCAGCGCGATGCTCCAGCGCCAGCAGGCGATCGCGATTATCGCGGCCAGACAGAAGATCGTGGAGGGGGCCGTGACGATGGTGGAATCGGCGCTCCAGCAGCTGAAGGATAACGGGATCGAGCTGGACGGGGAACGGCGCGCGGCGATGATCAACAATCTCATGGTGACGATCGTATCCGACCGGGCGGCGACGCCCGTGATCAACACGGGTACGATGTACGGGTAAGACGCGATATGGCTAAGGAAAAGAAGGCCTTCCCCCTCCGGCTGGATGCCGAAATTCATCGCGCCATAGAGAAGTGGGCGGAGGACGAGTTTCGCAGCGTGAACGGGCACATCGAGTATTTGCTCCGCGAGGCGCTGCGCCGGGCGGGGCGGCTCCCTTCGGGAAACCGGCCGGTGCAGCAGGCGGATGGGGATTCCGAATCGGATAACGCGCAGCAGCCATAAGCGACTATGACAAACAAGAGACTGCCGGTAATTGTCCGTTGTGACGATCGGCAGTCTTTTGTTGCTATTGCGCTCCTAACTGCAATCCTCGACAAGAGCGCTTGATGACACAGAGTTTATACGGCGAAATGGTTCGTGGCTCTTCTAAATACGGTGTGGAACTTGCCACGATTATTTTTATTCTCGAGCATCGAACTCCAAAATTCTCTCTATTATGATGCGAAATATTTTTTGATTCGACAAGGTTATGCTTACTTCGACAACAGAGAGGTGATATGGTTAATATGGGTTATATAATAAAAAAAGGAAGAGGTGTGTAAATTAGGTGATACATGGCAGTCTCGGATGAGAAAGAGAGTGCAAAAGAAATAGCTAATGGTAGAAGTTCAAACTTATGTACCAGAGAAACAGACATTTGTGTTTAGCAGGAGGAGGATTTTTCAGAGAAAATTTGCTGGAAAGTAACGGAGTTTGAAAAGATACCATACGAGGAGGAGAATTCATGAAAAAGGTTTTATTGTTTGTCACCTTATTGACTTTGCTTTTTAGTAGCTCAGCCGTTCTTGGCGCTCCAAGTGCTGACCGTGAAAGTTTAGATTCAAGCATCAGAATAAGGGAGCAACTGGGGTTTAATACTACTATATCAGATGTTCAGATTGTTAACTCAAACTTCGTATATCAGAAAACAAAGAATATCTATGGAATTGCATTAACCGACGAGGAAGTTGCAGAGATGAATACGCGCGACGTATTAATCGGAGAGGCTTCTGATCTGGAAAATACTATTTATCCTGAGTTGAATAAGAATCCTTCTTCGTCAGAAAAAGCTATGTATCATGAGGAATGGAAAAAAATATTTGCTGGAGTTTTTCTGGATAATCTAGACAATGGAACTATTAAAGTTGGAATTGTTGATTTAAAATTAAATGGTCATGTTGCTGAGCAAATGCTTAAATCATTTTCTTTACCTGATCGAGTGAAGTTTTTTAATGCCCGGATCAACAAAGAAGAACTTTCGAATATTCAAGATGAGCTTACTCCTCTATTCAGTGAATTTCCGATTACCGAATCAAGTGTTTCACTTAAAGACAATAAAGTCTTTGTTGGATTAAGTGATTTATCTTTTTCAAAATTAATTGACAATCGTTTGTCTGATTTTGCAAGGGAACATATTGATTATGTATTGGCCCCTAATAGACCCGAGCCCTTTAACACTAGAACCACAGCTTCGTTCAAGTTAAGGGGGGGATTAGGCATTGATACTCCTTCTGGAACCCCTGGTTATGTTAACGTCTGCAGTTCAGCGTTCAATGCAAGGAAAGAGCAATCAAACGGATCATATTATTATTACGTTATTACAGCTGCCCACTGCGGCGCACTAAATACCCCTTGGAGCCAAGGCGGCGATTATTTTGGTACAGCTGCTTATAGAAAATATGGCGGGCAAGCCGATATGTTGGCGATTCAAATAGTTAATTCAAATAAGGCAAGTGCTCAAATCCAAAATACCGACACCGATTTTGTCGATATTAAAGAATATGAAGCAAATCATATTGTAGGCACTTATGTATGTATCGCTGGTCGAAATAATACCCTTCCTACATGTGGGACTATAATTGATAACAATTTCTCTACTTCATATCAGAATGGTGCGATACAATTTTCGAATATGGTTAAAGTTGATAATAATCAGACTTCCGGAGGAGATAGCGGTGGGGCAGTGTATGCTAGAATATCAAATGAACCCGCTTCCAAAAGAGGTATTTATGGTGTTCTAAGCGGAGGTGTAGCAAATGATTGGTATTTCTACTCAAAAGCGGGTAGGGTATTCAGCGATCTTGGTATGACTCAGATATTGACTTCAAGCGTTTCCTTCCCCTAACAATTAATACTATATTTCTTGGTAAATCAGATGAGTCAGGCATAAGCCGTTTAGCATCGTATGGTGCTAATCGGCTTATGCCTCTTCCACACAAGCCGGCTGAGCCGAGAGAGGCTGGTAACCAAACAAGAGAAATTGCGTCTAATTATACAGAAGGAGGTGTTTAGATGAGATACCACAGGTTTTTGATTTTTATTGTCCTTGTGCTAACTTTTACAGTCGGCTGCAGTAAAGAGGATGTCAATCTCATGGAAAGTGAGGCTCCTGATCCTGCCCCGTTTGTATTTGACCGTGAAAATATCGTCAAAGTAACCATTAAGCGGGGGGACGGGCAACTTGCTGTGGAACTTACGGATAACAAAGGTTTGGATAAGCTGAAGGCCATCTTGGATAACGCAAGTTCGTTTACTGAAGCTTATCCATTCGACTTACTCGGCGTAATCGTGATCGAGTGGAAAAATGGAACGAAGCGAGAATTGGAAGTAACAGGGAACGGACATGTTTTCGTCGACAAAGAAGTCAGAATTGCTTATGCGCTAAATAAAAAAGCGTTTTTTGATTTCGTTGGCGGGTTGCAGTAGGAAAGCCTTTACGCCCCCACCTCGGCCCCGCCGAGGCACTTATTTGGCCTTCGCGCGCCGACCGCCGGGGCCCCCGTCAAGGCACTAATTTGGCCTTCACGCCCCGCCCCCACGGTGCTTGTCGAGGCACTTTAGTCTCCATACCCCGACCAGGGTTCCGCTGAGACAGCCCCCTTTTCAACTAATCCAAATAAACGGTATCGTATGGATGCTCGGCCGTGCGGCGGCGGAATTCGCCGGGTGTTAGCTGCAAATAATGACGGAAGGTTTTACCGAAGTAGCTGGGGCTGTCGAAGCCGCAGCGGATGCCGATCGACTGGATGCTGGCATCGGTTTTGCGGAGCATCGTTACGGCGGCTTCCACTCGTCTACGCTGGAGGTAGGCGAGCGGGGAGTCGTTTTCCTTCTGGAACAGTCTGCACAGATAGGAGCGGGATACGCCGCAGCTCGCCGCAATGTCCTCCAGCGTAAGCGACTGGGCAAAATGGTCGCGCATAAACCTCTTGGCCTGCCGAATCGCCGGATGTATGCCGGATTCCTTGGCCGCGTAGTTGGCATCGGAGCGCAGGAGGGAGAGCGCCCATTTGTACAGGTGGGCGGAAAGCTCGATCGGATCGGACAGTCGATCGACGGACACCGCCTGATACATCTCCCAGAAAATCGCGATCGGCTGCGATTCGGCGGACAACCGCACGACCGGCCCATGCTTCTCGACGATTCTGTCGCACATGCGCAGCGCGTCTTCTCCGCAGATATTCAGCCACACGAAGGCCCACGGCTCTGTCCCCTCCGGCGGATAGTAGTAGCGCTGCTCGCTCGGCACCCGGACGATAAATCCGTATCCGGCCGGAACCTCCCACGTTTGCCCGTCGCTATCGACGCGCCCTTCCCCGCTTAATGTATACTGAAAAACCGCATGTCCTTTATCGCTTCGAATGCGGCAGTCGTTGCCGTAGCCCGCCTCGGCGTCTGTCGACCAGCCGAGCGAATCCAACGTCATATACGGCTGCGCCTCGAAAGGGCGGAAGGCGAATGAACCCGGTTGCAGCATGGCACTTTCTCCTGGATAACATTTTTGCATCTATTATACTATAAGAACCGAATTATAAGGGGGATTTCATTTTATATCGCGATCAGAGAAGTCAATATCGTTATAGAATTGTAGAATATGTTCAGATTGTCTCCGGTATACCCTCCTGATAAGATAAAGCCATATTTATTATGCGATCAACTAAGGAGCACGCGATTAATATGGCAGAAAATCATTCGCAGTTTCAAACCCGCTGCGTCAGCTCGCTTGTGAAAGTATTTGCCGACGAAGCGCTAACGGAAGCGTCATGGAACCGGGGAACGGCGTTGTGGGCAGAAACCTTTGCCTTCCAAGTGGCTTATCGTTCTGAGGCATTGGTATATTCGCTGAAGGTTGAAGTTTCGTCCGAGCTCGCCCCATGGACAACTGTGCGTTCGGTCGGACTGGCTCCCTCCGAGCTGCCGACGTTTGCTCACTCCGACGATTATGTGTTGCGCAAGACGCCGGGGCTGTATCCCGACCCGCTCTATCCGCTCTCGAACAACGGAATGCGCGTTTATCCCGGACAATGGAGAACGTTATGGGTAACGGTCGATCTCCCGTCGAAGGAAGCATGGGCCGCGGCAGGTGGTTCTTCCGAGGGCGTTCGCTCGTTTACGTTGGACATCCAATTTAAGGGCGACGAGGGAGCGGAGCTTGGCAGCCAGCGGTTTGTGCTGGACGTTCTTCCAGCCGAGCTGCCGCAGCAGAAGCTGATTCATACGGAATGGATGCACTACGATTGCTTGGCGACGTATTACAATATCGAAATTTTCGGAGAAAAGCATTGGGAGCTGATCGAGCGCTATGCCGGGAACGCGGTTCGCCACGGCATGAATATGCTGCTCACTCCGCTGTTCACTCCGCCGCTGGACACGGCGGTCGGGGGAGAGCGGCCGACCGTGCAGCTCGTCGACGTCGAGCTGACGGCGGAGGGAGAATACCGCTTCGGCTTCGACAGGCTGGTCAGATGGGTGGAGATGTGCGACCGCGTCGGCATTCGCTACTTGGAGTTTTCCCATCTGTTCACGCAATGGGGAGCCAGGCATGCGCCGAAAATCGTAGCGACGGCGGCCGAAGGCGGAGAGCAGCGGCAAAAGCGGATTTTCGGCTGGG
Organism: Cohnella cellulosilytica; assembly: GCF_042431195.1. Lineage (NCBI taxonomy): Bacteria > Bacillati > Bacillota > Bacilli > Caryophanales > Paenibacillaceae > Cohnella > Cohnella cellulosilytica. The sequence goes on from NZ_JBHMDN010000078.1 coordinate 40,930, forward strand.
AGACGGAAGCGACCGGCGAGCCGTATCGCCGGTTTCTGTCCCGGTTCCTGCCCGCCCTGGACGCTTTCATTCGCGCGCATAACCTGGAGCATAGATGCTACTTCCATATTTCCGACGAGCCGAATTTGACGCAGCTGGAAGATTACCGCAGCGCCGGGGCCATTCTGAAGGAGCATTTGGGCGCTTATCCTTTTATCGAAGCGTTGTCGGATTACGGTTTTTACGAGCAGGGGCTCGTGCCGGTTCCGATTCCGGCGAACGATCATATCGACTCGTTTCTGGACAACGGCGTTTCGGAGCTGTGGACGTATTACTGCTGCGGGCAGTCGGTCGACGTGTCCAACCGCTTCTTCAATATGCCGTCGGCCCGCAACCGGATTTTGGGCTATCAGCTGTATAAGTACGGGATCAAGGGCTTCCTCCACTGGGGCTACAATTTCTGGAATACGCAGAATTCGCGGGAAGCGATCGATCCGTATCGGGTGACGGACGCCGGCGGAGCGTTCCCTTCGGGAGACGCATTCGCCGTATATCCGGGAACGGACGGTCCGCTCGATTCGATTCGCTGGGAGGTGTTCCGGGAAGCGCTGCAGGATTTGCGGGCGTGCGAGCTGCTGGAATCGCTCTCCGGCCGGGAACGGGTGCTGGAGCTGCTTGACAAGGGTTTGCCGGAGCCGCTCACGTTCCGCCATTATCCGCGCGAAGCGTCCTGGCTGCTGACGAAGCGGGCGGAAATCAACGAACGTATTGCGAAGCTGAGCGGAGCTTAAGCCGCTCTGTTCAGATCGGGGAGGGAGAAGGAACAACATGAAAGAGAAGCTGAAAATCGGCATGATCGGGCTCGGGGCGCGCGGCGCTTCGCTGCTGGAAATGATTATTCGCAACGCCAAGGACGTTGAAGTCGCGGCGGTATGCGATCTGTACGAGGATCGCCGGGAAGCGGCGGCCAACGCGGTCGAGCAAGCGGGAGGCAGCCGGCCGACGGCGATCGAACGGTACGAGGACGTGCTGGCGATGGCTGACATCGACGCCGTTGTCATCGGAGCCTCCTGGGCCGCGCATATCGAGATTGCCGTCGCGGCGATGGAGGCGGGCAAATACGCGGCCAGCGAAGTCGGGGGAGCTTATTCGCTCCAGGAATGCTGGAGATTGGTGGAAACGTACGAGAGAACGAAAACGCCGGTCATGCTGATGGAAAATTGCTGCTACGGCCGAGACGAGCTGATGGTGCTGAACATGGTCAAGCAAGGCCTCTTCGGGGAAATCGTTCATTGCTCCGGAGGCTACCACCACGATCTGCGCAGCGAGATCGCCGGCGGCGAAGAGAACCGACACTATCGGCTGCAGGAGTACATTCACCGCAATTGCGATAATTATCCGACCCATGAGATCGGTCCGATAGCCAGAGTGCTGGACGTCAACCGCGGCAACCGGATGCTGTCGCTCGTCTCGGTAGCCTCCAAGGCGAGCGGGATGCAGGAGTATATCCGGCGGACGGGAGACGACGGACATCCGCTGGCCGGCGTCCGGTTCCAGCAAGGCGATATCGTCACGACGGTCATTCGCTGCGCCCGCGGCGAGACGATCGCGATTACGCTCGATACGACCCTGCCCAGATCGTATTCCCGGGGCTTTACGGTCAGAGGAACGAAGGGCATGTTCATGGAGGATAACCATTCCATTTTCATGGACGGCGTTCACGACGAGCATCACGACGATTGGAAGGGCCAGTGGGGCAACGCGGAAAGCTATTATGAGCAATACGACCATCCGATCTGGAAAAAATACGCGAAGGAAGGCATCGTAGGCGGACACGGAGGGATGGACTGGCTCGCGTTCGCGGATTTCTTCGACTGCGTCAAAAAAGGCCGGCCGACGCCGATCGACGTCTACGACATGGCCGCCTGGATGAGCCTGTCCGCCCTGTCCGAGGAGTCGATCGCCCTGGGCGGACATCCGGTCGCGTGTCCCGATTTTACGAACGGCAAGTGGATCACGAGGCGGTAGAGGACGCCGATTGAGTTTGCGGCGTCTTAGCGAAGAGATTCGGTTTGCCGAGGTACGATGAAGAGATGCTTTAAGCGCAGCGGCGATTGCCCGCAGGCGGGGTCAAGTCTCGTTAAACGGCTTGACCCGCCTGCGGGAGAGCGGAAATTTTTCGCTTGTTTTCCGGGAATCCGATAGACTATAATACGGACTATAGCCGTTATGTAAGCGCTTGTTATGGAATCGATACCAGAGTCATGGGAGATCGACAAAGCCATCATTAAGACTTCAATATGGAATCGATACCATATTGAAGGCGGGAGGGGAATCGGGTGAAGTTCGTCGAGGTAAACGGAATCAAGCTGTCCCGGCTTGTGATCGGCACGGGAGACATCAAGAAGTGGGGCGGCACGGAGATGCTCGATCAGTTCGCGGCGGCGGGAGGCACGGCGATCGATACGGCCCACCAATACCGCGAGGCGGAAAAAATGATCGGCCAATGGCTGCGTGAGACGGGAAATCGGGAGCGGATGGTCATTCTGACCAAGGGAGCCCATCACGACGACGGCAGCCCGGGCCCGAGAGTGAATCCCGAAGCGATCCGCAAGGATCTGGCGGAGAGCTTGGAGCGGCTCGGCACCGACCGCATCGATCTGTATGCGCTGCATCGGGACGATCCCTCCGTTCCGGTTGGGCCGGTCATCGAGGAGCTGAACCGGCATCTCGAGGCAGGAACGGTGCGGGCGATCGGCGCCTCGAACTGGACGTATCTGCGGATCAAGGAAGCGAACGAATACGCCTCCGGCCACGGCTTGAAGGGGTTTATGTTCAACAGCGTCAATCTGAGCCTGGCCAAGGCGAACGAGCCGCGCTGGGAAGGCTGCGTCTCGGCGGACGAAGCGACCGCCGACTGGCATAAGGCGAACCAGCTGCCGCTGCTGTCCTGGTCGGCGCAGGCGGGCGGGTTCTTCTCCGGATTGTTCTCTCCCGAGGATCGCTCCCATGCGGAGATGGTCAGAGTGTACTACAGCGAGGACAATTGGGAGCGATACCGCAGAGCCGTCAAGCTGGCCGAAGAGAAACAGGCGACTGCGAACCGGATCGCCCTGGCGTTCGTGCTCAACCGTCCGTTCCCGAGCGGGGCGATCGTCGGCCCGCGGAGCGAAGCGGAGCTTAACGACTCGCTGCAGGCGATGAATATGGATTTGACTCGGGAACAGCTGGAATGGCTGAACCTGGAGAGGGAGGAGCCGGAGGAATGAGAGAGAAGCTTGCGGCACAGTTGTTTACGGTGCGAAACGAGTTAAAGCGGGATTTTCCCGGGACGCTGAGAGAGCTGAGGAAGATGGGCTGGGCGGCCGTTCAAATCGACGGTCTGCACGGCAACGAGCCGCAGGAGATCGCGGCGGTGATGCGGGAGCTCGGGCTTAAGGCGGCGGGCATGCATGTCGGACTCGAAAGAATGAACCAGGATTTGCAGGCCGTTCTGGAAGAGGGGCGGCTATTCGGCACGAAGGACATCATCTGCCATTCGCTGCCGGACCGGCTGCAGAACGATGAGGGATACCGCTCCGTGCGCAGAGATCTGCTAGCCGTCTCGGCAAAGGTGTCTCCGCTCGGCTTCCGGGTCGGCTACCACAATCACGACTTCGAATTTCACACCGAGATCGACGGGCGCTATGCGCTCGACCACGTATTGGAGCCGGACGCCGAACGCCCGATCTACGCGGAGATCGATACTTACTGGGTGAAGAAGGCGGGCCTCGATCCGCTCCAATACATCAGCAAATATGCGAAGCGGATGCCGATTCTGCACCTTAAGGACATGACGGCGGACGCTCGGCGCGATTTCGCGGAAATCGGCAGCGGAGCAATCGATTTCGCCCCGATCCTTCGCTGGGGCGAGGCTAACGGCGTCGAATGGTATGCCGTCGAGCAGGATTACTGCCCGGGAAGTCCGCTGGATTCTCTGGCGAACAGCCTGGAATATTTGACGAAGGAGATTTCGTTAAGCGAAGGGTGAGCGGTGCGAAACGGATATTCGAGCCTGAGAAGCGCGGCGGGAGCCGACGCTCCGCATACGGCTTGCCCTGGCGCCGGACGGGCGGCTTGCTTGGCCTGCAATGGGAGCTTGCGAACGGCGCCCGCAATCGAAAAATCGCTGTAGCCAAGAGGAAATTTATTTGATATAATCCACTCATAGTAAGCGCTTTCTTGATGAAGCGTTATTTTTAGGCGAATAACTGGTAACGATTTCAGAAATACGAAAACCACATTCGAGCAAGCCGCAGCATTCCGGTTCCCGCTTCTTGGCGGGGAGGATCGGACAGAGCGAGCGAAGTTTTGAAGCTTTTTATGGAATCGATACCAGAAAAATCGGAAAGAAGGTGATTCCCGCCAATGAAGCAAGCGAACGCCGCGCCGACGCTGCGGGCTCCACAGCGGAAGCTCTGGAAGGAAGTGCTGAAGCACCGGTATTTATACATGATGCTGCTGCCTTGTATCGTCTTCTTTGTCCTTTTCAACTACATTCCGATGGGCGGGCTGCTTCTTGCTTTCAAGGATTACAAATTTAACAAAGGCATTCTCGGCAGCCCCTGGGTCGGCTTGGATTATTTTCGGACGTTCTTCAATTCCTACCAAAGCGCCCAATTGATCAAAAACACGCTCATCATCAGCGGAATGAAGCTGTTCCTGTACTTGCCGTTTCCGATCCTCCTGGCGCTGATGTTCAACGAAGTGCGAAGCAAATGGTTCAAGAACGCGTCGCAAAGCATTCTTTACTTGCCGCACTTTATTTCCTGGGTTGTCGTCGTCGGGCTGGTCCAGCGCATATTGGCGCCGGACACCGGGTTGCTCAATCAATTCATCTTCTATATGGGCGGCGACGGAAGCACGTTCTACATGATGCAGCCGGGGTACTTCTATCAGATCATGTTCGGAAGCCATCTATGGAAGTCGATCGGATGGGATTCGATCATTTACATGGCGGCGATCGCGGGAGTGAACCCGGATATGTACGAAGCGGCCAAGATCGACGGGGCCGGGAAGTTCAGGGAAATCCGGAGCATCACGCTGCCGTCGATTATGCCGACCATCGTCATTCTCTTCATTCTGTCGCTCGGCAATATCCTGTCGGCGGGATTCGACCAGCTGTATCTGCTGAGAACGCCGGGGAATATGGAGCTCTCCGATATATTGGACACTTACATTATTCGCATTGGTTTGCAAAGCGGGCAGTACGGCTACGCGACGGCAGTCGGCATGATGCAGGGCCTCATCGGACTGCTGCTGGTCGTTGGCGCCAATCGGATCTCGCGAAAGGTTTCCGACACCTCGTTATGGTAGCGATACCATATGGCTACGGGCTCGTTCGATAAGCAGTGGGAGACGTCGAGAGGCGTATTTCATAAAACATTTTCGAAAAGGGGAAATCGCATGAGCAGAAAGTGGGTAAAACGGTTCATCGTCCCGGTGCTGGCGACGCTGCTGCTGGCAGGCTGCACCAACGGTTCCGGTTCGGGCAAACAGGAAGATGCCGCTTCGACGGATTCGGCGAACAAGCCGGCGACCTGGATTGCCGACCGTAAGATCAAAGGGCTTGTCTTCATGGACTCCGACGATTACACCGAAGATATGAATCCTGAGATCGTCGCCAAAATCAAAGAATTGACAGGCATCGATTACGAGATTCAAATTATGAAAGCCAATCAGGCCATAGACGGCTTGATCGCCGATCTGGCGGCTAACGACTTGCCCGACTTCATCACCTTCTATCTCAACAACAGCGGGCGCCCGGAGATGCCGGTCGTGCTTAAAGCGGCGCGGGAGGAGATGTTCACGGATCTCACTCCGCTGCTGAAAAACACGAAGATATACAGCAAATACCTGGAGGACGACTTCCTGCCTTTGGATACGAAATACGGCGTGATGTTCCGTCCGGAGTTTGAAGGCTCCTCCTATTTTGTCCATATGAACGTTAACCGCAAAGGCGGAGACGATCCCATGAAGCTGGTCGGAGGTCCGTATATTCGCAAGGACATCGCCGAAGCGATCGGCGTCGATCCGAGCTCCGTTACGACTACCGAGCAGCTGTACGAGGTTGCCGCCAAAATCAAAGCCGGCAATTTCAAAGACAACAATGGCAAATCGGTTGTGCCGATCGGTCCCGCTTATTGGGGCGGGCACGAAGTCGGCCGCCTGTTTAACGATTTGGAGTGGGGCGCCGACGATCAGCGCATCTACGCGTCGAAGGACGGCAAGGTCCTGCACGAAGCGGAAACGCCTTACGCGCTCAAGAAGGTGGAATACGTCCAAAAGCTGTTGAAGGAAGGCCTTCTGCAGCCGGAGTTCTTCACGATGGACGAAAGCCGCTCGACGGAAGGTGCGCTGAACGGCACCTGGGGAATCATCGCGGACATGCACAGCTACCAGGAATTCAACAAGGATATGCACTACGTTCCGCTCGGTCCGCTGAATTACGTCGACGGTCCTTACCAGATGAAGGTCGACTTCAAAGCCGGCTATTCCGCCTGGGCGATTCCGGCAACGACCAAAAATCCGGAGGACATCGTCAAGCTCGCCGACTTCCTGGCCAGCCGCGAAGGCAAGCTGCTCTGGAAATACGGCTTGGAAGGACGGGACTATACGCTGGACGGGCAAGGAAATCCGCTGGTCAAGCAGGAGGTGCTCGATCTGAAGGCGGAGGACCCGAACGAGGCGAAGAAGCTCGGGTTCGCCGGCGTAGGGAACAACTGGGGAGAGCTGCTCGGCAGCACGGATACCGACAATCTGGCGGATTTCGGCGAGGTCAACTACGGCGATTCGTTAAATCCGGACGGCATATCCACTCCGCACAAAGTCGCCGAGCTATGGAAATTCGACGAGAAAAGGCAAAACGCAATCATACAGGATGCATACACGCCGTTGTCGTTCCTCGGCGAATTTAACCAATCGATGGAATTGAAGGCGGCGCTGGACAATTATAACGACAGCCTCGTTCGGGCGTACTACAGCAAAAGCCTGGATCAAGCGAAAGAGATTCTGGACAGCGCCTTAAAGCAGCTTAGAGCCTCCGGATTGGACGATTATCTGAAGCTGGTGGCGGACAAGAACGCCGATCCGAAAACCAAAGTGAAGTATTAAAGCGCGAAGCGGGCTTTGCATTCACAAGCAGACGGCCGGGCGGTTCATCCCCTACGGGGGAGCCGCCCTCCCTTCTTGCAGGAGGTGGGAGAGAGTGGGACACGTTCACTACCGACGGAGCGCCGGCGAGAAAATCTTCATAATCCTGAACTATCTGCTGATCCTTTTGCTATGCTTATCGATAATTCTCCCGTTCCTGAACATTGTTGCGCTTGCTTTTAACCCCGGGAAGGACGCGGAAAGAGGCGGAATTTTCTTCTGGCCGAGAATCTGGTCTCTCGAAAATTTCGAGAAGGTGTTCCAGGCGGGCAATATCGGCAGCGCATTTGCCATTTCCCTATTTCGGACCTTCGTCGGCACGATAGCCGGCGTGTTTCTCTCGGCGATGGCCGCGTATGCGCTCAGGAGCAAAACGCTGCCCGGCGGGAAGTTCTTCATGATGCTCGTCTTCTTCACGATGCTGTTCAGCGGCGGGATCATTCCGTACTACATGCTTCTGAAGTCGATTCATCTGACCGACAGCATCTGGGTTTACGTTCTTCCGGGGCTCTACAGCGCATGGAACCTTATTATTCTCCGGACGTTTTTTCAGCAGATCCATCCAAGCCTCGAGGAATCGGCGCGGATTGACGGATACAACGACTTCTCGATCTTTCTTCGCATTATTATGCCGCTTAGCAGACCGGTCATTGCGGTGATCGGGCTGTTCACTGCGGTCAACCACTGGAATGACTGGTTTACGGGAGCGTTCTTCATCCGCTCGGCGAAGCTGCGTCCGTTATCTACGCTGCTGCAGGAAATGCTGACGAGCGCGGAGGCGATGAGGGATACTTTGAACCAGGCGGCCGGAATCAAGTACCAGCTGCTGGATAAGATCCAGATTACCGCCGACTCTCTGAAGATGGCCACGATTATCGTCGTTGTCGCGCCGGTCGTCATCATCTATCCGTTAATCCAGAAGTATTTTTCCAAAGGGGTCATGATCGGTTCGATGAAGGAGTAGGTTGGAAAGAATAGGAAGGAAGCAGGAAGGCCGGGCGGCGATGGCCGTGCACCTGGCGGCGTATGGGAAGGCGGTTATTCCGCGTTCTCCCGGTCTTTCTTCGTAAAAAAGGAGCAAGCGGACAGGAGTTGGCGGCTGTTCCGGCGAATTGAGCTTGTTGGATGTTTTTTCAGCTATTAACGAGGTGAATGAGATGCAGGTTAAAATCAAAGACGTGGCCAAAAAGGCGGGCGTATCCGTGACGACCGTCTCCAGGGTGCTCAACGGGGAGAAATACGTCAAAGACGATCTCAAAGCAAAAGTGAACCGGGTCATCGAAGAACTGGGATACGCTCCGAGCCAAATCGCCCGCAGTTTGGTGCGCAAAAAAACGAACCTCATCGGAGTTATCGTGCCTGATCTAACGTCCAGCTTCTATTCGACGATTCTGAGCAGCATCGAGGAACGGGCGAGCGCCAACGATTACAATCTGCTCGTCTGCAATATCAGCGAAGATATCGACAAGGAGTACAAGTATCTAAACGTGTTCCAGGAGATGCGGGTGGAAGGCATCATCATTATGCACGAGAAAATCAACGAGCAGATCCGCGCTTTCATTCATAAAATCAACACGCCCGTGCTGTTCTCCAGCGTAAAGCCGATCGATCAGAAGTTTATTTCGGTCATCGTCGACGACTACGCCGCCGCCTACGACGCAACGCGTTACCTGATCGAGCAGGGGCACGAGACGATCGGGTTTATCGGCGGGGACATGCGGGACGTAACGTCCGGACAGAACCGGTACAGCGGCTATCGCAACGCGATGTCGGACTTCGGGAGGAAGCTGGCGTTCGATCATATCCGGTTCGGAGATTACAAGGTGCAGAGCGGCTACGAGCAGATGAAGGAAATGCTGAGCGCGGGCCACCCTCCTTCGGCGGTATTCGCGGTCAGCGACGATATGGCCGTCGGCGCGATGAACTGCATTCGGGACCACAATCTGCGGGTGCCGGAAGACATCGCGGTGATCGGCTTCGACGGGAGCCAATTGACCGAGCTTGTCCGCCCTACGCTTACTTCGATGGAGCAGCCGATCCACCAGATGGGCAAGGTGACGATGGACGTATTGCTGAAGCTGATCTCCGGCGAGACGCCTCCGGAAGGCGACGTCGTGCTGGAGCATCGCCTGGTCGTGCGGGAGAGCTCGCGCAGCCGGGCCGGGCAGACGGAAGATTTACGCACGAAATAGGAAACGCAAGCGAACGGGGAAGTGACAACGGTGAAACCATATGACGCAATCGTAGTCGGCGATGCCAACATCGATCTGGTCGTCGCGGGGTGCGAGCAAATCCCCGGACCCGGCCAGGAGGTATTCGTTCCCAACATGACGCTGCATGTCGGCGGGGGAGCGGCCTTGTTCAGCCTGGCGCTGGCCAAGCTGGGATTAAAAATCGCATTTAACGGGATTCTGGGAGAGGACGGTTTCGGACAATTTATCCGGAATCAATTTTCTCTTTGTGGAATCGATACCAGATATATTCGCTCCAGCACGAAGAACAACACCGGCATCTCCATCGCCCTTAATCCGGAGAAGGATCGTTCCTTCATCACTTACGCGGGCGCCAATTCGGAGATCAGCCTCGGAGAGCTGGACATGGACAGCGTCGCCGCGGGACGGCACGTTCATCTGACGGGCTACCGCGGGAGCTGCAACCATAGGGAATACGTGGAGACGACGCGAAAAATCAAGGCGCTCGGACTGACGACCTCGCTCGATGTAGGCTGGGACGACACCGGGGAATGGTATGACGGCATCTTCGAGCTGATGGAAGCGGTGGATGTCTTCTTCATGAACGAGGTCGAAGCGATGAACTATACGGGCTGCGCCTCCACGGAGGACTGTCTGCGGGCATTGTCCCGGCACAGCCGCCACATCGTGCTCAAGCTCGGCGCCAAGGGGGCCGTCGCGTCGGTCGGCGGGACAACGACGTACCGATCCGGTTTTCCGGTCGCCGTCAAGGACACGACGGGGGCGGGGGATTCGTTTAACGCCGGTTATATTTACGGATTTCTGTCCGGTCGCGGCACGGAGCAGTGCCTGCTGTACGCGAACGCATGCGGCGCGATGTCGGTCAGCCAATACGGGGGCAGCACGGGAGCGCCGGACGGGCCGGCTATGGAGCGGTTCGTCGCGGAGAGGATCGGTAATACGACGGACAGCATATCGATATGAGCGGCACGAAGGAAGCGCCGTCCGCCGAAGATCGGCACGCGGTCGGCGCAGCCGGCTTCGGCGCTCGAATGCTTGCCGAATGCGCTGCGAAGATGAAGCAGGCGGAGGCCGCTTTGGGCTGCACGTGCCTGCGGCGCGATTGCCCGCGTGGCGGTTCGCGGGCAATCTTCATCAAAACTTCATCGAAGCTTGCTTGTATGAATTGGAATAATTCAGTATTCTATAGCTAATGTTTATTGACCGAAACGCGGTCGAAACGAGAAAGGGAGATGGCAATGAGCAAAACCGTTCAGTTCGACTATTCCAAAGCGCTGCAATTCGTCGGCCAACACGAGATCGACAATCTGGCGCCGGCCGTCAAGCTGGCTCACGAGCAATTACATAACGGAACCGGAGCCGGTTCCGATTACCTGGGCTGGATCAATCTTCCGTTCGATTACGACAAGGAGGAGTTCGCCCGCATCAAGAGCGCGGCGAAGAAAATCCAATCCGACTCGGAGGCGCTGATCGTTATCGGCATCGGCGGCTCGTACCTGGGAGCGCGCGCCGCGATCGAGATGCTGCAGCATTCCTTCTACAACACGCTGTCGAAGGAGCAGCGCAAAACTCCGCAAATTTTCTACGCCGGCAACAACATCAGCTCGACCTACGTAACGCACCTGCTGCAGGCGCTCGAAGGCAAGGACTGGTCGATCAACGTCATCTCCAAATCGGGCACGACGACCGAGCCGGCGATCGCCTTCCGCATTTTCCGCGAAGCGCTGGAGAGCAAGTACGGCAAGGAAGAAGCCCGCAAGCGCATCTACGCGACGACCGACAAGGCGCGCGGCGCGCTGAAGGTGCTCGCCACCGAGGAAGGCTACGAATCGTTCGTCATTCCGGACGACGTGGGCGGCCGCTATTCCGTGCTGACCGCCGTCGGCTTGCTGCCGATCGCTACGGCAGGCATCGACATCGATGCGATGATGAAGGGCGCGCAGGACGCCGCAACGGTCTACAACAACCCGAACCTGAGCGAAAACCAGGCGTACCAGTACGCGGCCGTCCGCAACGCGCTGTATCGCAAAGGCAAAGCGGTCGAAATTCTCGTCAACTACGAGCCGGGACTGCACTTCGTCTCCGAATGGTGGAAGCAGCTGTACGGCGAGAGCGAAGGCAAGGACTATAAAGGCATCTACCCGGCGTCCGTCGACTTCTCCACGGATCTGCACTCGATGGGGCAGTTTATCCAGGAGGGCAATCGGATTATCTTCGAAACGGTGCTCCAGGTCGGAGAAGTATCCGAACAGATCTCGATCCAGAAGAGCGACGACGACCTGGACGGCTTGAACTTCCTGGCCGGCCAGACGCTCGACTTCGTCAACAAGAAGGCGTTCCTCGGAACGCTGCTCGCGCACACGGACGGCAACGTGCCGAACCTGATCGTCAATCTGCCGGACATGAGCCCGCACACGTTCGGGTATATGGTGTATTTCTTCGAGATCGCCTGCGGCGTCAGCGGCTACCTGCTCGGCGTCAATCCGTTCGACCAGCCGGGCGTCGAAGCGTATAAGAAAAACATGTTCGCGCTGCTCGGCAAGCCGGGCTTCGAGGAGCAGAAGAAAGCGCTGGAAGCTCGTTTGTAATCGATTGTGAATATCAGAGGGCGCCTTCGGGCGCCCTTTTTTCAAAAGGGAAGGATCTGCGATTGGGAGATGCTGATCTGAAATCCGCTTTTCGAAACTGAGGATAAGGGGATAACGAGCCGAATGATCGATATTCATACGCATATTTTGCCGGGCCTGGACGACGGGGCGTCGGACTGGGACGAGACGTTGAAAATGGCTCGAGCGGCCGCAGCGGAAGGGATAACGACGATTATCGCCACGCCTCACCATGCGAACGGCCGCTATGACAACCCGGCCGCAGAGGTTCGGGAGCTCGTCTCCCGGGCGAACGGGCGGCTGACGGATGCGGGCGTACCGGTCACGATCGCGCCGGGGCAGGAAATTCGCGTGCACGGCGATCTGCTGGACGCGTGGCACAGGGGAGAGCTGCTGACGCTGGCCGGAACCGCCTACGTATTGATTGAAATGCCGTTCTCTCATACTCCCAAGGACATGAACGAGCTGATTCATGAGCTCGTCGTTCTGCGGCTGCGGCCGATCCTCGCCCATCCGGAGCGCAATGCGGAAATCGCGGCCCGGCCCGGCCTGCTCGCCGAACTGGTCGAACGCGGCGCTTATGCCCAAATGACGGCAAATTCGCTGCTCGGCGGCTTCGGAAGGCAGGTTCGGCAAGCCGCATGGACGCTGTGCGAGAGCGGCCTCATCCATCTCGTGTCCTCGGATGCCCACGATCCTGAGCGAAGGGGATTTCGCCTGCGCGAGGCTTACGCTTCGATCAGCGAGCGGATGGGCGAACCGTGGGAAGCGTATTATAAGCGCAATGCGCAATGCGTTGTCGAAGACGGGCTTTTCGACCGTCCGCCGTCGATCATGCGTCCCAAGGACAATGTAGTGCGACGCATGATCTCCTTTTTGACCGGGACATCGCGTTAAAAGGAACGAAATTAATGCTGGAGATGCAAGCGCCCGGCGAAGCGACCGGGACTCGGAGAAGTCGAATCGGCGACAAAAGACGCTCCAAAAGGGAAATAAACATAAAATAGGCAAAATGAAGGGGGTAAAATCGGCAAATCGACGAAATTTTTTAGATTTTTGCCCAAATGGAAACGATTACATCCCTAACGATGAATTTGACGGGCAAAACGTTGCATCCCCCTGAAAAATGGCTGAATTCTCCTACAACTTGCCGGATGACTGTCCTAAGTCCCCCTTTTCCCCCGATTGCGATCGCCTTTCTTGGCGGCCCGACGTCCGAACAATCGACACGAACATACGAAAACCTTGACTGGGCAAGGCGGCACGCGGACGGGATCGTCTCCCGGACGGCGGGTCTATAGTCTCCATAGGCCCCCCGGGAAGTAGAGCGCTTCCATGGAATGAAAAGGCGCTTCAATGCTTCCCAAATGATGGTTGCGCGCTCGCGGACCTCATCTAAAAATGAGCAGGAATGGCTAATCGGCATCATGTCTTTAATCCCTCTTGGAATTTTATTTTCTATGTCATACTTAAATTCAAATCGCGGCAGCACCGCCAGTTGACGACGACTCGGAGACGATTCGGGTAGAGGTGAAAAGTTCGAACTTCTACCGCAAGCGAAGGTGATTGGAGATGGACGTTTCGAATCCGGAGCTGATGCAGAAGCAGGAGCGGCTGAGGCTTTTTCTGGAAAAGCTCTCGCAGGACGCCTCTCTGAGCCCCTGTCACGATTCCGCAAGCGCATTGTCGTGGGAAGAACTGCTGATCTACACCGGGTACGATTCCCGGAACGGAACGGTCGACGTGGCCGAGCTCGTGTCCCTGACGCTGGAGAAGCTCGGAATCGACGCCGACATGAAAGCGATGATGGAGTATATTTTAAGCGGCGGAACGGTCGGGGAATTTATGAATGCGGCTTGGCACAGACCCGAATCGACCGGCAGCAACGCCCGGGATCAGGCTTGCGACGAGGGATAAACGCGAGAGAAAGGCTGCGAAACGAATAGACGGCCGGATGAAGCGGCGCTTCGTCCGGATTATTTCGGTCCAAAAGTTCTCGTTTTGAATAATAAAATTCTAATCTTATTCTAATTGAACTAATTTTTCGGTTTGAAGAGTGCTATAACACTACGAGCGACGGAGGAAACGAGATGGAACTGAAACAATACTGGCTCATCGTCAAAAAAAGACTGCTGCTGATCGCCCTGATCGCAACCGTCGTCTGCCTGAGCGTCGGCATCTATTCCTACTACTTCATCACGCCGCAGTACCAGGCCTCGGCCAAGCTGATCGTCAACCAGTACAAGGACAGCAGCTCCCTGCTTCCGAGCATCGACGTCGGCTCCATCAACTCTACGATCGGCCTGATCAAAACCTACAAGGAGATTATAAGGACGCCCCGCATTATGAAAAGCGTCAGCAAGGATTACCCCGAGCTGAAGATGTCCTACGGCGAGCTGATCGGCAAGGTCAGCGTAAGCTCGGTGAACGAAACGCAGGTGATGTCGATCTCCGTCCGCGACCGTTCGTACGAGCGGGCGGCCAAGGCGGCCAACGCGGTGGCGGTCGTCTTTCAGAAATCGGTCCCCGAGCTGATGAAGGTCGACAACGTGTCCGTCCTGGATTTCGCCGACCCGAAGGAAGCGCACGGCCCGGTCGCCCCGAATCCGAAAATGAACATCGCCGTCGCTTTCCTCCTGTCGCTCATGCTGGGCGTGGGCATCGCTTTCCTGCTGGAATATTTGGACGACACGATCAAGACGGAGGAGGATATCGAAGCGCTGTTCCAGGTGCCGGTGCTGACCGCGATTCCGAGGTTCAAGGAGCGGGACGCGACCGAGCGCGGCGGCAAAGACCAGCTGCAAACGAACGGGAGGGAAAGCCATGTCTCGTTATAAGTGGAGCGTCATTACGGACGCGAATCCGAAATCTCCGATCTCCGAGGGTTACCGGATGCTGAGAACCAACGTCGAGTATTCGGCGATAGACCAGACGCTGCAGGTGATCATGGTCACCTCCTCCAAGCCGGGGGAAGGCAAGAGCACGACGTGCGCCAATCTGGCCGTCGCCTTCGCCCAGACGAGCAAGAAGGTGCTGCTGATCGATGCGGATCTGCGCAAGCCGTCGCAGCACCATCTGTTCGGAACCTCGAACCGGATCGGCCTCACGACCGCCCTGTTCCGGCAGAAGGAGCTTCAGGACGTGATTCTGCAGACGAACACCGACAATCTGGCGATCATTCCCGCCGGTCCGACGCCGCCGAATCCGTCGGAACTGCTCGCCTCCAAACGGATGGCCGCGCTGCTGGAGACCGCAAGGGAACGCTACGACGTCGTTATTATCGACACGCCTCCGCTCATGTTCGTGACGGATGCGCAGATCGCGGCCGCCCAGAGCGACGGCGTCATCCTCGTCGTCGAAGCGGGCAAGGTGAAGAAGGACGTGGCGCTCAGAGCGAAAGCTTCGCTGGACCACGTAAAGGCCAGATTGATCGGCGTCGTGCTCAACAACGTTCCCCGCAAGCACTCGGACAGCTATTACTACTATTACGGCGATCGCGACGATGCCTGAGCGAAGGGGAAGCGGCCCGGACCGCAAGCGCGGTAGGTAATGTCTCCTGCACCTTTATCACCGGAGGCACTCGGTCATGCTGTGGGTCAGCCGACCTTAGACGTATATCGTCAAGGGTATGACGTGAGGAAGGGTTAAATGCCCTAATAGGAAGTTCCAAAAGTCCGATTTTGATCACGAAGAGGTTCGAGGGAGCGGATTCGGCATCGAATCTTGAATTCAGCCGTCTCTTCCGGTGCTCACGTAGCTTCCACTACGCTCCGCTCCTCATCAACGGTCTTCATCCAACCTTCCAGGATGCATGGGCGAGCAGTTCGCCGTAAGGCGAACGACCAGCCTCGGTGCTGAAAATCGAACTTTTTGAACCCTGATTGGTAGGGAATTCAAGCGAAAGGGCTGCCCCTGCTTAGGGCGTGCAGGGAGAACAAGATGATCAAAGAAACGAGAAGTGCGTCTGTCTCCTGGAGACTGCCTCATACGGTCTTGAAATGACATTGTGACGGGTTTACCTATTCAAAATTTCAAGATCGTATAGCAGCGTAAGGAGACAGATGCACGAAGCGTTCATTCGTCGATCATCTTTTGCACAGTTCTGCTTGCCCGCAGGACAGCCCCGACAGACATAAATCAAAAGGATAGGTGAGATCAAAATGGAGAGAGTGAAAAAAGCGATTATACCCGCCGCCGGACTTGGCACCCGTTTTTTGCCGGCGACGAAAGCGATGCCCAAAGAGATGCTTCCCATTGTTGATAAGCCGACCATCCAATATATCGTCGAGGAAGCGATCGAATCGGGCGTGGAGGACATTATCGTCGTCACCGGCAAAGGCAAGCGGGCGATCGAAGACCATTTCGACATCGCGTTCGAGCTGGAGCACACGCTGGAGGAGAAAGGGAAGCTGGACATTCTGGAGAAGGTTCGCAAATCCTCGCAGGTCAACTTGCATTATATCCGGCAAAAGGAGCCCAAAGGGCTCGGACACGCCGTATGGTGCGCGCGCAACTTCATCGGCGACGAACCGTTCGCGGTGCTGCTCGGGGACGACATTGTCGAGGCCGAGACTCCCTGCACCCGGCAGCTGATCGAGCAGTTCGAACGAACGGGCCGTTCGATCATCGGCGTGCAGACGGTAGGCGTGGATCAGACGCACCGCTACGGCATCGTCGATCCGGGCGAGAGGACGGACCAGTTGTACCGGGTCAATCGCTTCGTGGAAAAGCCGCCGCAAGGGCAGGCGCCTTCCAATCTGGCGATTATGGGCCGGTACGTGCTGACGCCCGAAATTTTCGAATACTTGGGCCGGCACGAGCGGGGAGCGGGCGGAGAAATCCAGCTGACCGACGCGATTCAGAAGCTGAACGAGGCCCAGGGCGTTTACGCGTACGATTTTCAAGGCATCCGATACGACGTGGGCGAGAAGATCGGCTTTATTATGACGACGATCAATTTCGCGCTGCGCAATCAGGAATTAAGGCACATACTGATGACCGAACTGGAGGAGATCATGGAGCGCGAGCTGGTGCAGCAATTGATTGCGGGAAGGGGAGATAGCTGATGAACAGCGGTCCGCATTACCGGAACGAAGCGATAGGGGGAGCCTCTTCGGATTACCGTCCGAACGTCCTGCGAGAGCGGGAAGCGCGGCAAGCGTTCTCCCTCTATTCCGCGATGAAGCGGACCGTCGATCTGCTCGGTTCGCTGGCGGGCCTGGCGCTGGTAAGTCCGGTGCTGGCCGTCGCCGCCGCGCTGATCAAATGGGAGGATCCGCAAGGTCCGGTTATTTTCCGCCAGACGAGAATCGGCAAGGACGGGAAGCCCTTCCGCATGTACAAGCTTCGCTCGATGTACACCGATGCGGAGGACAAGCTGAAGGAGCTGCTCGACCGCAACGAGATCGACGGCGCGATGTTCAAAATGAAGGAAGATCCGCGCGTGACGAAGGTCGGCAGGTTCATTCGCAAGACGAGCATCGACGAGCTGCCGCAATTGATCAACGTGCTCAGAGGCGAAATGTCGCTCGTCGGTCCCCGGCCTCCCCTGGCCAGGGAAGTGGCGGAATATACCGAGCGCGACAAGAAGCGGCTGTCCGTCACGCCGGGCTGCACGGGATTGTGGCAGGTGAGCGGCAGAAGCACGCTCAGCTTTAAGGAGATGGTCGAGCTGGACATCGCCTATATCGAGAAGAGATGCCTCTGGCTCGACCTCAAAATCATGCTGAGAACGTTCAAAGCCGTCGCCGGCTCGCGGGATGCATTCTAAACAGACACGGAGGCGATACGATGGCGAAAATCCTTCATCTGTCCGAGTTCACGAAGGGCGGAGTCGAAACCCATCTCAACGAGGTGCTGAAGCACCAGGCCGGTCGTCACGACATTTATTTGATGGCCTCCGAGCATAACTCCAACCGGCATTCGCTGCAGATCAGTCCCGACCGTCTCATTTTGTATCCCTACCGGCGCAAGCCGGCTTATTTTCTTAAAGCGATGAGGGAAATTCACAAGAAGGTCAACGAGCTGCAGCCGGATATCGTGCATGTGCACGGGACATTCGCGGGCGTTTTTCTGCGGTCGTTGTTTTTTTTCAGGAAGAAGCGTCCCGCCGTCGTCTACTGCTCGCACGGCTGGGCTTTTCTGATGGACACGAAATCCTGGAAGCGCAGGCTGTTCGCATGGGCGGAGAAGCTTCTGTCGCTGCGAACGGACGCCATCATCCACATCTCGAAGCACGAATACGCGATGGCGATGAATTACGGGCTGCCCCCGCGTAAATCGGTCGTCGTGTATAACGGCGTGTCCGATGCCTCCGCCGCTGCGGCCGTCTCGCCTTTTCCCGTCAATCCGGACAAGCTGAACCTGCTCTTCGTCGGGCGGTTCGACCGGCAGAAAGGGCTGGATCTTCTGCTGGACGTGTTTAACGAGCAGCGGTTTCCGCACATCGACCTGTATTTGGCCGGCGATTCCGTGCTGGAGGCGAGCGAGCGCCGGTATCCGGACAACGCGATCCGGCTCGGCTGGGTGGAGCATTCGGAGATCGACCGCTATATGCAAGCCTGCGACGCCATTGTCGTGCCGTCCCGCTGGGAGGGATTCGGCATCGTCGCGATCGAGGCGCTGCGCAACGGCAAGCCGGTCATCGCCAGCAACCGGGGCGCGCTTCCGGAGATCGTCCGGCACGGCGTGAACGGGTACGTGTTCGATTTCGAGCGCAAGGAGCAGCTTGCCGGCATTCTGCAGACGCTGGACAAGCGCAAGCTGGAGGATCTGGGGCGGGCCGGCGAGCGCATTTTCAACGAAAAATTCCATTCCGGCCTCATGAATCGGCAGATCGAACGGCTGTACGACGCGGTTCTGAGCCGGCCGGACGAACGGTATTCCGCAACCGTCAAGAAATACGTATAAGCGCGGGCGTGGAGGGCAGGTGATTGAAACATGCGTTACGATCCGGGAACGTCCGGGGTCGCGGCCGGCAGAACCGGCGGCAATCGGCTGCTCTGGGGGCTGTATCTCGTTTTATTGCTGCTGCTGACCGTTTATCAGGATTTTCCTTTAGTCAATGTCATCGGCGAAATCGGCCGGTCGCCGATCGTCCTGCTGCTGCCGCTATTCGTCGTCTGCGAGGCGGCGATGCTGGCCAAGCATAAGCGGGTGATGCACGGCTCGAAGCTGCAGCGGTATTTGCTCGTTTTTATCGTTTATTTGAGCTTTATCAGCGTCGCTTACGTGCTCGCGCAATTTCTGCAGGGCAGCTACAGCTTCGGGCAGGAGAACCTGCTGGGCAAGGCGGTCAAGGTGCTGATCTATTTCGTGCTGATTTTGCTCTACGTCAGACATATGCAGCTGCTGTTTGCGAAGATCGGCAGCCGTCGCGCGCTCTTCGTCTGCTTCTTCGTCGTCGTCGCGCTGCTGGCGGTCATCATGATCGCGGAGCTGGCGAGCATCCCGAACGCGCTGGCCCCGCTGCATGCGGGAAGCCAGCCCTACTGGCGGGTCAGGCTGCTCACCTCGGAGAGCAGCACGACCGGGACGATCGTGGTCGTCTATTCGGCGATTCTCGTCTATTTGTCCCGGGATTTGAGCGGACCGGCCAAGGCGCTGTCGATTGCGTTCGTCGCCGGTTTTTTCCTGTTTTATTTGTTCGTGACGGGCTCGAAGGGGTTTCTGATCGTCGCTTTGCTCACGATCGTCGTCACGATGGCGAAGTTTCTCGATTTTCGGAAAAAGAGAAACTTCCTTCTGCTCCTGGGCGCGGCGGGGGCGATGTATTTGTTCGTTTCCCATTTCTCCGCCGGCGTGCTGGGCTCGCTGAGCAACGACATCGAGAACTACACGTCGTCCTATACGAGAATGGGTACGATTCTTATCGCGCTGTCCACCGTCGCCCATCATCCGCTGGGCGTGGGCACGGGCGCTTATTTGATGTATTTCGATCAGTATGTGGACAGCGCGATCGGCGTGATGTCGCGGTTTTATTACGATACGTTCGGCATCGGCCAGATCAACGCGGGGGAGCTGCTGCAGTATTCCGGCACGGACCGGAACGTGGGCGTGAAATCGGGCTTTTTCCAATGGTTGATGTTCGGAGGAATCGCGGCCGTCGTCTTCTTCTACCTGCTGGCTGCAAGCCTGCTGAAGAAGGCGAAGACCAGTTCGATTCTGTTTCCCGCCTTGATTTTCGTGCTGCTGTCCCTGCTGTTCGTCGCGCTGGAGATCAAATACGAAATCTGGCTGTTTTTCGCTTTTATCGGCTATGCCACGACATCGACAAGGAGGGCGGAAGCATGAAAATATTGCTCGTATGCAGCGATTTCCCGTATCCTCCGAACCACGGCTTAAGGGTGGATACGTGGGGAAGGATCAAGGCGCTCGCCGAGCTCGGCTGCAAGCTGCATCTCGTCGTATGCGGCAAGCAGCGGCCGGGCGACGCGGACATCAAGGCCGTCGGCGATTACGTCGAGGAGATCGTGCTCTGTCCGCGCAGAAGCAAGCTCGCCGACGCGCTCCGGCTCGTCCCGATGCAGGCCCAGTCGAGAGCCGAACTGGGGCGCATTCCGCTGGCGGACGATTACGATTACGTGCTGCTGGAGGGCGACTACGTGTACCCGATCCTCGACAATCCGCGGATCAGGCGCGAGCGGGCGATCCTGCGGGTGCACAACGACGAGGCGATCTATTTCAAGGCGTTGGCGAGGAGCGCCACCAGCCTGCTGCACAAGCTGTACTATCGGATGGAAAGCGGCAAGTTCGCGGCGCTGCAAAAGAAGATGCGGACGAGGATCGACAAGTATCTGTTCATCTCCAACAAGGAGTTCGAACGGTTCCGCGCGCTCGATCCGGCGGCCCAAAGCCTGTTCCTGCCGCCCCCGGTCGACGGGGAAGCGTTCCGGGCCGGCTCGTTCCGGACGCGGCACGTCGTGTTCGTCGGCTCGCTGTTCATGCCCAACAACCGGGAAGCGATCGAATGGTATTTGGCCCATATTCACCCGGGGCTGCTGGACGTGCCGGGCTACAGGTTCGTCGTGGCGGGCAACAGCCGCGGTCAGGGCCTGGGCTGGTTAGAGGCGCACGATCTGAGGAACGTGGAGGTGCACGACACGCCGGCCAGCCTGGAGGACATCTATGCGAACGGTTATCTGTTCGTCAATCCGATGCGCAACGGGGCGGGCGTGAAGCTGAAGACGATCGAAGCGATCCAGAACGGCCTGCCGGTCGTCTCGACCTCGGTCGGCTGCGAAGGCACCGGACTGATCGACGGCAAGCATATGCTGCTGGCCGATGAGCCTCGTCATTTTCTCGGACATATCCGGACGCTGCTCGCCGATCCCGCCAGGGCTCAGGCATTGCTGGAGGCTGCGCAGCATTTTATCCGCGGACAGTACGACCACAAGGAAGTTCTGAAAAGCTATCTGCAATCGTTAAACGCCAAGTTATCAAGCTGAGCGGGGGATGCGAATGGACAGAAACAGAACGAACGTCTTGTTCGTGACCCATGCGGACAAGAAAGGAGGCGCGGAGCAGAGCTTGATCCACCTGATCAATTACCTGGATACGTCCAAGTATCGGATCTACTTGCTCTGTCCCGGCGACGCCTCCTATTTGCACGAGATTCGGACGGAGTACGAGCTTTTTCCGCTGCGTCTCAACAGCATCAAGAAGAGACTCGGCTTCGGCTATGTGGACACCGTGCTGCGCATACGTGCGTTCGTGAAGAAAAAACGGATCGACATTATCCATGCCAACGGCTGGCGAGCGCCGTGGTACGCGGCACCGCTGAAGTTCATGGCAAGCAGCAAGCTCGTCTGGCATCACCGGGACTACACCCATCTGCGCATGTTCAATCGGGTGCTGCCCCGGTTTTTCGATCAGGTGATCTGCATTTCGCGTTTCGTCGCCGGCTCCGTTCAGGGCGGCAACAAGACGATCATCTACAACGGCGTCGATCCGGAGACGGCGCGAATGCCGAAGAGCCGCGCGTTCATGGAGGACGATACGCTCGTTATCGGAACGTTCGGCCGGATCGTGGAATGGAAGAGATACGATCTTGTCATCGAGGCGGTCAAGAAACTAGCCGATGACAAAGCTTACAACTGGAAGCTGCTGATCGTGGGCGACGCGTCCGTCGACGGCTCGGAGAGCTACTACGCCGAACTGGTCCGCAAGGTGCAAGATTACGGGCTGGAGGAAAACGTCGTCTTCTACGGCTACAGCCCGAAACCGCTCGACGTGATGAAGGAGTGCGATCTGACGATCAATTTCTCGCTGAACGAGCCGTTCGGCAGAGTCATTATCGAGTCGATGCTCGTGCGTACGCCGGTTATCGTATCGGATTCCGGGGGCGCGCCGGAAATCGTCGAGGAGACGAAGGGCGGCTGGATCGTCAAGGACGGGGACGTCGAGGCGCTGTACCGGACGATCCGGCTCGTGTACAGCAAAGCCGTCGATTACCAGGAGCTTGCCGAACGGGGATACGAGGCCGTCATGAGCGAGTTTAATATGAACGCGATCGCCAGAAAGGTAGAGACGGCCTACCGTTCGCTGCTGGCCGCGGGCGGCGCGGCGGAGACGGCGGGATAGCGCATGGGTATCCCGTTCCGTCAGATTCGCATCGGCAAGCTGCTCGCCGTGCTGAAGGGCGCCGTCGTGTTTCCGCTCAAGGCCGATTCGGCCGGCCGCTTGAGCCGGATCGCGGGCAAGCTGGCGATCTCGAACAAAGGAGAGCTGATTCTCGGACGAAGCGTCTCCTTCCACGCCAAGCCGTTCCCGTCGTCCATCTCGGTGGACAAGGGAGCCAGGCTGTGGATCGGCGACCACGTGTTTTGCAATTACGGGCTGGACATCGGCTGCACGGCTTCGATCCGGATCGGCAGCCATACGATCATCGGCCCGATGGTCAATCTGATCGACGCGAATTTCCATCCGGTGGATGCGGAGGACCGTACCGCGAGCCTTCCGATCGTCGTCGGGGACAACGTCTGGATCGGCAGAGGCTGCGTCGTGCTGCCCGGCGTCACGATCGGGTCGGGCAGCGTGATCGCCGCGGGCAGCGTCGTGACGCGAAGCATTCCCGCGAACGTGCTGGCGGGCGGCGTTCCGGCCAAGGTCATCCGCGAGCTGACCGTGCCGGAGGGCTGGATTCGCCGAAGCGAGCAAGGAGCGTATTCGAGATGAAAGTATGGATGTGGCCGAAGTACAGCGAGTTGAATTTGTACAACAATCTATTGACGGATTCGCTCTGCGGCGCGGGGGTGGAGGTGATGGACCTGACGCACGGCAGGCTCGCGCTGCGGGTCGCGCGGGCGAAGCCGGGAGACGTCGTCCACGTGCACTGGATGCACCACGCCTACCAGAATCACAATCCGCTGCTGTTCGCCGCCAAGTCCGCCCTCCTCCTGACGACGCTGCTCGTGCTGAAGGCGAAGCGGGTGCGGCTGATCTGGACGCTGCACAACTTGTATCCGCACGAGGTGAAATACCGGCGGATGGAGCGCGCGATGCGCACGCTGATCTGCCGGTTCTGCTCCGGGCTGATCGTCGCGTCGGAGGCGGCCAAGCGGCAGGCGATGGCGGAATTCGGTGTGCCGGGAGATAAGCTGACCGTTGTGAAGCACGGACACTATGCGGACGCGTACCCCTCGAACGGCACGAACTTCAGGAGGCGGTACGGCATCGGCGAAGACGCCGAGGTCTACCTGTTTCTCGGAGCCATCAAAGCCTATAAGGGCGTCGAGGAGCTGATCGAAGCTTATCGCGCGGTCCAAACGGACAACTCCTGCCTGATTATCGCGGGCAAGGCGGATCGGGAGATGGAGGCGTATCTTCGCGGCGCGGAGGATACCGCGAACCTCGTTCTGGATTTGCGTTTTATCCCGAACGAAGAGGTGGCCGACTTGCTCGGAGCCGCGGATGTCATGGTGATGCCCTACAAAGAGATTACGACATCGGGCTCCGCGATTCTCGGCCTGAGCTTCAGGAAGCTGATCGTCATGCCGGACAACGGCTTTATCGATGAATATTTCGAGGAGGACATGGTCGTCCGTTACGATCCGGGCATCGCCGGCGGCTTGGCGGCCGCGATGGAGGCGGCCATGCGCAGCGTCAAGGAAGGGAGGTCGCCGGATTACGACCGGGCATTGCGCGAGCTGGAATGGGGCTCAATTGCCGAGCGGATCAAAAACGTGTATCAAGGGCGGGATGAACGATGAAGGTAACGGTGGCCATCTGCACCCACAACCGGGCGAAGGATACGGCGGAGGCGATCGGCAGCGTGCTGGTTCAGGACTTCGACAAGAAGGAGCTCGAGATCGTCGTTGTGGACAACGGTTCGACGGACGAGACGGCGGAGATGGTCAACGGCTTGCGGCAGCGGCACGGCGAGCGAATCCGCTACGTGTTCGAGCCGAAGCTGGGGCTGTCGACAGCTCGGAACCGGGCGATCCGCGAGGCGAGGGGAGAATGGATTCTGTTTCTCGACGACGACGCGCTGGCGGGAAGCCAGTGGGTGCGGCATATCGTCGACGTCTTCGAGAGAGATTCGGCGATCGGCTGCGTCGGAGGCAAAATCGATCCGCTGTGGGAAGGCGAGGAGCCGGGCTGGATTCCGGCGGAATATCGGTCGGTGTTCACGATTCTCGATTACTCCGGCGTTGTCGTGGAGATGCCCGCGCCCGCGATTCCTTACGGCGCGAACGTCGCGTTCCGCAGAAGCGTGTTCGCGGACATCGAGCCGTTCCGCGAGGATCTCGGCCGAGTCGGCCGCAACCTGCTGTCGAGCGAGGAGAGCGAGCTCATCGCCCGGCTTCGCGTCAAACACAAGGTCTATTACACGCCTTACGCTTCGGTCAGGCATAAGGTCGCCAAGGAGCGCACGACGAGGAAGTGGTTTCTGAAGCGGATGTTCTGGCAAGGGGTAAGCGACGCGGTCAAGCGGCGGGATGCGGGCGCGACGGCCGTCCTGAAGCATAGCGTTCGCATGGTTCAGGCGATCGGAACGTCGCTGCTGTCGGTTTTCCAATACGAAAGATTTATCCGGCAGATCGTGAAGGTCTGTTACCGCAACGGGGCGCTGGTCGGCGTTCTTCGCTATGGCGGCAGGAGCTAAGCCGATGGCGCGGCAGCTCGCCGCCGGGAGAACGTGGAAGGGAAGCGGACTCGTCCAGACGATGCTGCGTACGAGCGCGACCAACTTCCTCATGATGGCGATCGCCACGCTGACATCGATCGTGACCGCCCGCATGTTCGGCGTCGTCGGCAAGGGCGAGCTGTCCGCCATCCTGTTCTGGCCGACGCTGCTCGCGGGACTGGTCGGCTTCGGGCTGCCGACCTCGCTGATCTACAATCTGAAGCAGTCGCAAGCCGCTGACGGGGGCGAGCTTGTCCGGGCGGGTTTTCTGTTCCAGATCCCGGTCAGTCTCGTCGCCGGGTACGTCGCCTGGCAGGGGCTTCCGATCTGGCTCGCGGATTATCCCGAGCCGGTCGTGCGGACGGCCCGCTGGTTTACGGCGCTGATGCTGCCGACGATTCTCGCGGCCAACCTCGTAGCCGCTCTGGCACAGAGTGCGAACCGCTTCAACGTCTACAACGGCGTGCGGCTGTACGGCCCGCTGTTTAATCTGCTCGGCCTGCTCGCGCTGTGGATGGCGGGCCATCTCAGTCTCGTCTCGGCCGCGGCCGTGTTTCTGGGGACGAGCGCGCTTGTCCTCCTCTGGTCGCTGTACGGCATGAGAGACGCGCTGCGGATCGACTGGTTCGGCAGTCTGCGGAATGCGGCGGCGGCCAAGGCGCTGTTCGGATACGGCAGCAAAGTGTTCGGAGTGGAGCTGCTCGGCACCTTGTATTCCCAGTTCGACAAGCTGGTCATCCTCTCGATGCTGACCGCCAAGGATCTGGGCCTGTACACTGTCGTCTATGCGTTGTCCCGCGTCTTTAACGTCGTGCAGACCGCCGTCTCCAGCGTTGTTTTTCCGAAGGTGACCGGTTTGGACAAGACGCGGATCGTGGACACCGTCGGCCGGGCGTTCCGGTTATCCCTGCTCGTCATGGCGATCGTGCTCGTACCCAGCTTGTTCATCGGGCGGTTCCTGATGGGACTTCTGTTCGGCGAACCGTTCCTGGAAGCGGCGGGCGCCTTCTATCTGCTGTCCGTCGAATGCATTATCGGCGGCGGCTCGTGGATACTGGCCACGGCGTTTAACGCGGCGGGACGTCCCGGACTGGTGCTCGTCAGACAGGCGATATCGCTGGCGGCCACGATCGGCTTGTTTTTTGTTTTCACCCCGCTGTACGGCTTGAACGGAATTGCCCTCGCGCTGTTGATCGGGGCCGCGATCCGCCTGACCGTTACGCTGGTCGCGATGAAGATGGCGTTCGGCGTCAAGGCGGGCAGCTTGCTATTCGACAAAAACGACCTGATCATTCTGCTCAGGCAGCTTAAAGAGAGAGTGCGTCGCAAAGGAGAGAGCGGACATGCCAACTGAACGCAAGGCTCACCCGATGGACGGGCTGAAGGAGCGGCTTCGCCAGATTTTGCGGGCGATTCCTCCCGGCTCGAGCATCTATTACATCGACTACCCCGTGTACAATAACGGCGGCGATCTGTTGATCATGAAAGGGGCGGAGGCGTTCTTCCGGGACAACGGCATCCGCGTGAAGGCGCGGTACAGCGTGCTTGATTTTCCCGACAGGCTGAGCATCCCGGGGGACCACATCATCGTGCTGCAGGGCGGCGGCAACTTCGGCGACTTGTATCCGGCGCACCAAAGGCTGCGGGAGAAAATCGTGGCCGAGTATCCGTTCCATCGCATCGTCGTTTTGCCGCAGACGATTTTCTACAGGGACGAGGGGCAGTTCGACCGGTCGGCGCGCGTATTCGGCAAGCACAGGGACGTCCATTTGTTCGTCCGCGATCCGTCGTCCTACGCGATGGCGGCCAAAAAGTTCGACCGCTGCTCCCTCTACCTGTCGCCCGACATGGCGCACCAGCTGTGGCCGATCCGGCCGGCGGCGAGCCCGGGCAAGGAGCTGCTCTGCTTTTATCGGACCGACATTGAGCGGACGGGGGAGCAGGGGCTGCTGGAGACGAACGCGCAGGGCGATTATTTGGACTGGGGTTCTCTGTATAACAAGGTGGAGAGAAAGTCGATTACGATGATCGGGAAAATGATGGCCAGGGGCGGCGGGGCGCTGCCGCTGCAAGCGATCTGGGGCAGGTACAGCGATTATTTGGTGGAGAAAGCGGTCAAGCGCTTCAGCGTCTATCGTCAGGTGCAAACGTCCAGGCTGCACGGGCATATCCTGTCCTGCCTGATGGACAAGCCCAACGGCCTGCTCGACAACTCGTACGGCAAAAATTCCAGTTATTATCACACTTGGACGAGCGGAATTCCTACCGCCAGATTGGAGGCTATGCCATGAAAATCGTGCTTCTGTCCGGCGGCTCGGGCAAGCGCCTGTGGCCGCTGTCGAACGATTCGCGTTCCAAGCAATTTCTGAAGGTGCTGAAAAACGGGCGAGGCGAACGGGAATCGATGGTCCAGCGGGTATGGCGGCAGCTTGGGGCGGCCGGCCTCCGCGGCGACGCGGTAATCGCGACCGGCAGATCGCAGACGGAGATGATCCAGAGTCAGCTCGGCAGCGAGGTCGAGCTCGTCGTCGAGCCGGAGCGCAGGGATACGTTTCCCGCGATCGCCCTGGCCGCCGTCTATCTGTACTCGGTCCAGGGCGTCGGCCTCGGCGAGACGGTCGTCGTCATGCCGGTCGATCCGTACGTGGAGGAATCGTTTTTCGTCAGGGCAAGGGAGCTTGAGCCCGCCTTGCGGCAATCGAGCGCCGATCTGGCGCTCATGGGCGTGAAGCCGACGTTTCCTTCGGAGAAATACGGCTACATCGTGCCGGAGCCGGAGGACGGGGCGATGCCCGATAAGCCGTTCGTTAAAGTGCACAGCTTCAAGGAAAAACCCCGCCAGGAAGAAGCGGCGGCGATGATCGATCGGGCCGCGCTTTGGAACTGCGGGGTTTTCGCGTTTAAGCTCGATTTTCTGATCAACATCCTGATCGCGTACGAGCTGCCGATCCAGTACGACGAGCTGCAGAAGCAGTACGCCAGACTGCCGAAAATCAGCTTCGACTACGAGATCGCGGAGCGGAGCCGGCAGATCGTGGCGCTGCCGTACGAGGGGGAGTGGAAGGACCTCGGCACATGGAACACGCTGACCGAGGAGATCGACAGTCCGCTGACCGGCAACGGAACGATCGCCGGCGATTCGCGCAATGCGCACGTCGTCAACGAGCTGGACATTCCGATCACGCTGCTCAATCTGTCCGACGTCGTCGTCGCGGCCAGTCCGGACGGCATTCTGGTGGCGGACAAGGCGTCCAGCCCGATGATCAAGGAGGTGATGAAGCATTCGGAGCAGCGGCCGATGTACGAGGAGCGACGCTGGGGCGGCTACCGGGTGCTCGATTACTTGAAGTACGCGGACGGGACGGAAGTGCTGACGAAGCGCATTCGCGTCGCGCCCGGCCGCAACCTGAGCTATCAGTACCACGAGCTCCGGGACGAGGTGTGGACGATCGCCGCCGGCCGCGGGGAGATGGTGCTCGGCGGCAGGAGGTTTGCGGTGAAGCCGGGCGACGTCGTGAAAATTCCGCGCGCCTGCAGGCACAGCCTGAGGGCGGAGGCGGGAGAGGAACTGGACGTCATCGAGGTGCAGACCGGGTCCGAGCTGATCGAGGAGGATATCGTCCGGCTTGCATTCGACTGGGACGAGATCCTGCAGATCAGCGCGGCGGAAGGGGCGTTGGCGCTTCTGCGCGAGGGGCTGTCTCCTAAGTAACGGTGTATAAGGTGATCGATGCCCATGATAACCATACATCGATAATCGTTCGTTACGACTTACTTTACTTATGGGTAGGGGACAGCCCTTTCGGCACGACTTCATAATCAGAGGAGAGTTGCGGGTATGAACATTACGATAATCGGCACCGGCTACGTCGGACTCGTATCGGGCGCTTGCTACGCGAAGCTGGGTCATCGGGTCGTCTGCGTCGACAAGGACCCGGAGAAGATCGCCGTCCTGAATTCCGGCGGCGTGCCGATCTACGAGCCGGGCCTTAAGGAGCTGGCCGCCGAAGGCCGGCTCGCGGGCCATCTCGTCTTCACGACCGACCTGGCGTTCGCGGTTCGCAGCTCCGACATTATTATGATCGCCGTCGGCACGCCTCCGCTGCCAAGCGGGGAGGCCAATCTCGCCTATATCGACCAAGCGGCGATCGAAATCGCGGAGGCGATGAACGGCTACAAAATCGTAGCCGTCAAGAGCACCGTTCCCGTCGGAACGAACGAGCGCCTGGCCAAGCTGATGCGGTCACGCACAATCATGCGCTTCGACAGCGTGTCGCTGCCGGAGTTTCTGCGCGAGGGCTCGGCCATCGCGGACACCCTCCGGCCCGACCGGATTATCGTCGGAGCGGAATGCGACGGCGCCGCCGACCTGATGATCCGGCTGCACGAGCCGCTGACCGACCAGATCGTCGTGACCGATATCCGCAGCGCGGAAATGATCAAATACGCGTCGAACGCTTTTCTCGCCACGAAAATCTCCTTTATCAACGAAATCGCCAACATCTGCGAGAAGGTCGGCGCGGACGTGACGAAGGTGGCGGAAGGCATGGGCTACGACAAGCGGATCGGGCCGTCGTTCCTGAAGGCCGGCATCGGCTACGGGGGTTCCTGTTTTCCGAAGGATACGCGCGCGCTGATCCAGATCGCGGGGAACGTGGATTACGAGTTCAAGCTGCTCCGCTCCGTCGTGGAGGTCAACCAGGACCAGCGTTTTAACGTGATCCGCAAGCTGGAGGCGATCTTCGGCAGCGAGCTGCCTGGCAAGACGATCGGCGTGTGGGGGCTGGCGTTTAAGCCGAATACCGACGATGTGCGGGATTCTCCGGCGCTCGAGATTATGCGGCATCTGGTCGACCGGGGCGTGAAGGCGAAAGCGTACGACCCGATCGCGACGGACAACTTC
This sequence comes from Cohnella cellulosilytica, assembly GCF_042431195.1. Lineage (NCBI taxonomy): Bacteria > Bacillati > Bacillota > Bacilli > Caryophanales > Paenibacillaceae > Cohnella > Cohnella cellulosilytica. Next base: position 70,948 of record NZ_JBHMDN010000078.1, read on the forward strand.
CGGGCGATGTTCGGAAAGGAGGGGGTTCAATGGTGCGATAAGGCGGAGGAGGCGGCGCAGGGAGCGGACGCCTTGATTCTGCTGACCGAATGGGACGAGTTTGCCGGCGTCGACCTGACGCGGCTCCAGCGGGTGCTGAAGCAGCCCATTCTGATCGACGGGCGCAACCTGTTCAAGGAGGAGCACCTCGCCGAAACCGACTTCGCCTACTATTCCGTCGGCCGCCCCAGCTTAAGCAAGGGCGTGAAGGAACGGATGCCGGTCCTTCAATTTTAGTATACGGCTTAGTTTGTGGCCTAGTAAGTGGCTTAGTATTTAGTATGCGGCGTCCGGTGGCTGCGTCACTCGGAAGAGGCTGCGGCGTGGGGGGTTGCTCGAAAAAAATCGTACATCGTCGTTCGAATGAGGGAGAAACAGAGGGCGTTACTCGAAAAAATCGTACATCGGAGCTCGAATGGGCGAGAAACGAGGGGCGTTACTCGAAAAAATCGTACATCGGAGCTCGAATGGGCGAGAAACGGAGGGCGTTACTCGAAAAAATCGTACATCGGAGCTCGAATGGGCGAGAAACGGAGGACGTTACTCCAAAAAATCGTACATCGGCACTCGAATGGGCGAGAAACGGAGGACGTTACTCCAAAAAATCGTACATCGGAGCTCGAATGGGCGAGAAACGAGGGGCGTTACTCGAAAAAATCGTACATCGGCGTTCGGACATTATCTGAAGAAGCGTTCATTATCATCCCAAGTAGAGGTGAAGGAGATGAAGTTTGGCAATAAGGTAACGTTGTCGGCGCTTGCGGCCGTGCTGGCTGCAACTTCGATAGGCGGGGGACCGCTCGGAGGCCAAGGAGCTTCGGCCAGAATCGGCTGGCTGCAGATTGCGAATGCCGAGGAGTTACCGGCAGGAGCGCTGGAATCGCCTGACACGGGAACTCCAGCGGCAGAACCGCCTGCAGCGGAACCGCCGGGGACGGAACCTCCGGTAGTAGAGCCACCGGGAACGGAGCCGCCAATAGTAGAGCCACCGGAGACAGAACCGCCAATAGTAGAACCGCCAACAACGGAGCCTCCAGTAATAGAACCGCCAGCAACGGAACCGCCAGTGGTGGAACCGCCTGTGACAGAGCCACCGGTGGTGGAAGCTCCGGAGATAGAGCCGCCGGTTATCGGGCCGTATGACGATCAGGCGGAATGGGCAAATCTGCTGGCTTCGGGCATTCTGGACCGCGTAAACGAATTGTTCGCGGCTCTGGCCGCCGGGGATCCGGCGGATCTCCGAGACGTGCAAAATCTGCGCGCCGAGATCGCCGGTCTTGGCGATGCCGACTACGAGCCGCTGATCGCCCCGATCTGGAGCAAAATTAGCGGCAAACTTCCCGAAGGGACCGACAGCGGGGCGGCGAAAGCCAAGCTGCTCCAATTTGCGAAAGCGATCGCCTCCGCCCGGTACGACCCCGAGCTGTCGGAATTCAAGGCGATTCGCAGAAATCCGGAATTCATCGCCTTGATCCGGCTGATCGAGACGGCCGGCGGCGGAGTAAACGTGACGTTCCAGGATACGGTCGAGTTCGTGCTGGGAGACGGAGGAGCGCGCAAAGGCATTGAGGGCACGCTCGTCGATATGCTCTCCGGCTTGTCGCCGATGGAATTGGCGATGCTGCTGGCCAGCCAGGATAAATTGACGGATGTGCTGATCCGCGCCACGGACAGCGTGCTCAGGGATACGGACAACTACAAAGTCAGCCAGCTTCTGAACAATCTCGGAATCACGTCGGGAGATATCGGGGGCGCCATACGGGGACTTCAGCTCAAGCTGCAAAAGGACGAGCCCGCCGTTCGCGCGCTGTTGATCGCCTATATCCGCACGGTCGCGGAAGCGAACGCGCAGATTAGCGAGGACGGCCGCGAGCATCGTTACAGTCTGACCGTGCACGGAACGGAAGTTCCCGCCTTCCTGCTTCGCTGGGAGAAGGTCTCGGGAGATCCGGAAGCGACCGTAACGCCGGAAGGTATCGTTACGATTCCGGAAGACGTCGAAAGCGCGTCCGCGGTCATTCGAGCCAGTCTCGTAAACCCTCTTAACGGAGTAACGAAAGTCATCTTCGAGCAGCAGATCACGCTGACGGCCAAAGAGACGGAAGGCAGCCGGTTCCCGGTCGATGCTTTCATCGCTCGAATGAGCCCCATTCGCGAAGCGCTGCTTGCGGGAGATCCTTCGGACGCGCGCGCCGTGCGCAGTCTGCGGGATGAACTCGCCGGCCTGAACGCCGCTTCGAATCAGAGGCTGATCGATCCGATCTGGCGCCGCATCGCTCCCCGGCTGCCGGCGGACGCGGACCAGGCGAAGCTTCGCCAGCGGCTCTTCGAAGCGGTGAGGGCCGCGGGCGCGATTCATTACGATCCGCAGGCTTCGGAGCTGCAGGCCGTGCTGGACAATCCGGATTATCGGGAGGTCATGCAGACGATCGCCGAGGCGGCGGGCATCCAGCGGCTGACGATGGACGACTATCTGATCTTCTGGTTCGGCGACGGCGAACAGCGCGGAGGAGTCGAAGGAGAAATCCGCAACAGGATCGCCGGCATGAAATCTTCGGATCTGGGCCGTCTGCTTGGCAGCCCTGAAAGGCAGACAACCTTGCGCAACCAAGCGATTGCCGCGGTTTTGTCCCAAACGGATGCTTATCCGTTAAGCGCCGCGCTGTCCAATCTCGGCGTTCGTTCGGCCGACATCGGCTCCGTAATCGCCAACTTCCAGGGCAAACTGCGTTACGACGCCCTAGCCGCGACCGCATGGACCGTTGCCACGATCCGCGCCGAAGCGGCGCCGAAGGTGGACGTCTCCGCGAACGGTCGGCAGCATCAGTACAGTCTGACATTCCTCGGCGTCGAGCTTCCGTCCTCTATCCTGAGATGGAGCAAGGTGTCGGGAAGCAAGGACGTCAGCGTATCGGCGAACGGCAAAGTAACGATTCCGAAGAAGATCGCGGAGGCTGCAGCGGTCATTCAAGCGGTATGGACCGATCGCAGCTCGCGCAGCGGAAAAGTGCTGTTCCGGCAGGAAGTGACGTTGGTGAACGAGGATTACGCGGAATCCGTCGACGACATCGTCAAGGACTTGAAGCAAAAGCTGGGCGACATAGGCAGAAGACTTGACGGCGCAAGCGGTCAGGAGGAGAAGGTGCAGCTTCTGCTCGAGGTGATCCAGCTCAACGAAGAAACCGTCAACCGGATCAAAGCCGTGGAGGCGCCGAAGCGGGAGAAGGACAAAGCCATCGCCGAAGCCAAAAAACAGACGTTGAAAATGACGACGCGAATCATTCAGAAACTGCTCGATTTGTAGGCACAAGGGGGCTGTCCGTTCAGGGCGGCCCCCTATTTTCCGATTAAGGGAGGGATGGAGATGGGCAAAAAACGCACACGCAGAAGAAAACGGCGCGATTTCCCGAAGCCGGACGCCGCAATCGTCACGTTATCCACGTTGGTCGTCCTTCTTCTTCTTTTATGGGGCGGACTGCACATGCGGGAAGCTTCGGAGAGAAAGCTGGCCGCCGCTGCCGCGGCGGAGCAGGGAGAAGCGGAAATCCGGCAGGATGAAAATGGCGAAGCGCTGTCGCCTGAGCAGGATGCTTTGTATCCGCCTGAGCAGGATATCACGTCCCCGTCGGAGCTGGACGAGATGAATTCGCCGGAGACAGACGGCTCTTATATGCCGGAGAATGAATCGGGAGCCGCGACGGATGCCGCAAAAAACGACGGGAACGCGGAGGCGGGGAACGACCGGGACTCCGATGCGAAGAACGACCGAGACACAGACGCAAAGAACAATCGAGACACAGACGCAAAGAACAATCGAGACACAGAGGCAAAGAACGACCGGGACGCGAACGCGAAGCCGGAACGGCAAACTTCCGTCCAGCCGGGAACGCGCGAAGGAGCCGGAACCGAAAAAACTGCCGGAACCGGGAAAACCGCCGGAACGAATTCCGGGTCCAAGTCGTCCAAGACCGGCGATCCCGAAGCGTCTAACCAGGCGAAGCCGGGATCCGGCTCTTCTGCTTCGTCCGGAGCAGGGGCGGCAGAGACGACGGAAAATTCTCCATCGCAGCCGAATTCGCAGGGGACGGGGAGTAACGGGACAAGCGAACCCGCGCTGCCCGGCGAGACTCCGGCGAACACGGCAAACCAGCGGACGCGGGATTACGACCAGGAAATTAAGGAAGTGCAAGCCCAATGCACGAGAAATATGAAGGCCGTATTAAGCGAGGCGGAAGCCGGCTTGCAGCAGGTGGATAAGAGGGACCCTTACGCGGTTCAGGCGTGGCAGGCGAGCTTGGCCGAGAATATGGCGGCGGCGGAATCCGAGTGCGACAATCAATTCCGGGAGCTGACCCGGGAAGCGGAGGAAGATTCCGAATCGCCGGAAACCATCGAAGAATGGAGGGTGGCCTTCAACGCCGCGAAGGAACAGCTGAAAGCGGAGTCGAACGCCAAGGCGGCGAAATTATTGGGAGGATGAATCGTCTTTATTCGACAGAGTGCGGTCGCGAATCATTCGTTCGAGCAGGCTGCGGATCAAGTCGAGATCGGACTTCTCCAACGGAACTCCGTCCCAATGAAGCTGCTCGACGTTCAAATATTCTTTCGCGTTATGATTGACTTCGGCAGGCGGCTCCGGATAATCGGTCAGCCCCAGAAGATAATCCGCCGACGTGCGCAGCATTCTCGAAATCGTCTGTATGGATTCGATCGTCGGCTGCCGGTATCCGGATTCGTACCCTGCGTAAGTGCTTTTGGCAACTCCGACGGAATCGGCCACTTCCTGCATGGTCAACTTTCGCCTTTTCCGCAATTGCTTCAGCCGTTTGGCAAACATGTTGAGCCCCCCTCGTGTCCTCTCTCTATGCCGCATAGCGAAGCGAACGCAACGAACTTCGTTGTATTCCCCTTGATTGCACCCATAATTATAGCATGTTTACCATATGCTTTCATCCGCCGGATTCTATTCTCTGCGAGCTGTTTTTAACAGGGAGGCGAGCCATTTTCCCGGAACGGGCCGGCTTTCTCCCCCTATGAATGGCTTCGCGAAAGTTCCTTCGATTGCTCCGATATGATAGTATGGAGGGTAAAAGAAGCCCGCCACAGGGTTACGTTACGATTGTGAGGTCGACCCATGCTCCCGAGATATTCAACCGTCAGACAATTCGGATCGGACGAGATCGTGATCAGAAAATCCCGCTTTATCGGCTACGCCAAGCCGGCGGATACCGAGGAGGAAGCGGTCGCCTTCATAGAAGAAATCAAGAAGAAGCACTGGGACGCCACGCACAATTGCTCGGCTTACCTGATCGGCGAGCGCGACCAGTACCAGAAAGCGCTGGATGACGGGGAGCCGAGCGGAACGGCGGGCAAACCGATTCTGGAAGTGATTAAAAACCGCGGCATGAAAAATGTCGTTGTCGTCGTCACCCGTTATTTCGGCGGCATTATGCTCGGGGCGGGCGGCTTGGTTCGGGCGTACACGGACGGAGCGGTCGTCGGTCTCGACGCGGCCGAACCGATCGTGAAGGTGCTGCATCGGGAGGTTGTCGTCGACGTCGACTATACCTGGTACGGCAAGCTGGAGAACGAGCTGCGGGGCAGAGGCTTCAGAGTGGGCGAGGTGTCGTTCACCGACCGCGTCAGGGTGCCGTGTTATCCCGAAGCCGGGGAAGCGGCGGAACGTTTTCTCATCTGGATGACCGACCTGACGCAGGGACAGGCGATTCTCGAAGCCGGCGAGGAGCAATATTTTATCGAAGGGGAATAGGGCGCCCGAGGGGCGCCGCGCAACTGTGCGTCAAGAGGACGCAGAAGGCGTTTGGGGTCAACCTTCCGTAAGCTTGATGAAATACTCGCGCTGTCTCGGGCCGTCGAACTCGCAGAAATAGATGCCCTGCCAGCGTCCGAGCCGTAATTTCCCTCCCGTCACGATTACGGTCTGCGAGGTGCCGGTCGTGATCGCCTTCAGATGGGAAGCCGTATTTCCTTCCGCATGGCGGTATTTCGGGTGCTCCCACGGGTACACCTCGTCCAGCCGCATCAGCACGTCCCGCTTGACGTCCGGGTCGGCGTTCTCGTTAATGGCGATGCCGGCCGTCGTATGCGGGCAGTAGACGAGGGCGAGGCCTTCGGTAACCCCCGACTTTGCGACAATCGAAGCGATCTGCCTCGTAATGTCGATCATCTCGTCGCGGCGCGACGTGGACAACGATTCCTTAATGAGCATGATCAGCCCTCCTTTTTCCCCCGATTATATCATCTCTGCCTTATCGCTCTCAAAGCTCTCATCGTTCGGAACAGGCAGCTCCGAAAGCTCGACTTGCCCGGCGCTGAAAATCGAACTTTCTGAACATTCACCGCCCAGAAGGATTGCGAATACGATGCAGTGAACGATCCCGCCGCCTATAGAGGCGTGGGCTTCTTGCTGCAACGATCGCTGCCGCTCCCAAGAGAACGGTCTTACACAATCTCCGCAAGCGTTCGATGCTGCTCGCATCCCGTTCGGGACAAACCCTCCCGTCAAACCGTAGGGAGCCGGACGCTTCTCCTAATCGAGATTTATTTCCATTCCGTAGAGGGAGAGGACTTCACCCGGAAGTTGTTAAATTTTTGATAAAATAGACATTTGCAGCTCCGATTATAGATTGACGGGAGAAGCCGTTATCTGGTAAAGTAACAATACCTACTAAGTTAATAGGAATTATCTCATATACAGCTCTCAAAAGCTCGGGAGGTACACGTCGACGTGAGTTCCATGCTGCAGGGCCGCTGGTGGAGCTGGGGATTTCGCAGCACCGTCATGCTTTATTTTATCGTGCTCATTATTTTTCCCATTATCGGGATTTACGGGCAGTCCTTCTCTTCGGGATGGGCGGCGTTCGCCGAAAATTTGACGGAGCCGCTGGCCTGGAAGGCCGTGCTGCTTACCGTTAAGCTGGCTCTGATCGCCACGGTCGTCAACATGCTGATCGGAACGATGTCGGCGTGGGTGCTGATCCGCTACCGCTTCCCGGGACGCCGGCTGCTGAACAGTCTGGTCGATCTGCCCTTTGCCCTGCCGACGGCGGTGGCGGGACTGATGATCCTGCTGCTGCTCGGCCCGCGCAGTGCCGTCGGGGGCTTGGCGGAGCAGCTCGGCTTTACGATTCTGTTCCACCAGCCGGCCATCGTGATTGCGATGGTGTTCGTGACTTTTCCGTTCGTCATTCGCGCGGTGCAGCCTCTGCTCGAAGAGATGGATTCGTCGGAAGAGGAAGCGGCGTATACGCTGGGAGCGACGAAAGCGGCGACCTTCTGGAAGGTGATTCTGCCGAACATGCTCCCGGGCATACTGAGCGGCGCGATGCTGGCGTTCTCCAGGGCGCTGGCGGAATTCGGGGCGGTCGTGCTCGTCGCCGGGAACATTCCGGGGAAGACGCTTATCGCTTCGGTGTACATTTTCGGCGAGATCGAGAGCGACAATACGATCGGGGCCACCGCGGTCAGCGTGCTGCTGCTGACGTTCTCCTTCCTGATTCTATGGACGGTTAATTACGTCCAGATGAGGAGGAAGGGCGGATGAGGAGACTGTGGATCGGGCTAACCGTAGCCGTATTCGGCGTCCTGCTGATTATCCCCGTGATCCGCATCGCCATGGGCGCTTTCGACGAAAGCTGGGGCGGGTTCGCCAGAGGCCTGGCCAGACCCGAGACGCTTCATGCGCTGTACATGACGGGGTTGATCGTCGTCGTCGTGACGGTCGTCAATACGCTGTTCGGCGTTATGTTGTCCTTGTACCTGGTCAGGGCGACGTGGCTCGGCAGGCGCGTCAAGCAGCTGCTGAACAGTATCGTCGATTTGCCTTTTGCGGTGTCGCCGGTGATCGGCGGCCTGATGATCGTGCTGCTGCTGGGGCCGGAGACGGCGCTGGGCGCGCTGTTCAACAAGGCCGGAATCGACATCGTCTACGCGCTTCCGGGTATGATCATCGCCACGCTGTTCGTTACGTTTCCGCTCATCGTGCGCGAAGTCATGCCGGTGCTGCAGGAAATCGGCGGCGCGCAGGAAGAGGCGGCGGCGACGCTCGGCGCAAGCGCCTGGACGACGTTCTGGCGTGTCACCTGGCCGTCGATCCGCTGGTGCGTCGTCTATGGCGTCGTGCTGACGGTCGCCCGGGCCATGGGCGAATTCGGAGCCGTGCTCGTCGTCTCGGGCAACATTCTGTTCAAGACGCAGACGGCGACTACGCTCGTGTATCAGGATGTCGAGAACTTTAATCTTACCGCGGCGAATTCCATCGCGCTGGTGCTGGCCGCCGGCTCGGTCACGCTGCTGCTGTTGATGGAGTGGGCCAAATCGAGAAGGGAAGTGCATTGAGATGCATATCGAGGTTCGCGGCTTAAACAAGAAATTCGGCGATTTCCAAGCGGTAACGAACGTTAACTTCGAGATCGAGAAAGGTCAGCTCATCGGTCTTCTGGGCCCCAGCGGCGGCGGCAAAACCTCGATTCTGCGCATGCTGGCCGGGCTGGAAACGGTAGACGAGGGCGATATTGTGTTCCACGGCAAGCGGGTCAACGATCTTCCTCCGCAGGAGAGGGGAATCGGCTTCGTTTTCCAGAACTATGCGCTGTTTAAGCATATGACGGTAACGGACAATATCGCGTTCGGTCTGGAAGTGAAGAAATGGTCGAAGCAGAAAATCAAAGAGCGGGTGGCGGAACTGGTCGAGCTGACCGGGCTGTCGGGCTTCGAGAAGCGTTATCCGCACCAGCTGTCCGGAGGCCAGCGCCAGCGCGTGGCGTTCGCCAGAGCGCTCGCTCCCGAGCCGCAGCTGCTGCTGCTCGACGAGCCGTTCGCCGCGATCGACGCGAAAATTCGTCACGAGCTGCGCTCCTGGCTGCGCGAGATGATCGACCGTCTCGGCATTACGTCGATTTTCGTCACGCACGACCAGGACGAAGCCATCGAAGTGGCGGACCAGATTATGATTATTAACAAAGGGCGTCTGGAACAGAAGGGCACGCCTTGGGAAATTTATAAAAATCCGGAGTCCCCTTTCGTGGCCAGCTTTATCGGCGAATCGACGATTGTCGAGGACGTCGCGGCGCTGCGCGGCTTTGGCGGACCGGACGACCTGTCCGGCGCGAAGGCGCTTATCCGTCCGGAATATGTCGAGATCGGCAAAGCGGCCGATTTCGAGCTGCTGTCGGCGACGGAGACCGGGCGCGTGCGCCACGTTCACTTCCGCGGCAGCGAATGGCTGGTGGAGGTCGAGATCGGGGCGGCGAAGCTCGTGACTTACCGGTCGCTGGAGAAGGAGATTTTGCAGCCCGGGGACGAGGTTCGGGTGCTGATTCACCGGGCTTATTTGTTTAACGATACGGACAGCTGGGTCGTGGAGAACAAGCTGAAGGAAGACCCGATGCCGGTTCACATTTAACGCCGGACGGATGGGAGCCTACGAAGGCACCGGGAGGTCGCGATGAAGAGGGATAACCGTACGCGCGCAATCGGGCGTACCGCTTTATACAGCGCGCTTATTACAGCCACGCTTGCGCTCGTCCTGTCCGCCTGCGGAAGCGGCGGCCAAGCGGAGCCGGGCGCCTCGGACGTTCCCGCCGAAGCGAGAGACGTTACGCTCGTGCTCGGCGCTTACTCGGTGGCGAAGGACGCGCTGCAGGAAATCATTCCGGCATTTAACGCCTATTGGAAGCGGGAGACCGGGCAGACGGTCGCTTTCCAGGAATCGTACGAAGCTTCGGGCACGCAGGCCCGGTCCATCATCGGAGGCTTCGACGCGGACGTGACGCTGCTTGCGCTCGAAGGCGACGTGGATAAGCTGGTGGGCGCCGGACTCGTCTCTCCGGAATGGAACAAGGATCGGACGAACGGGATGATTACGCGCTCGATCGTCGTGCTGGGGACGAGGGCGGGCAATCCGCTCGGCATTCGGGATTTCGAGGATTTGACGAAGCCGGGCGTGAAGGTGCTGTATCCGAATCCGAAAACGTCCGGAGGCGCCCAGTGGGACATCAACGCGATCTACGGGGCGGGACTTAAAAAAGCGGAGCTGGCGAACGGAACGAAGGATGAGGCGGCGGCCAAGCAATTTCTCGTCGACGTGCACCGGAACATCGAATCGATGGACAAGAGCGGCCGGGCCTCGATGGCCGCCTTCGAATACGGAGTCGGCGACGTTATCGTCACTTACGAGAACGAGCTGCTGGCCCGGATCGCCCAAGGCGTCGAATACGACGTTGTCGTGCCGCCGAGCACGATTCTGATCGAGAATCCCGTCGCCGTTATCGACCGCAACGCCGACCGGCACGGCGTAAGGAAGGCCGCGGACGCCTTTGTCGAATTTCTCTATTCGGACGAGGCGCAGAGGCTGTTTGCCAAGCACGGCTTTCGTCCGGTGAACGAAGCGCTCGCAGAGGAGATGGCGGACCGCTATCCGCAGCCCCCGGAGATGTTCACGATCGACTATTTGGGCGGTTGGGACGAGGTCAGGAATACGCTGTACGCCAAGCGCGGAATATGGTATCAGGTGCTCGCCGGACAATAAGCGGTTCCGCATTGGTAAAAAACAGCTTTAGCGGGAAGGCTATTCACCGCTCGGCTGTTTTTTTTGTTATAATTCTAGATTAGAACGGAATTGCGCAGCCAATAGGGAGGATTACCACTTGCAGAAACCAACCACGATACGCATTATGCTCATGCTGCTTTATTTTAAGCTTCTTTCGTTTGTGGTGATGATGGGCTGGTCCTTGATCAGCTTTAAGGATTATGCCAGCTTGTCAAGCTCGGACATCAGCAGTCTGATTTTCAGAATCGTGCTTACGCTCGTTGCGATGCTGCTCATGATTCGATTGATCAACCGAAAAAAAATGTTTCCCGCGCTGCTGGTAAGCTTCGTTATTTTCTGGTTTTCCCTTGACCAGATCCAGTTCGCGGCGTCGATCGTCATTGTGCTGCTCTTCTTCCTGAGACCGACCCGTGAATACTTCCGCGGAGAGTACGTCGCGCCGCCGTCTCCGCGCGGTTCGGCCGCGGCCGGGAAGTCCTCCGAAGGCTTGGAGGAAGAAACGGCGGACAAGGCTACGCTGGACGAGCCCGACGAGGCTCCGGCAACGCCTCTCGTCAAGCTGAAGAAAGAGCCGGAAACGCATATTCGCGAGGCGACGCCCGAGGATGCGGATACGATATACGCCTTGATGAGGATGGCGTTCGAGGAATACCGCACGGCGATCCCGCCTTCGAGCGCGCTTGAAGAGACGGAGGAATCGGTGCTGGAAGCGCTGCGCGGCGGCAGCGAATCGGCCGCGATTCTGTATGAGGACGATACGGCTACGGCGATGGTTCGCTTCAAGTACGACGGCGACGTCATCGATTTCTTCCGCTTGTCGGTAGTTCCCCAACGCCGCAGAAGAGGGTATGCAAGGCAGCTCGTCAAATGGATCGAGACGCAAGGCGTCGCCAAAGGGATGAAGACCAGCCGCTGCAAGGTCCGCCAATCGGTGCAGAACAATCTTGTGCTCTATCAGAACATGGGCTACGAGGTTGTCGATCAGGAGCTTGTCGTTCGTCCGACCGGCACGGTTAAGACGCTTACGCTGGAGAAGAAGCTCTGGGAATAGAACGATAGGAACGAAAGGCTCGCCGGTCCTTGGACCGAGCGGGCTTTTGTCAACCACTCAACAGGCCTACACGGAGGGTATATGCGGAATGTCGGGATATTCGCTCACGTCGACGCAGGCAAAACGACGACGACGGAGCAGATGCTGTATCGAAGCGGACGAATTCGCTTCCTGGGCAGCGTAGACGATGGGACGGCGCAGACGGATTGGCTGGAGGTCGAACGGACAAGAGGAATATCGGTCCGCTCCGCCGTCACGAGATTCGAATGGCGGGGCGTCCGAATCAATCTGGTGGATACGCCGGGACACGCCGATTTTCTCTCCGAGGTGGAGCGGTCGCTGCGTGTCATGGACGGCGCGGTGCTGATCGTCTCGTCCGTGGAAGGCGTGCAGGCGCAGACGGAAGTGATCTGGCAGGCGCTCAGGGATCTGGGAATCCCGACGCTGCTGTACGTCAACAAGATGGATCGCATGGGGGCCGAGCCCGAGCGGGTGCTGGAGGAGATTCGCCGGCTGCTGTCCGCAGGCGCGATTCCGGTGCAGAGCTACGACGGGGTCGAGGGCGAGTTCGCAGGCCCGGTCGAATTGCTGCCGGCCGGCGGCGAAGGCGCCGCGGCCGCCTGGCCGGAGAAGGCGCGCGCGGACCGGGAACGGTTGGCGGAGAAGATCGCGGAGCGGGACGATGCGCTGCTGGAGCGGTATTTCGAGCAAGGAAATCTGGACGATTCCGAGCTGGTTTCGGCGCTGCAGGATGGCGTGGCCCGCTGCGAGCTGTTCCCGGTTCTGTACGGCGCGTCCAATCGGGGCGTCGGCGTGGACGCACTGATGGACGCAATCGTGCAGTGGCTGCCGGCTCCCGCGGGCGACACGGAGCAGCCGTTGTCCGGGGTCGTGTTTAAGCTGGACAAGGATCCGACGATGGGCAGGCTTGCCTATGTGCGCTTGTACGGGGGCGTCCTGCGCAACCGGGATACGGTGCGCAATCATTCGCTGGACATCGAAGAGAAAGTGACGCAGATTCGCAAAATGGACGGGCAGCGCAGCGAGGACGTCGGCATCCTGAAGGCCGGGGATATTGCCGTCGTCTGCGGCTGGAGCCGGGTGAGAATCGGGGATATTATCGGAGCGAGCGAAGGGGTGCCGGGCGTCAGAAGACTGGCCGAGCCGCTGCTTACCGTGCAGGCGCAATGGCGGAACGAAGCGGAATATCCGGCCGTCGTGGCCGCGATGCAGGAGCTGGCGGACGAAGATCCGTATCTGGACGTACAGTGGCTGCAGGAGGACCGGGAACTGCATCTGCGGGTGATGGGGCCGATCCAGATCGAGGTGCTGGAGCAAATGCTGCTGAGCCGATACGGTCTCCATGTTATTTTCGGCGAGCCGTCCGTTATCTACAAAGAGACGCCTGCGCGCAAAGGGGAAGGCTTCGTAGCCTATACGATGCCGAAGCCTTGCTGGGCGATTCTCAGGTTCGTCATCGAGCCGGGGGAGCGGGGAAGCGGGCTGGAGTATCATTCGGTCGTCCGTCCGGAGAGGCTGCTGGACAGCTATCAGAACGAGGTGGCCAGACGCGTGCCGGAAGCGCTGGAGCAAGGCTTGAAGGGGTGGCCGGTGACCGATTTGAAGGTGACGTTGATCGAGGGAGAACATCACGTCTGGCATACGCACCCGCTCGATTTTGTCGTGGCGACTCCGATGGGCCTTATGGACGGACTGGTCCATACGGGAACGATATTGCTGGAGCCGATGCTTCGGTTCAGACTGTCGACGCCGGAGGAATTCGGCGGCAAGCTGATGAGCGAGCTGTCCGTCATGCGCGGAGAGTTCGACATGCCGGTCGTTCGCCAAGGCCGCATGGAGCTCGAGGGGCGGCTGCCCGTCGCGACTTCGCTGGATTTTCCGGCCCGGCTGGGGTCGATGACCAAGGGAAGGGGAACGCTGACGACCTACTTCGACGGCTATCAGCAATGTCCTGCGGACGTGAGCGCGGAGAGGAGAAGGCGCGGCGTTAATCCGCTGGATACGTCCAAATATATTTTGGCGACCCGCAATGCTTTGTCGATGGGGTGACCTGCGCGTTCGGAGAGCGACGGAAAAAAAGGCTGTCCCTTGACAGCGCGGCCGTACGAAATGACGGCTTCGCGAGCGGGGACAGCCTTTGCTTTGCGGGTTTAGGCGTTCAGCACGAATTTCTCGATGACATGCTTGACGCCTTCTTCGTTGTTGGACAGCGTGACGTAATCGGCGACCGCCTTGAGCGCCGGAACGGCGTTGGCCATCGCGACGCCGAGGCCGGCCGCTTCGACCATCTCGTGGTCGTTCATCGCGTCGCCCATGGCGATCGTCTCCTCGATCGGAATGCCGTAATGGGCGGCGAGGTAGCGCAGCGCGTGACCTTTGGTGCCTTCCAGATGCAGGAATTCCAGGTAGTTCGGCTTGGACTTGGTCAGATGCACCTGCGAGCCGAACCGGGCTTTCAGCTCGGGCAGCAGAGCGTCCAGCTTCGCGGGCTCGTCGATGATAAGCAGCTTCGTCTGCTTCGGATGGTCGATGATGCGCTTAAAGTCGGGCTCTACAAAATACGGGATTTTGGATTGCGCGATATACCCTTTGATCTTGTCGTTGTCTTCCGAGACATAGAGCTTGTCGTCGATGTAGCTTTGCAGGTGCAGGCCGTTGGCCAGACTGTATGCATACAGCTCGCGGGCGACCTCCGTTGAAATGGAGCGCTCGTAGAGCACCTCTTCGTCCAGCAGGTTTTTGATCAGCGAGCCTTGATAGGTGATGATCGGAACGTTCAGTCCGACTTGGCGGGCGATGTTCTGCGCGGAGGCGAACATTCTTCCGGTGGCGATGGTGATATGGACTCCCCGGGCGATCGCTTCGTTCATCGCTTGACGGGTTCCGTCGGTCACCGTCAGTTCGTCCGTTAACAGCGTGTCGTCGAGATCCATGGCAATAAGGCGGTATGGCATCTTTCTCTCCCTTTCTATCTCGTTCGTATCGTCCCATTGTAACCCAAATCGCCCCAATCGAAAAGAAGGGCGACGTGGTATAATGAGAGGGATAATCGGTTAGGAGAGGGGATTCGGCAATGAAACGTTTGCGTTGGGGAATACTCGGCTGCGCCGCGATCGCGGATCGCGCCGTCATACCGGCCATTCGGGCGTCGGAGACGGGAGAGCTTGTCGCCGTCGCCAGCAGGAACGAAGAGAAGGCAAGGGCGAAGGCGGAGGAATTCGGCATTCCGAAGCATTACGGGAGCTATGAGGCGCTGTTGGCGGACCCCGACATCGACGCCGTATATATTCCGCTTCCGAATCATCTGCACAAGGAATGGACGATCGCGGCGGCGAAAGCCGGAAAGCATATTCTCTGCGAGAAACCGCTGGCGATGAACGCGGTGGAAGCGCAGGAGATGGTCGACGCGTGCAAGGAAGCCGGCGT
Source organism: Cohnella cellulosilytica (assembly GCF_042431195.1). NCBI lineage: Bacteria > Bacillati > Bacillota > Bacilli > Caryophanales > Paenibacillaceae > Cohnella > Cohnella cellulosilytica. The sequence continues at coordinate 86,055 of NZ_JBHMDN010000078.1, forward strand.
GCATCTGGCCGAGGCGTTCATGTACCGGCATCATCCGCGTATCGCACGGGTAAAGGAGATTATCGCCAGCGGAGAGATCGGTGCGCTGAGGGCGATTCGAGGCGTATTTACATACAACGGAGCCGCCAACAAAACGGATATCCGGCAAGTGAAGGAATGGGGAGGCGGCGGGCTGTACGACGTCGGCGTATATCCGCTCAGCGCCGCTCGCTGGATTACCGGAGCCGAACCGGAAGCGGTAACGGTTCACGCGCTGTTTTCCCCGGAGCATGACGATGTGGATATGATGGCGTCCGGTCTGGTGGAGTTTGCCGGCGGCGTGGCGCTGACGTTCGACTGCGGCATGTGGGCGGCGTTCCGCAACGAACTGGAGATCGTCGGCACGGAAGGGACGATCGTGCTGAAGCCGTCGTTCCTGCCCAACAAGGAAAACGACGTCATCGTCGTGCAGGCCGGCGGAGAAACCCGCACGGAAGGCCCTTACGGCGTGGACGCCTACGCGGCGCAGTCCGACCAGTTCGCCCGCGTCGTCTGGGGAGAGGAAGCTCCGCTGTACCCGGCCCAGGACGCCGTCGACAACATGAAGCTGATCGACGCGTGCTTGGAGTCCGCTCGCAGCCGCTGTCGGGTTACGTTGTGAAATAAACCGGCAGCAGCGCAATGAGGCTGTCCCCTAAGTAAACAGAGTCGTACCAAACGATAATCGATGGAACGGTAAACCGTCACAGGGGAATTTCAGGACCCTATGAATCGGCTTCCAGGAGATAGATTCCTTTTGATCGATCGTCTTGTACGACTTGACTTAGGGGACAGTCTTTTTTGGCGTGCCGTTGGAACGGTCCGTTATTTGGAGTCGGCGGAGTAGAAGTGAGTTTCGCAGGGATTCAGCTTTGGATCCTGGCCAATAAGATTTCAATCAAACTCCCGTGAAGGGAGTGACATTCGGAGCCTGGAAGTTGGCGAAGACCATTGAATTTCAACCCACGCTCCCGCGAAGGGAGCGACGCGGAACCGGCCGCGAAGACGTCGAACATTTCGGTTTCAATCCACGCTCCCGCGAAGGGAGCGACGTAGGACAAGCAGTAGAGACGTCGTATCAAGACAGTTTCAATCCACGCTCCCGCGAAGGGAGCGACCTAATCCCTCCTGAATTAAGTTTTGAATAGATCGTTTCAATCCACGCTCCCGCGAAGGGAGCGACAGCTCTCCCATCGCAAGAAGCGCAGCCAGGCCAAGTTTCAATCCACGCTCCCGCGAAGGGAGCGACATCCAGATGGCAATGGCGTTACGCAAGGTTGAGGTTTCAATCCACGCTCCCGCGAAGGGAGCGACCTGCTGATGGTCTTCGAAGTTCACGATCTGGATGTTTCAATCCACGCTCCCGCGAAGGGAGCGACGATTGGACATGGCTGGACAGGTAACGGGAGATGTTTCAATCCACGCTCCCGCGAAGGGAGCGACAGTTGCTGCAGTTGCGGTGGAAGTGTAGCGATGTTTCAATCCACGCTCCCGCGAAGGGAGCGACGACGAAGATGAAGCGGAAGAGGAACACTCCGAAGTTTCAATCCACGCTCCCGCGAAGGGAGCGACATGTCGCGGTCGACCAGAGTGGCAACGCGCTTCGTTTCAATCCACGCTCCCGCGAAGGGAGCGACAAGAGGCATTCTCGATTAAGGGCGCGGACCTGCGTTTCAATCCACGCTCCCGCGAAGGGAGCGACGAACGGCTACGCCCAGCATCCGAAAATTTGTCGGTTTCAATCCACGCTCCCGCGAAGGGAGCGACAAGAGTCCCGGATTCAGTCGCGCAGCCGGCAGCGGTTTCAATCCACGCTCCCGCGAAGGGAGCGACGAGATAACGGGCGCTCCCCATCCGTCCTCGTCCGTTTCAATCCACGCTCCCGCGAAGGGAGCGACCCGCATATCGCTGCTCATTAGCGACCTTGTGGAGTTTCAATCCACGCTCCCGCGAAGGGAGCGACAGAGAGGATCATTACAATTGGCAAGGATACGGAGGTTTCAATCCACGCTCCCGCGAAGGGAGCGACTTTTGTCGCGGGCTTAACGTCTATAGCAGGCATTGTTTCAATCCACGCTCCCGCGAAGGGAGCGACCCGAGCGTGAACAACATTTCGATCGAAATCATGGTTTCAATCCACGCTCCCGCGAAGGGAGCGACCCGCGCTTGGCCGGAGAGACGGACGCCAGCTATAGTTTCAATCCACGCTCCCGCGAAGGGAGCGACCGAATCGACCGGTCGAACAGCAGATGGTACTCTGTTTCAATCCACGCTCCCGCGAAGGGAGCGACCTTCGTTAACCTCGTCGAAGCGCGCCTTCGGGATGTTTCAATCCACGCTCCCGCGAAGGGAGCGACATCGTCTATGTCTAACTCTAATTGGTCGTCATGAGTTTCAATCCACGCTCCCGCGAAGGGAGCGACTGACGGCGTCATCTTGGTGGCCGAGCCTTTCTTGTTTCAATCCACGCTCCCGCGAAGGGAGCGACTGACGGCGTCATCTTGGTGGCCGAGCCTTTCTTGTTTCAATCCACGCTCCCGCGAAGGGAGCGACAAACAACTAATCAACATGGCACATTCCAACAATTTGTTTCAATCCACGCTCCCGCGAAGGGAGCGACTAATTTTCTTGAAACTATTCTAAAGAGTAAAGAGTTTCAATCCACGCTCCCGCGAAGGGAGCGACAGCGAGCATGCTGAGCCCTTGCTGGGCAAGGGATTTAGAGCGCAAAAGTGCGAATCAGCATTTTTGATGCGAATAAACGACTATTAAATTAGCACGAAATGCCGAAAACCCTTGTGTCGTAAGAGGTGCGAATACCCCGGGAAAAACATGTGAGCCTGGGGTTCGCACTAGATATTTTCAGTATAGTTCAGGAAGTGTTATTCTCCAACACCTACTAAAGCTATATAGACATCATTTTACAGGGAAGTTAATGGCATTGTATGACGTTTAAATCGAAGGAGAAGAAAAAAGTCTTACGAAACGTTTGGTCTGTAAGTTGCTGTTAAGGTTACAAGTCATCTGGTTCCATGACTGCGGTCTTATTGAGAATGGCTTATTCTGTTTTCCCATCCAAAAGCTCCTCAACGGAGACGTCCAGGGCTTTGGCAATTGCGACGACTTCGTAGTCTTGTACTAGCCGATACTGACCTTCTAATCTGGAAAGACTGGTGGGACTTATATCTAATCCGAAGGTTTGCAGCTTGGCGAGAAATTCCTTTTGCTTCATTCGTTTGGCTTTTCGAATCTCGACTACTCGTGTTCCAATAATGTTTTTGTCGCCTGGTGGGTCCTTTCGATGTTTCATGACTCGTTCACCTCATATTTCACGCCCCTGTAAGGGAGCGACAACATCCGGCACGGAATACGGGGTGGACAGCGTTTCAATCCACGCCCCCGTAGGGGAGCGACCGAATATGGCAGTTATGGGCCTTATGCAGAAAAGATTTCAATCCCCGCCCCCGTAAGGGAGCGACCCCGAAAACGCTGGCCCCGCTCCACGTCGGACGGGTTTCAATCCCCGCCCCCCGTAAGGGAGCGACGATCTCCCCCGCACAGAAAACTGCTTCGTGCAGTTTCAATCCCCGCCCCCCGTAAGGGAGCGACCTTCGTTGATGTCGATCACGTTTCGGCTTCCCGAGTTTCAATCCCCGCCCCCCGTAAGGGAGCGACGATCGCGGCGCTTTGGCTTGTGCTTCGTAACCGGTTTCAATCCCCGCCCCCCCGTAAGGGAGCGACAATACTCGCGTCAGGCATAGCTAATGCACAATACGTTTCAATCCCCGCCCCCGTAAGGGAGCGACTGCCGCCAATGGGTCAGCCTTGAACCGCTCCCAGTTTCAATCCCCGCCCCCGTAAGGGAGCGACCGCAGATGCCGTACGACGTGCAGCTTGAGCGCGACGTTTCAATCCCCACCCCCGTAAGGGAGCGACCGCAGATGCCGTACGACGTGCAGCTTGAGCGCGACGTTTCAATCCCCGCCCCCATAAGGGAGCGACCAACAGCGAACGCCAGGATTACCCAAATGGAGGAGTTTCAATCCCCGCCCCCATAAGGGAGCGACTCCACCGTAAAATCGCCGATATCTGCATCTCGATGTTTCAATCCCCGCCCCCATAAGGGAGCGACTTGATGGATATGTTTTTGGGTGATAAAGGAAAGGTTTCAATCCCCGCCCCCATAAGGGAGCGACTGTCGTTATGCCGCTGTAGGTTAACCATGTCGAGTTTCAATCCCCGCCCCCATAAGGGAGCGACGCGAAGGAATGGGATTTACTTCGACCTTTGCGGTGTTTCAATCCCCGCCCCCATAAGGGAGCGACGCAGCGTGACGGAAGAGCGCAAGGCGGCAGGAACGTTTCAATCCCCGCCCCCATAAGGGAGCGACGGTAAATGCGGGAAAGATCCATCCATCTGCTGTTGTTTCAATCCCCGCCCCCATAAGGGAGCGACATTAAAGCGATTTACGAGACTTACGGGTCCGCAGTTTCAATCCCCGCCCCCATAAGGGAGCGACACCGAGATGAGAGTGGAGGTGTAGAGCATGTATGGTTTCAATCCCCGCCCCCATAAGGGAGCGACTGCGGCGTGCTTATTCGTAGTGGAAAACGTATGGGTTTCAATCCCCGCCCCCATAAGGGAGCGACTTACACCGGAGACACCGGAAATGCTCGCGGCGCGTTTCAATCCCCGCCCCCATAAGGGAGCGACCCTCATCATGGTCAAACTCCAGCTTGGGAAGACCGTTTCAATCCCCGCCCCCATAAGGGAGCGACCCAGCGGCCACCGCGCTCCTCCCAGATCAATTCATGTTTCAATCCCCGCCCCCATAAGGGAGCGACTTCCGCGCCGTGAACAGCGAGTATACGCCGCAGGTTTCAATCCCCGCCCCCATAAGGGAGCGACTTGGCCCGCGATTATGACGTCTACGGGTATTCTGTTTCAATCCCCGCCCCCATAAGGGAGCGACTGCCGATGGGCGAGTTTTACGTCGATAGTCGCGAGTTTCAATCCCCGCCCCCATAAGGGAGCGACCCCTGCCATTTTGCGCAACCTTATCCGTCAACGTCCGTTTCAATCCCCGCCCCCATAAGGGAGCGACAGCGCCCCATTTGAACCCTTGCGAGGCAAGGGATTTGGGGCTCAAAAGTGCGAAAGGGGCATTTTGAGAGCAAGAAATTGATAAGAAATACTCCCAAAAACCTCCGAAGTCCTTATACAGCAAGAGGTGCGAATCTCCCAGGAAAACTATGTGAGCTTGGGGTTCGCACCAGCTCGACCCATATAACGATTTAATTATAAGCTTTTTTTGTAGTGTTGTGGATGCCGATATAGGAGAGACGACGATACAAGATTCGTATACGGTCATGAAAAAATGAATCTATGCCGAGAAGCCTTAACGCCGATAAATGAATTTAATCTATCGCGAGTGTCCCAAAACAGCGAGAGTGTTGGTTATATAAACGAAACGGCGATCATTGGGAGGGAGGCAGGGCATGGAGCAGGCGGAAACGGAACGAATCGTAAAGGCCATTAAGCTGGGAGACAGCGAAAGCTACGGCAAACTGGTGGAAGCTTATCAGCAGCAAATTTTTCGATATTGTTTTCATATGTTGGGGCAGCTGCAGGAAGCGGAGGACGTTACGCAGGACGTGTTCGTCAAAGGGTTCGAACGATTTAAACAGTACCAGGAAGGGACTTATTTCGGAGCGTGGCTGTATAAAATCGCTTATCGCGAGTGCTTGAACAAACTGAAGCGGGCAAAAACGTATGAGCGTCTAATCCGCCTTTTCGTGAGGACGGCTCCAAGGGCGGAGTCGGATCGGGCACCCGATGCAGAATACAACGCTGAGCTTCGTCAGGCGATGCTGCGTCTGAATCCGGAGGACAGGCATATTATTTTGCTGCGGATTGTGGAAGAGAATCGATTCGAGGATATCGCGGAACAGCTCAATATGAGCTATGCGGCGGTTCGCAAAAGATACGAGCGGGCGAAGCGGAGACTTAAAAACGGGTTGTCCGAAAAGGAGGGAGAGTCCGATGAACAAGGTCGAAGTCTTTCTTACTGAGGAGCGGGAGCTGCAGCGAAAATTCAACGAAACCCGTTTGCCTCAAATTCAGTTGAAGGCTCGGGTATTGAGAGAGTTGGATACGACTAAAAGGAGTTTTCCCGCAAGGGCTAACGGACGTCGCTCCGGACGGCTTCTCGCCGCGATCGGCATGGTCGTGTCGGTAATTGCGCTGATCAGCCTGTTGTCCATTTTCCCGGCCTCGGCGGAGCAATTGCGAAAAATTCCGGTCATCGGGAAGGTGTTTGAGGGCAATGTTTTCGATTTTGCGGGAGATCGCGGAATCGTAATCGGACAGAAGTCGGGGCTTGCTTCAGAGGTAAACGAGGAGGCCCATGATCGGGGAGTCACGATTAAGCTGCAAAATGCTCTGTATGACGGCGCGAGATTGTCTGTAGGTTATGAGGTTGTTTCGGAGCAGGCGGAAAACTTGATCTTTTTGGAAAATGTCAGGGTCAGCGTCAATGGTGTTTTTCGCCCGGATGCTGCGCTAAGCGCAAAACCGCATCTGCTCGACGCCCGGCATTCGGCCGGAATTATGACGATCGATCTGGATGAGCCGGTGAAGGAGGAGCGGTTCGAGCTTGAGCTTCTTGTCGGCGGCGTGAGCGGGATGAAAGAAGGAACGCAATCGAAGGTTAGCGGCGAATGGAGCTTTAAGCTGAACGTTGAAAATGGAGCATCGGACAGCGAGTACGTCTCGCTTGCCGACAGCTACTCGAAGACCTGGAAGGGCGAGGAGTTCCGACTGACGGGGTACTTGGCCACTCCGACGACAATGAAGGTGGATTTTCTCTATTCCGGCAATACGGATTGGCTGCGCTTCCAGCTTAAAGATGACAGGGGAATGTTGATTGAAATGCTGGACACGGCGCTGACCGTCGACAAAAAGGGAATGGCCAAAGGCACCGTTCGTTTCGCCCCGCTTGCTCCCGGAACGACAAGCGTTGAGGTTATGCCTTTTCATTTGCTGGTGGGGAACATGGATCCAGAGAAAGTGACGGCCAAGCTGACGAACGATTATCCGATTGTGTTGTCACAGGGCGGGGTAGGAGAAGTTATCGTGCAGAATGTGGAGTTTTTGCAGGACAAGACATTGATCTATTACGAAGTGAAAGGTAAAAATCCTCATATCCAATATGCCTCGCTCTGGCTGGAGACGCCGGACGGTCAGCTGTTTATCTCGGATAACGGAAAGCGTACCCGGGTTAGCGATACATCTTACGAGTACATTTTGGAATATCCCGCGTTGGATGCGTCGCAATCCTATTTCCTCGCGACATTGCCTCAGACGGATATCGCGTTGCAGGAGGAGCTCGCGGTAAGCGTTGCGGTTCGTGAGTAGGTTGGGAGGGGGAGACGCCCTGCAAAATGATGAGGCGCCCCCGTGCGGGAGCGCCTTTTAACTGGAGGATGACGGTTAGCTTCATAGACCTGCAGATTCGGAGAGGATCAGAGCCACCCGGCCGCGCCTATGATTACGCCCATCCACTCTTCGACAGTGAACGGATAGATGGTAAGCGTAACGTTAAGCGCCGCTGTATGGCTATAGCCAATCGCCTGCAGATTATTAATGATCAGCGAGCGGTCGCTGGAATAGCTTGCCATGGCTTGAGCGAGTTCAAGGATGCTGTAATCGGCGTCTTTCATGGCGCGAAAGGCAGCTTCCTCTCCCCCGGCCAACTCGATCAATCCGAAATGGATGCTCCCCTTACTGAAAGTCGTATTGTGGAGCGCATCGGCAATTTGGATCACATTCGCATTAAACGGAGCTTGTTTCAAGAGATCCGCAATCTGCTTGGTTGTCGTATATCCGTCGGTATTTTGCAGCAATGCGCTTAACGAGCGAAGCGACAGATGGAAGTCGGTATACAGCGTACCTGCAACGGTAGGAGTACTATATCCGGCATTCCGCATCGTGTCCAACACGATGGAGCATTGGGGAACGCTCGTGCTGCAGTCCAGAGCCGGGTTGCCAAGGCTGGCCGCAATGGCCTCGATGACATGCGCGTACGTGAAGGTGCTGGTTCCGGTCGAGCAGGCAGGCAGATTGGCGAGATTGCCCTCCGTACAGGCCGTCATTTGTTTCAGCGCCTTCGCCATGGTCGTCATCCAAAATTCGTTCGCGATAGGCGCAAGCGCCTGATGGACACCGGCTGCGACCTCCGGCAAGTCATATCCGCTGCTCCACAGCAGCGACCCGATCTCGGCCGGCGTGTAACCGTAGCTTTGCATGATCGCCGTCGCCGGGACGCGATCTACGCCCAATGCCTTGAGATTGGTGGACAATGTCAACGGATCATTCAGCAAACCTCCAGGGCTGTACAATTGAATTAAGGCGTCCATCGCGTGGACATTCGCCGCCTGCAGGTATCCTCTCAGCACAAACGGGTCGCTTGTTCCCAACAAGGGGACGATGTCGGCAACGGAATACCCGATCTCCTTCATCGCCTGCATGATCGCTCCGTCTCCGTTTATGCCGAACATACCGGTCAGCATCGATTTGGCATCCGACGGCGACAGGCCTATCGTACTGCGAATGGCCGTCATGATGTGGCGGGAATTGTAACCGGCTTGTTGCAAGAGGTTTGCGATTTCCATAATGTCGCTCTTCGCATACACTTGCTGCAGCAAACTGACGGCCTGTGTCGCCGGCGCCCCCTTGGTATAGAGATCCGTGACCGCGTATAGCGGAAAATCAACGGAGCTGCCCATAGCCGCCAGCACCGTGCTTACCTCGGTCGAAGTGCAATCCCGCCCGGGATCCGTAAGGATCTCAAGCAATCGCGTATCTTCGGATTGATAGACTTGCTTCAACGCCCTGATAATCGGTTCAAGATTCGCACAACTGCCATAGCCGGCGGATATCAAATTGCTGGCGGTTGTCACATCGTTTACTTTGGAAACGTCGAGCAGGTACTGCGCAACCGCCTCGGCGCTATAACCGGCATCGTGGAGGTAGCCGACCGTAACCGTCAGCGTCTGACCGGAACCAATCACGCCGGCGATCTCCGGCAGAGTATAACCGGCTTGCGTCATCGCTTCTATCTTTTGCGCAGCGCTCATGGAACCGTATATCAGTTGAATTTTATTCATGACAGTCGTGATAGAGCCCGTGCGGGCCGCGTCGCGCAGCCCGGCTGTCGCTTCGACGGCATTCATGCCAAAAGTGTTTTGCAAAATATAGAGCAGTCGCCATTCCCCTGATTTACTGCCATTATCGGCCAAATCCGAAGTTAATCCCGAATGTTTGGCGGTGTAGGATGCGTTGCGGATTTCGATAAATTCGAACCCGTCTATCGCATAAAGATTTTGCAATGCCGACGCGACTCCCTGCAGATCGTAAACATTTCCCAGCTTCAAAATTTCGATGCCCACCGTTTCCGCCGTCGAGCCGAAAACTTTTTGCAGCACGGACGCAATTTCGGCGGTGCTGTAATAACCCGCGGCTTGGCCTTCTACAAACGTAACCTTCGATAACGTCTCGGTCACCCCGGTCACGTTAAAGCTTCCCTGTTGACTCAGAGCCGACTTCAGCATCGCGATCACCTGTTCAGCCGAATAACCGGCTACGTGAAGGAACGGTGAAATTTGTTGGATGGAATTGGGCATCAGGGCTATCGCCGCCCTGGCGACATCGTTATCGCCGAATCCGGCTTGCTGGAGCAGCTGGAGCGTATCCAGTGTATTAAAACCCAGCTGCGAAAAAACGTTCGTGGCCAGCGCCGTGGCGTCGTAACCAAACACGGTTTGAATCGCCTGCGCGATGAGGAGCGGGCTATACCCATTCCCATTAAGTACGTTGGTTATGGCCAAATCCGAACCCGGTTTGATTATTTGATAGAAGTCGCTTTCCAATATTTGCGCAATATCCGTTGCATCGTAGCCGCCTGTTTTCAATGCTGACGCTCGCAGGTTCGGGTCCGTCCTGTATGTCGGATACAAAGCAAGGAGCAGCGCATTCGTCTCCGAAGCTGTCAGATTGGCCGACCGCAAGCCGGCTGCGGCACTGCCGACAGGCGCAAGCGTGCCGCTCTCGCCGAGCACCCCCGGCCAGGCCGCCGCGACGGCGGCTGTATTGCTGCCTCCATTCAAACCGAGGACAGCCGCCACTGCATCGGACAAGCCGTAGCCCGCTTCGGTCAGCGCCGACCCCAATGGACCGGGGGCAGCTGAGAAGCGCGACCAAAGCGCGGCGGCCGCCTGCGCGACGGTGAAGTTCGTGGCATAGAGCGCCTGGGCAAGCTCCGATGGCTGCATGAAGCCTGCCGAAGCAAGCGCCGCGACAAGATCGTCGGCGGTTCCGGCCTTCGGCAGCACCACGGCCGCCACGGCTACGCTGTCTGCCAGGTAGACCTGCTTCAGAGCCGCAGCAACGTCGGCGACGGGATATCCCGCATAGAGCAAACCGGCGCCTGCAGAATTCACGGGAACTTGCGCCGTCTTTAATGCGGCTGCCGTTTCGTTCACGTCATAACCGTTTGCTTGCAGCGCCTGAACGACAACCACGAGCGAATAGCCTTCGGTTTTAAGCGTGTCGACGATGCTATTCAACGTTTCGCCGTCATTTTTCAACGCTTCTGCAACCGAGCCCGCCGTTGGAACCGCCAGATTGCTAAAGGCCGGGAGTGCGGAACCGCCAACGGTTTTTAATCCCGGCGGCACATACGAGACGGATACCGTACCGAGCGGAACGGAAGCTGCCAAGCCAATGTGAAGTTTGCTCGGATCGGCATCAAGCGTTGTCGAAACGACCGGATTTGGCACCCCGTTCACTGTAACGGTTAAACCCGCCGGTGACGTCGGTGCGACAATCGGCGCTCCGAAGCCGATCACAATTTCAGTGGCATCGCCGCTGGTTGTCGCAAACAGAATATTAAAGGCTTTGACCGTTACTTCGGCATGGACCTCCAAAGGAACAGCCGGATTGGCCTGGGAGACGCCGCCGGGCAAGGTGAACGTCCCGGTTGCTGTGTAAATATCCGCCTGAGCGCCATCATAGCCGTCAATTGTCCAGATCAGATTGACGGTATGCGTCGCACCGGCTTTATCCGTAATCGTCGTTGTTGATGCCAGTGCAGCGATGGCGTCCGCTTCCGACGTTCCAAAATCGACGGCAATGTCCGCTGCATCGGCGATCGATACGATATTGGGGCCATCCACCGTTACATTCGCCGTCACGCTCAAGGAAACGGGGGGATTGGCCTGGGAGACGCCGCTTGGCAGGGTGAACGTTCCGGTTGCCGTATACACGCCTGCCTGATTACCGTTGTAACCGGCAATCGTCCAGTTCAGGTTGACGGCATGCGCCGCATGAACGTTATCCATCACTGTGGTCGTTGTTGCCAGCGCATCAACGGCGTCTGTGTCCGATGTCCCAAAAGCGACGGTAATGTCCGCTGCATCGGCGACGGATACGATATAGGCGTCATTCACCGTTACGTTGGCTATCACGTTCAGTAGAACGGGAGGATTGGCCTGAGAGACGCCGCTCGGCAGGATGAACGTTCCGGTTGCCGTATAAACATCTACTTGATTACCATCGTAATCGGCAATCGTCCAGTCAAGGTTAACAGTATGCGTCGCACCGGCTTTATCCGTAATCGTCGTTGTTGCCGCCAATGCGGCAATGGCGTCTGTGTCCGATGTCCCAAAATCAACGGCAATGTCCGCTACATTGGCGATCGATACGATATTGGGGTCACTCACTGTTACATTCGCCGTTACGCTCAAGGAAACGGGCGGATTGGCTTGAGTGACACCGCTCGGCAGGGCGAACGTTCCGGTTGCCGTATAAATACCTGCTTGATTACCGTCATAACCGGCAATCGTCCAATCTAGGTTGACGGTGTGCGCCGCATGAACGTTGTCTGTCACCGTAGTCGTCTTTGCCAGCGCGGCAATGGCGTCCGTTGCCGAAGTTCCAAAATCGACGGCAATGTCCGCTATGTTGGCGACGGATACGATATAGGCGTCATTCACCGATACGTTTGCCGTCACAATCAAGGGAACAGGGGGATTGGCCTGAGAGACACCGCTTGGGAGGGTGAACGTTCCGGTTGCCGTATACACGCCTGCTTGCTGGTTGTCATAGCCATCAATCGTCCAGTCAAGGTTGACAGTATGCGTGGCACCGGCTTTATCCGTAATCGTCGTAGTTGTCGCCAGCGCGGCGATGGCATCCGTTTCCGATGTCCCAAAATCGACGGCTACGTCCGTTACATCGGCAATAGAAACGATATAGGGGTCATTCACCGTTACATCTGCTGTCACGGTCAAGGGAACAGGGGGAGTGGCTTGGGTGACTCCACCCGGCAGGGTGAACGTTCCGGTAGCCGTATACACGCCTGCTTGCTGGTTGTCATAGCCTTCAATTGTCCAGTCAAGGTTGACGGTGTGGGTCGCACCAGCCTTATCCGTAATCGTCGTCGTTGCCGCCAGCGTGGCGAGGGCATCCGTTTCCGATGTCTCAAAATCGACGGCAATGTCCGCAATATCAGCGGCCGATACGAGATAGGGGTCATCCACCGTTACATTCGCCGTTACGTTCAAGGAAACAGGAGGATTGGCCTGAGAGACGCCGCTCGGCAGGGTGAACGTTCCGGTTGCCGTATAGGCGCCTGCTTGATTACCGTCGTAACCGGCAATCGTCCAGATCAAGTTGACGGTATGCGCCGCTTGAGCGCTGTCCGTTAGGGTGGTCGTCTGCGCCAGAGCGGACAAGGCATCCGTCAGCGTCGTTCCGTAAATCACTTCGATATCGACAGCGTCAGCAACAGAAGCGAGAGTAGGCTTTACCGTCGCATTACCGCCATTTCCGCCGCCGCTGCCGTTATTCCCGGTGCCATTGCCGCCATTATTGCCACCCGCAGCAGGCTCCGTCGTTTCCGTATGCGAATCGTTGACTTCAACGATAACACCTGCTGCGGTTTCCATTTTATCCGGCTTTCTGCTGAAGGTTGATCCGTTGACATTCGCTTTTACGGTTTTCACATGGCCTTCGCCAGTTACTTCCGTATTCGAATCGAGGACCAGCGTGTCCACAGTCGCATTTTCTGCCACAATCAGTTTTGTATCCGCAGCGCTGCCGTTCACTTTGAGTTCGTTGATCGACCCGTTTTGCAAATCAATAGAGACGTTTGGCGTATCAACGATTACAGAAGCAAAGCTGCCGCTCAGCCTGACGATCGGATTGCCGGTCGTTTCGTCAATCGCGATGGTAACGTCGCCGAATCCTGATCCTGTCCCATTATCCCTTTCCAAAAATGCGCCGGTTTTCAGCAAGACTTGACCGATATTCGTTGATCCCGAGACGACAATCCGCACGCTTCCCGTTTTTTTATCAACGATAACTTTAGATAATTGAGAATCGATCATATGGACGCTATGTTCGCCGCCGCCGTTAACGGTCGTCGAGCCTTCCACGGTGACGCCCGTCAGGGTGACGTCTCCTTCTCCAACGGATTGCGCAAGCAGCAGATTGCCCGTAATCCGCACATTTTGCAAAGTGACACCCGGAGAGTTGATGATGACATTTCCTTGGATGACCTCCGCTTGACGGTCCGACCCGTAAGTGCCGGCCGCGACGATCTTCCTGGCGGCTGTCTGATCCAGCGCGACAATCGCTTCCGCCCGTGTAATCGGCTGTACGGGGCGGAACGTTCCGTCCGTATAACCCTTCATATATCCTTGGTCAACGACTGCCGATATCGCTCCACGGCTCCATGAGGAGATGGCCGTTTCATCGCCAAATTTCACGATATTTTTGCTTGCAGACTGCTCCAACCCTAGCAATCTGGCGATTATGACCGCCGCTTCTTGCCGGCTGATCGGTTCGTTCGGTCGAAAAGTACGATCCTGATAACCGGAAATATACCCCGCCGCTGTCGCGATTTCCACGTCTTTGGAGTACCATGCGTCTTTGACATCCGAGTAATCGATGCTCGCCCGTTTCGTATAGCCGTACATCCGGTTCGCCAATGCGACGAATTCTGCTCGGGTCACTTTTTGCCCGGGGTGAAAATTGCCGTCCTCATGGCCCTTGGCCCATCCGAAATCGGCCCAACGCTCAATCGCCTGCTTGGCCCAGTGGCCCTGAATATCATTGAAAACAAGCCGGGTTTCCGGCACCGCCGGCGGAACCTCTTCCGCTGCCGACGTCGTTCCCAAAGGGAACAAGCTGGCGGCCATCACAGCCATGATCACGATTCCGTTTAATGCCGTACGTCGTCTCTTCCTGCTTAAAAAATGCATCCTATTCAAACCCCTTCCGTTTATGTACTTCAGCTTCAAACGGCTTTGCTAGAATCACCTATCCGAATTTATATTTGCCGCTATTTGAAAAGAGATTATCACTCCTATTATAGGAAGCCGCGATAAAAGAATAATGAAAGAAATTGACAAAAAACGACTAAAACCCGCGTGTATCGAGCCTTCGCGGGTTTTGAAAAATAGGAGAATAATTGTAAGGCTTGCCGAGTACCAAACAAGCGGCTAGCTTCCGGGTTCCACCGATTGTAGTCCTTGTTTGGCAATACCGGAACCGGCCTTCCTTCTATCCACGCAACAAACCGACTAAACAAATTTAATTGTTTAATTAATACAGCTAAAATTTTACTGGAATTTAGTTGACGGAGCTTTTTTGAGGATGATACGATGGGATACGGCGCAATAGCTATGACAGCAAGAGGAGAAGCATCGTTTAATACGGGAAGGGGAGTTTGCGGTTGAATCCAATTTTCGAACGGTTTCCTTACCGGGTTCCGGCCAACAAACGGGTGCGCGTCATCGTCAATACCGATGCGGCGAACGAGGCGGACGACCAGTATGCGATCGTGCAGGCGCTGTTAACGCCAAAGCTGAATATTCGCGGATTCGTTGCGACGCATTTCGGCACGCACAGAACGGATACGTCCATGGAGCAGTCGTATGATGAAATCAAGCGGATTTTACAGTTGATGGACATGAGCGAGGATTACCGGGTATACCGGGGGGCGACCGGTCGTCTCAATCCCGACGAGCCCGCTATAAGCGAGGGAGCGCAGTTTATTGTGGACGAGGCGATGCGGGACGATGCGTCCGAGCCGCTGTTTGCGATCTTCCTCGGCGCCATTACCGACCTCGCCGCGGCCTACAAGGCCAAGCCCGAAATCGCCGGCAGACTGACGGCCGTCTGGATTGGCGGGGGTGCTTACCCGCAAGGCGGAGAGGAATTTAACCTGGGCAACGACGTGGCCGCCGCCAACATCGTGTTCGGTTCGGACATCCCGCTGTGGCAGGTTCCGAGAGACGTCTATAAAATGCCGCGCGTCTCGCTCGCGGAGCTTGCCGTCAAGGTAAGGCCTTGGGGAGAAATCGGCGAATATCTGTTCCGCCAGTTGGAGGAATTCAACCTGCTTCCGACCCACACGCTTCGCTGGCCGCCCGGGGAGTCGTGGAACATGGGCGATTCGCCGGCGGTGTCGCTGCTGATCGACGATCAGAATTTCGACTACGAGCTTCGGCACGCTCCTGAAGTCCGAGAGGACATGGGGTATGCCCATCCTGGGACAGGCCGGCAAATCCGGGTATACAAAAGTGTGGATTCCCGATTTATTATGGAAGACTTGTACGCCAAGCTGCAGCTTTTTCACGAGCTGAAATCTTCCGAATAAGGGAGATAGGCAAATAACGAATAGGCAGCCCTCAGGGACTGCCTATTCGCGCGGAGTGGCTATCCTATAAGATAGGGTGACAAGATGATCGATAAAAAATAATGCTTAGTTAATAGGCTTGAGGCTACCTCGTTAAACGATTTTTTAGAACATCGCCAGCCGTTTGAGCTCCATTCGAGCGCCAATGACCGATTTTTTAGAGTATCGCCAGCCGTTTGAGCCCCATTCGAGCGTCAATGTACGATTTTTTAGAGTAACGTCCCCAGTTTGAGCCCCGTTCGCCCTCATTTCTGATAGTCGCGAGGCGTCATGCCGGTAGCCTGCTTGAAGATGCGGCTGAAGTAGAATGGATCCCCGTAGCCGACCTGCTCGCCGACCGCCTTGACGGGCAAATCCTTGCGATGCTTGAGCAGGCGCTTCGCTTCGTTGATTCTCAATGTGGCAATATATTTCGACGGCGCTTCTCCGGCGTGCTTGAGGAAAATTTTGCTTAAATACGCGGACGAGAAATTGAACTGTCGGGCAAGCTGCTCCAGGCTGATTTCCTCGTGAAAATGCTCGCGCAAATATTGCTGAACGCGCTGCACCGTTTTCTCGATATCGTTGGCTTCGACGATGGGTTCGTTCGAGAGCTGCGCCCGGATGTCGTTCAGCACCTCCGCCAGCTCCAATTGCTTGACCGGCTTCAGCAAATAGTGCTTGACGTTGAACTTCATCGCCTGCCTGGCGTAATCGAAGTCGGCGTAGCCGCTGGCGATAATGACCGCAGTGCGCGGAAAATACTTATGAACCTCTTCGATCAGCTTCAGGCCGTCCATGACGGGCATGCGGATGTCCGTGATCAGCAGCTGAGGCTGGATTCGTCGGACGAGCTCCAAAGCTTCTTCTCCGTGCGTGGCCTCGCCGACGACGGCGAAGCTTTGCCGGCTCTGCTCGATTTTGCGGACAAGGCCGCTGCGAATCAAATCTTCATCCTCCGCAATCACCGTCGTAAACGTAATGTCCCGCATCCGACTCACTCCTTATGCAGCCGCCCTCCGATGCGCACGGACGCGCCGCCCTCCGGAAGGTTGCGAATTTCGAAAATTTTATGCTCGCCGTAGATCAGATTCAATCTTAAATAAATGTTGAGCAGGCCCATGCCGTTCAGCTCCAGCGCCGGAAGGCTGCTTTCCTTCTCCAGCGAGGCCAGTCTGTCCAGCAGTCGGGTCAGCTTGTCGGGCGCGAAGCCGCCTCCGTAGTCCCGCACTTCGATCTGCCAGCAGTTGTCGGTCATGGCCCCGATGACGTCGATGCGCCAAGGCGGGGCCTCAGAGGTTCCGAATTTCAGACTGTTCTCGACCAGCGGCTGCACGACCAGCTTGGGCACCGTCTGCTCCAGCAGTTCCTCCGGCACGTCAACGCGGTAGGTCAGCCGTTCTCCGAAGCGGATTTTATTGATTTCCAAATAGTTGATCGTATGCGTCAGTTCGTCCCGCAGCGGCACTTGCCGTTCTTTGGAGGTCATGTACCGCAGGAAGTCCGACATATGCTCGATCGTCTCGATCAGCGGCCCGTTCATCTGCTGCTCGGCCATTTCCTGCAGATTGGCCAGCGTATTGTACAGGAAATGCGGATTCATCTGCGACTGCAGGGCATTCAACTGCGCTTGCAGGCTCTGCGCTTCGGCCAGGAGCAGGTTGTCGAGCGATTGCTTCAGCCGCTCGCTCATGCTCTGGAACGCATCGTGCAGCTCGTCCAGCTCGATAAAGCCGCTTTTCATTTTCTGCTGGGCGATAATGTGGGAGCCGATATGCTCGAACGAGAAGTTGCGCACCGCCCGGCGAATCCGGTAAATCGGAAAAGTGATTTTATTGGCCGCATAGAAGCTCAGCCCGATGCCGAGCGCAAGGAGCACGAAGGCGGTTCCGAACAGCTGAAACGTGAATTTCTTGAGCGGCCGGAACAGATCGCTTTCCGAGGTCGTCAAGACCGTATGCCACCCTGTCGCGGACGAGTAGTGCAGCGATAGCAGCTGTTTCTCGTTCGTGACCGGATCGGTAAAAGGGAAGCTCCCGGAATAATCCTCGCTCTTGTCTATCGGGGCAACCAGACTGCGGAACATTTCATTGCGTTCGCTGTCGTGCTCGAACGGGTAGATGATCCGTCCGTCCCGATTCAGCACGTAAATGTTCCCGTTATACGGATTGCTATCCTCGAAATCGGCAGCGCTTGCAAAAATGCGGTGCGCGTACTGCTTCACTTCGATGGCTCCGATCGGCGAGTTGTATTCGTCGTACAGCAGCCGGTAGAGTGAGATGGAATACTTGCCGACGTCGGAAGAATAATACTTGGACAGCTGCAAATCCAGGTTCGGGTCGGAGACGAGCTTGCCGGGCCGCTCCTGCAGCAATTGCTCGATAAACGGCTTCTCCCTCGGCTCGTAGTCCCGTTCCCGGTTATCGAAGCCTGTGCCGTAATAGCGCCCATTAAAAGAGTACAGATAAATTTGTTCCGCCAGCCGGGACGGACCGATAATGGCGGTTAACGCGTCGGTCAGCACCTTGGCATCGTTGTTCTGCCGAATGCGCTGCTGCGAGGCTTCGTCTTGGTCGTCGCCCTCCCGGCCGCCCAGCGGGAGCGCTCCATTCTCGCCAGCGCTTTCGCCCGTGGGCGGGGAGCTTTCTTCCGGCACGTTGTAGTCGGACATATAGCTGGCGAAGCGTTCCTTGACCAGGTTGGAGTACATCACGTTCAGGGAAACCCGGTTGAGCTGCTCGATCTGTTGAACGAGCTGGTCCTGGATCGAGACGCCGAAGCTTTCCAGCGTGCTCGTCGCCTGTCCTCGCAATTGCTTCGTCGACCAGGAATAGAAGAAAAGGACAAACGTCGCGAATACGATCAAAATAATGGAGGAATACGTCAGGAACAAAGCCGTTTTCATACTTTTGAACATGGTTGTCGTACCCCTCGGTGCTAAACTATACTAAACATTATTAAATTATACATGATATTTTTAGGTATGTAAGCGGTTAAATTTATACAAGTTTAGGATCGATTCCTCTATGGAGGAAAAAACTCAGCTCACTATACTTAAAGTATCATCCATCGATGAGCCAACGATCACACGAACAGGGGGATTTTGAAAATGAAAAAGCGGACGATGATTTTGCTTACCGCCGTGCTTCTGCTTATGGCGACAGCGCTGGCCGGCTGCGGCGGCAACGGCAAGAACGGCGAGCAGGGCGGCGCTTCTCCGTCGGCCGGCGCCAGCGGCGCTCCCGAGCAGGGCGGCAGCAAAAAGAACGTAACGCTGACGTATATGGCGAGCCAGGGCTGGATCAAAGACTCCGAGATGGAGCTGGCCAAGAAGTTCGAAGAACAAACCGGGATTAAAATCGATTTTCAAATCGTGCCTTCCGACCAATATTTCAACGTGCTGAAAACGAAGCTGAATGCCGGAGAAGGTCCCGACATTTTCGGCGGACAGAGCGGCTACAGCGAAATTACGATGAATTACAACGTGGAGAAAAACGCGGTCGACCTGAGCGATCAGGAATGGGTGAAGCGCGAGGATCCGCTGTCCGTGGAGCAGCTTACCGCCAACGGCAAAGTGTATGCGCTTACGATCTGGGACACCTACAGCAGCTTCGTGATCGCGTATAACAAAAAGCTGTTCAACGAGTTGAATCTGGAAGTTCCCAAAACCTATGAGGAGTTCAAGAACGCATCGCTCAAAATTCAGGAGGCCGGAGTTACGCCGATCTATCAACCGATCGCCGACGGCTGGCACCATGTGCTGTGGTTTGCCGAGCCGGGGCCGAACTACGAAGAGCTGGAGCCGAATTTGTATGAGGATCTGAACCAGAACAAGAAGAAATTTGTGGATAGCCAGGCGATGCTGGATTCCTTGACGCAGCTGAAGGAAATGTACGACCTGAACTTCTTCGGCGACAATACGTTGTCCGATACGGGCTCCGACACGGTGGCGAAGCTGGGCAGCGGCGAGTTCGCGATGAGCCTGGTGGCGCAGAGCGCGGCGCTGGAAATCGCGGAGGAGTACGAGGAATTCGAAATCGAGGACTTCGGCTTCTTCCCGATTCCGCTGACGGACAACCAGATCTATTACATCAATCCGGGCGGACCGAGCAAATTCATCTATTCCGGCTCCAAGTACATCGAGGAAGCGAAGCAGTATTTCAACTTCTTGACGCAGCAGGAGAACCTGCAATATATGCTGGACAACGACTCGACGATCTCCAATCTGAACTTCCCGGACCTGGAGAACAAGTACACCGTCGAGCAGCAAAAAATGTTCGATGCCTATCCGAAGCGCGGAACCGATATTCAAAACTATGTCAACTACGTGAATCCGCAATGGATGGACATCGGCAAAGACATCGTCGCGATGCTGTCGGGCGTCATCCAGCCGATCGACGTGCTGAAGAGCATCGATCAGCGCCGCGCGGAAATGGCCAAGGTGGCGCAGGACCCGAACTGGCAATAGGTTCGGCGAGCCGCGAAGAATCAAGGTTGGCAATGGCCCGGAAGCTGTGGCCGTTGCCAATCTTCATTCCAGGGGGAAATGAGGGAGCTTGCGATGAATCGCGCTATCTATCCGTTTTATTTTGGCATCGCGACCTTGGTCGTCTATTCGATCTTTTTCGTGGTGCCGGGCATTATGGGAATTTATTATTCGTTTACCGACTGGAACAGCTACACGGACGAAATCCGTTTTATCGGCTTCGACAATCTGGCGAAAATTTTCTCCGGAGAAGCGAAGTATCTGAGCTACATCGAAAATACGCTGGTGTTCACGATCAGCACGGTTGTGCTCAAGACGGCGCTGGGCCTGCTCTTCGCGATTATGCTGAATGACGGCATTCGGGCGAAGGGATTCCATCGCGTCATGCTGTTTATGCCTTCTATCGTTCCAATGCTCGTTGTCGGCTTGATTTTCAAGTCGATTCTCAATCCGGCCACAGGCCTGCTGAACGAAGCGCTGCGGGCGATCGGTCTTGATTTTATGGCGCAGAAATGGCTGACCGACCTGAGCTGGGCTTTCAAGTCGATCATTGCGGTGGATATATGGAAGGGGGTCGGCTACATTATGATCATTTTGCTGGCCGGCCTGCAGTCGATCGACAAAACCTACTATGAGGCGGCGGCCATAGACGGAGCGAACTTCTGGCAGAAGCTGACGCGCGTTACGATTCCGCTCATTATTCCGGCGCTCGTGGTCACGACGGTGCTGAACCTGCTGCACGGGCTAAAGGTGTTCGAGGCGGTATACGTGCTGACCAACGGCGGCCCGGGCTACGCGACGGATGTCATGTACACGGCGATATTCAAGGAATTTTCCACCGGGAATTACGGCATGGGCACGGCGCTGTCCTCCGTCCTGTTCGTCGTCATGACGGCGCTTGGCTATTTTGTCGTACGACTGATGTCGAGGGAGAGTGACGAAGGATGACGAACAGGGTTCTGCTGCCGACGCTGCGCAATGCGTTTGCCTGGATTTTGAGCGCGATGATGTTTATTCCGCTGCTTCTCGTCGCCGTCAATTCCCTGAAGACGAAAGCCGAAGCGAACGGAATGAATATGTCTCTCCCGAAGGCGTTCCAGTGGTCGAACTATTCGATCGTCGTCGAGGAAGGGAAGCTGATTCAGTCCTTCTTCAACAGTCTGCTGTATGCGTGCGGAGCGACCGTCGGCAGCATCCTGCTCGCTTCGCTGGCCGCTTACGTGTTCTCGCGCAACCGGACGAGACTGAACAAGGCGATGTACTTCTATCTGATCATGGGGATTGCGATGCCGACCAACTTCGTCACCTTGATGAAGGTGATGCAGTGGACGCATCTGATCAATACGCAGACGGGCATCATTCTGATGCTGGCGGCGTCCAGCATTCCGTTCAGCGTGTTTCTGATCTACGGCTTTGTCGGAGGCGTGCCGCGGGAGCTGGACGAAGCGGGAATCGTCGACGGCTGCTCGCCGGTCCGGCTGTTCGTATCGATCGTCATGCCGATGCTGACGCCGGTGCTGGTGACGGTCGCGATTCTGAACTTTATGGGCTCGTGGAGCGATTTTATCCATCCGCTCTACTTCCTGAACAATTCGGACAAATGGCCGATGACGCTGGCCGTGTACAATTTCTTCGGCCGCTTCCAGGTGAACTGGAACCTGGTGTCGGCGGACATCGTGCTGACGACGCTCCCGGTCATCGTCATTTATTTGCTCGGCCAGAGATTCATCATTTCCGGCATGACGGCCGGTTCGGTCAAAGGGTAAAGCAGGTGATGAAGCTGCAAGCGCAACAAAATACGCAGCCGGACGACGGCTCCTGGCACGTTTTCGAGAAGCGGGTCCGGAAGCCG
This sequence comes from Cohnella cellulosilytica, assembly GCF_042431195.1. Taxonomy (NCBI): domain Bacteria; kingdom Bacillati; phylum Bacillota; class Bacilli; order Caryophanales; family Paenibacillaceae; genus Cohnella; species Cohnella cellulosilytica. The sequence goes on from NZ_JBHMDN010000078.1 coordinate 108,153, forward strand.
CAGACGCTGGAAGGCCGCAGCGATACGGTGGAGCTGCTCTGGCTATGCGAGGGCAATGCTTATGCGGAGAGAGGCGGCTGCAAGCAGGCGCTGCACGCCGGCGATTTGCTCATCGGCGGACTGCTCGGAGCGCGGACGTCGGTCGTGCCGACTGCGGCGGACGGCTGCCGCCTGCTGCATCTCCGCTTGCCCGCGGAGCTGCTGCTCGGCCTGCCGCAGGGCGGGAGGCTGCTGGCGATGCTGTATGCGGCGTGCGCTGGCGAGGTCGTTCGCCCGCATGCAGGGTGGGCGCAGGCGATGCGGAAGGCGGCCGAAAGTCTGGCCGGGGGGCGGGAAGGCGAAGGCACGGCCGGTCAGGCCGGACGCCGACTGCTTCAATATGCGAAGCTGGTCGAACTGCTGGGCTATCTGTACGAAGGCTTGAGCGGGGAACTGATGGGCCGGCGGCGGGAAGACGCCGTTCAGGCCGTGGAGGAGAAGCTGCTGGATGCGGTTGCCTATATGATCGAGCATGTGACGGGCGATGTGGTCATGACGACGGTCATTCGCCGGAGCGGGCTGGGCAAGACGCAGTTTTACGAGGCGTTTCGCCGGCTTGTCGGCATGAACCCGAAGCCGTTTATTCATCGGCTGCGCATCCGGATGGCGATTCGCCTGCTGCGCGCCTCGAACTTGAGCGTCACTTCCATCGCCTATGAATGCGGCTATCGGTCGCTGAACTATTTTCATAAGCATTTTAAGGAGCAGTATGCGGTCACGCCCCGCGAATTTCGCAAGCTGTACAGAGCGGCAGGTTAAGAGGAGGAACAGTACAATGGCTAACGACAATGGGCAAACGGCCGCTAAAAATCGGCAGGACATTTTGGCGGCGCACGATCCGCGCAGCGAATGGTTCACGGAGGCCAGGTTCGGACTGTATATTCATTGGGGGCTGTACGCCTTGGGCGCGCGCCACGAATGGATGCGATCCCGGGAATTTCTGAGCAACGAGGAGTACGAGAAGTATTTTCGGCATTTCGATCCCGACCTGTACGATCCGGCGAGATGGGCGAAGCTGGCGGCCGGTGCCGGGATGAAATATATGGTGGTGACGACCAAGCATCACGAAGGCTTCTGTTTGTGGGATTCCAAGCTGACCGACTACAAGGCGACCACCACGCCTTACGGCAAGGATGTGCTGCGTCCGATGCTGGAAGCGTTCCGTTCGGAGGGCATCCGCACCGGGCTGTACTATTCGCTGCTGGACTGGCACCATTCCGACTACACGGTGGATGTGAAGCATCCGATGCGTTACAACAAGGAATACGTCGCGATGGACAAGCAGCGGAACTGGCAGAACTATGTGGACTATATGCACGGTCAGACGAAGGAGCTGCTGACGGAATACGGCGATATCGACGTGCTGTTCCTCGATTTCTCCATTCCTTCCGAAGAGGGCTTCCCGGGAAAAGGAAAGGAAGAGTGGCAGAGCGAGCGATATGTAGAAATGGTGCGTTCGCTGCAGCCGAATACGCTGATTAACGACCGGCTCGGCGTGCCGGGCGATATTACGACGCCGGAGCAGTATCAGCCGCGGGAGTGGATCAAGGTCGACGGCAAGCCGGCGCTGTGGGAAGCCTGCCATACGTTCAGCGGCTCGTGGGGCTATTACCGGGACGAGGAATCCTGGAAGAGCACGGAGCAGATTCTGCGCATGCTGATCGACACGGTAAGCAAGGGAGGCAACTTCCTGTTGAACGTCGGCCCCAACGCGCGCGGCGAGCTGGACGAGCGGGCGGTCGAGCGGCTGGAGGAGATCGGCGTCTGGATGAGGAAGCACGACCGCTCCATTCACGGCTGCACGGCCGCACCGGCCCATCTGCCGCCATGTCCGGAGGATTGCAGGTTTACGTACAATCCGAGGACGAACCGGCTGTACCTGCATCTGTTCGCGTGGCCGTTCAAGCAGATTCATCTGCCGGATTTCTCGGGACGGGTCGAATATGCGCAGCTGCTCGACGACGCTTCGGAAATTCGCATGGTGGAAGGCGAGCGGAAGCTGACGATGGAGGCGGGCGCGTTCGACGAAGGCCGTCCGGCCAATATGCTGACGCTGCAGCTGCCGGTCAAGAAGCCTAAGGCGGCGATTCCGGTTATCGAGCTGTTTTTGAGAAGCTAGGGCGTGAACGGGAGAGAGGGAGGAAATGATCATGAAAAAAAGATATCGGTTGGGCGTCATCGGATTGGGGGAAGGCCGCAGCATTATGTCCGCCGCGCTGCAGAGCGAGCGGTGGGAGCTGGCGCAGGTATGCGATCTGAATGAGGAGCTGTGCCGCCAGCGGGCGCAGGAGTTCGATTTTCACCATTGGACGACCTCTTACGAGGAGATGCTGGCCAACGACGAGATCGACGTTATCGCGATCTACACGCCGGACCAGCTTCACTTCACGCATATCAGGCAGGCGGTTGAGGCCGGCAAGCACGCGATCTGCACGAAGCCGGTGCTGCCCTCGCTGGACGACGCCGCTAAGCTGCTCAAGTTCATACGGGAGACGGATCGCAAGCTGTTTGTCGGGCAGAGCACGCGCTATTTCGAGCCGATGCTTCATCAGCGCCGCGATTTCGAAGCGGGCAGGCATGGGGAGCTGTCCGTCGTAGAGACGCATTATATTACGGACGGGCGCTGGTTTCTGGATAAAGGCTGGAGCAGGCAGCAAGGCTTCAGTTGGTTCTACGGCTTTATGATTCACGCGGTCGATCTCGTGCGCTGGTACGTTCCGGACGTGTCGGAGGTGTCCGGCTTCGCGCTGACGAGTGCCAACACGCGGGCGTTCGGGTTGGAGGCCTGGGATTCGCTGCGTTTTATCGCTCGCAATGAAGCGGGACAGATCGCCACGATGGCCGGGGATTACGCGCTGCCCACGCTCGGACAGCACGCCCAGTCGCAGATCGGCTGCGTTCTTCGCGGCACGCAGGGCGTAACGCGCGCGGAATACTCAAACCTGACGTATTATTCGCATTTTGCCGGAGAGGGGCCGAAGGTGCATTCCTTTGACGACAAGGAGCCGTACTACTTCCGATTTGAGAACAAGAGCCATCATGCCGGAGAGTATCAAAATTATATCGAGCATTTCGCCGATTGCCTGGACCGGGGCGAAACGCCGCTGCCGGACGCGCGGGAGGCGGTTCATACGCTGGCGCTGATGGAAGCGATGACCAGAAGCGTTCGGCGCAGAGGGCAGCCCGTCAAGCTGTCCGAGGTGATCTCCGAGTACGGATTGTAAAATAAACGGGGAACGGGGGGCGTCATCGGAATGGAATTGAGATACGACAAGCCTGCCGAAGCGTGGACGGAAGCACTGCCCGTCGGCAACGGCAGGCTCGGCGGCATGGTGTTCGGCGGGATCGAGCAGGAGCGCGTCAGCCTGAACGAGGATACGCTGTGGTCGGGTTATCCGCGCGACTGGAACAATCCGCGCGCGTTGCAGGTTCTCCCCGAGGTGCGGCGGGCCGTGCTGGAGGAGCGTTACGAGGACGCCGAGCGGCTCAGCAAAGCGGGCATGATGGGGCCTTACACACAGGCCTTCATGCCGCTCGGCGATTGGCATATTCGCTTTTATCACGGCCATTTCGCCGACGGTTACCGTCGCTCTCTGAATCTGGAGGACGCTTGCGCCACGGTCGCTTACGAAATCGGCGGCGTCCGCTACACGCGGGAATTGATCGCTTCGTTTCCCGATCAGGCGCTGGTGTATCGCTTGACCTGCAGCCAGCCGGGCAAGCTCGTTTTGAAGGCGTGGCTAGACAGCCCGCTGCGCTCGACGACGGCCTGGCGGGACGGCGGGGAAGACGAGGCGTTCTATGCGGTGCGGGGCGATTGTCCTTATGAAGTCAGTCCGAACTATGTGCACGATCCCGAGCCGGTCAAGTACGAGCCGGAAGCCGGCAGCCGCACGATCGCGTTCGAGGGCCGGCTGGCGTGCCGGACGGATGCCGGAGCGAAGCTGAAGGTCGACCACACAGGCATCCATATCGAACAGGCGACGGAGGTTGTTTTTTTCTTTGCGGCGGGGACGAGCTTTGCCGGCTTCGACCGGATGCCGGATCGCGAGGCGTTCCCGCCCGGCGAGCTGGCGGAGCGGAGACTGCGCGAAGCGACGGCGAGGTCGTTCGAGGAGCTGAAACGGCGGCACGAGGACGATTATCGGCCGTTGTATCGACGTGTCCGCTTCGGCCTGCGTTCCTCCATGCCCGACGAGGTGCGGGAATGGACGACGGAAGAACGGCTTCGGCAGTATGGGGCGGACGATCCGGAGCTGGTCGCGCTGTTTTTTCAATACGGCAGGTATTTGCTTCTGGCTTCCTCGCGTCCGGCTACGCAGCCGGCCAATTTGCAGGGCGTCTGGAACCGGCATATCCGGCCGATCTGGAGCTGCAATTATACGCTGAACATCAATCTGCAAATGAATTACTGGCTGGCGGAAACGGCGAGCTTGAGCGAATGTCACGAGCCGCTGCTGCAATTCGTCGAGGATCTGTCCGTCACCGGCGAGGAGACCGCCCGCATTCATTACGGCTGCAGAGGCTGGACGGCGCATCACAATTCGGATTTATGGCGGCAGTCCGCGCCTCCCGGCAACTACGGGGACGGCAATCCGCTGTGGGCGAATTGGCCGATGGGCGGCGTCTGGCTGTGCGGGCATCTGTGGGAGCATTATTTGTTCACGCAGGATGAGCGGTTTCTGCGGGACAAGGCGTACCCGGTGCTCAGGAAGGCGGCGCTGTTCTGCCTGGATTGGGTACAGTTGAACGAGGCCGGAGAGTATATGACCAACCCCTCCACCTCTCCCGAGCATCGCTTCCGACTGCCGGACGGCAGAACGCCGGCGTTGACGGTCGCTTCCACGATGGATGTCAGCCTCATCCGAGAGCTGTTGGCTCATTGCCTTGAGGCTTGTGAGCGGCTGGGTCTAGAGGATGATCTTCTTCCGGAGATGAGGAGGGTTCTGGCGGGACTGCCCGAGACGAAGGTGGGCAGCCGCGGGCAAATTCAGGAATGGTACTACGATTTCGACGACGAGGACAAGGAGCATCGCCACGTTTCGCATCTCTACGACCTGTTCCCCGGCGCGGCTTGGGGCGAGAACAGGCAGGCGCATTTGTACGAGGCGGCCAAGCGTTCGCTGGAGCTGCGGGGAGACGGCGGCACTGGCTGGAGCATCGGCTGGAAAATCGCCCTGTGGGCACGGCTTCGCGACGGCAACCGCGCTCTCGACATCGTGCGCCGCCTGCTGGTCGAAGTCGAGGACGACGGCGTCATGGATTTCCATCGGGGCGGCCTGTACGCGAACCTGTTCGTCGCGCATCCACCGTTCCAGGTCGACGGCAACTTTGGAGCCGCGGCGGGCATCGTCGAGATGCTGCTGCAATCGCATGAAGGCCGGCTGGACTTGCTCCCGGCTCTGCCGGACGCCTGGCAGGGGGGCGAAATCGGCGGGCTTAAAGTGAGGGGCGGCTTTACGGTCGATTTGCGTTGGGAGCTCGGTAGGTTGACGTATGCTCGCATTATCGCTCCATCGGATCAAACGCTGCGCGTGGCTTATAAGCACCCCATACGCGTGCTGTGCGCCGAGACGGGCGAGCCGCTAACGGAGCAAGCCGCTTTGGAGCATGAGATAGCCGCGCGGCAAGGCCGGATCTATACGATCCGGCCGGCGGGATAAACTGACTTTCGATATCGCGTTCATGGGGCTGTCCCATATCCCATATCCCATAGGTAGGGACGTACAAGATTATCGATGAAAAAAACGGGGCATCTATCTCCTGGAGACCTAATCATGACCCACAACGGCTCCAAATAATTGGAAAACTCGATTTTGAACAAAAATTGTATAATAGGAGATAATTTGCCCCCGAATAGGCTTAAATTTTCATACCACAGTACGAAACAGGGCGAACGCTAAGCACTTCGTGCGGGCTTATCGGCGCGGAACCGTCCCAGGGACAAGGGTTAAGCTCGCTGGATGGGCTTAACGGTCCAGAATCGGCTCAGAGGCGGGGGTTAAGCTTCCCAGACGGGCTTAACGGCGCGGAACCGTCCGAGGGGCGAGAGTTAAGCTCGTCGGACGGGCTTAACGGCCCGGAACCGGTCCAGGGGCGAGGTTTAAGCTTGCTGGACGGGCTTATCGGCCCAGAACCGTCTCAGAGGCGGGGGTTAAGCTCGCTGGACGGGCTTATCGGCCCAGAACCGTCTCAGAGGCGGGGGTTAAGCTTCTCAGACGGGCTTAACGGCCCGGAACCGGTCCAGGAGCGAGGGTTAAGCTCGCTGGACGGGCTTAACGGCCCAGAACTGGCTCAGAGGCGAGGTTTAAGCTCGTCGGATGGGCTTATTCGATTTCAAAATGAAGAGAGAAGCCATGCTCGTCGGCGGGGGAGATGCGGATGGCGTGCTCGCCGAAGCGCTGCCGCCACAGTCTGTCGGACCCGAGATAAGGCGCGGCCAGCTCCCGTGCGTCCTCGCCGAGCAGGTTGTCGACCGGCAGCCAGCAACCGCCGCCGCTCCAGCGCTGCGGGCGCCGCAGCCCCTCCGGCAGCAGCCAGCTGCCGGCGATAACGGCCGAGCCTCGCTCGGCGAGCTTGCGGCAAGCCGCAAGCGTACCGTCGCTGATATAGCTGCCGGCAAGCAGGACCAGCTCAGGCTCGCCGATCGCTTCCGCCGTCGCATAGGCGTCGAAGGCGAGCACGCTGTTGGCCGGCTGGAACAGCGGATGAATCGGCTCTCCGCAGCTTCCGGCGGGCACGCCTTCGCGCAGAGGATACGCCGCCGGTGGTTCCCTGAACTGCAGCGCATGGCGCGGGGAAGCTGTAGCCCGGAATATGCAGGCAGCTGCCGTGCGCGGGCACGGCGCCTTGCGTCGCCAGATGCCAGGCGTGAAAGATCGAACGGCTGTGCTCAGGTAGAGGCAGCTCGCGAATGCCGAACGGCCGCTCGTTCTGCCCGTAATTGCTGTCGTCCGAGTGAACGATCGCAATCGTCGCCCGCGCCTGCCGGTGATCGTAAGGCAGCGGGTGTGCGGGCACATATTCTCTCGCGAACCGCAGCCACTCCTCTCCGAACGCGGTCGTCTCCAGCTTCCGCCCTTCCCCCGTATGCAACAGCCCGTCTATATTTTCCACGAACAAATGAGATGGCCCCATATGGTAACCCAGCCGCAAGGCGGACGCAAATTCGGCCGGCGAATGTCCGGGAAAGCCGGAGAGACGAGTCGGCCACGGCCCCGCGTCCGGGCCCCACAGATCGGCGCAAATCCATAGCGCTCTGTCGTACTGCTTCGCCGCCCCAAGCGCCGTGCCGAGCTGCAGCGGGTGGAACGACTCCTTCATGATCTTCGGAGTCGGAGTCATGCAGGCTCTCGCCTGGGCATGAAACAGCGTAGGGAAAACCTGCTCCGACAGAATCGGCCGTCCCTCTCCCAGCGCTTCGCTTAGCGGCGCCAATCCCGCACGGACTTTCTCTACGAATTGCTCGTGCGCTTCCTGAAGGCTGTCGGCCCGAAGCTTGCCCCAGTGCGGGAGCCATTCGTTCTTGCGGTATTGCGCCGCATTGATCTGCAGATGCTCCGGCTCGTCGTACAGCAGAGCTTCCAGCAGGCCGCTGTCGGCCAGCGTCCGAACGACGTCGGGCGGGATGTCGTAGCGGTTGGCGCCTTCGCTCCACGGACCGTTGATATTGCCATATTCGTTGCCGACGACCAGCCGAATGCCGAATTTCCGACAGTCCTCGATCAGTGCGGGCAGCTCCTGCAAATCCGGAAACAGGTGGTGGACGTAAAATTCGGCCCCCAGCTCCTTAAGCGCCGCCATATACGTCTCCGGCGCGACGTCGGGCTCCTGCGAGGGAATCATTCTGCCGGTGCCGGTCCGCATCAATCGAGCGGAGCCGGAGCGATTCCACGGATCGTTCCAGCCGAGCACCGGTCCCTGGATGCCAAGCTTGGGATGACAGGTCATCGAATCTCCTCCATCAATCAATATAGGAGAATCGTAACATAGCGGCTGTGGCGAATCTTGCTCAATCGGGCGGTATTTTAGGAAGGTTTGTCCGGTCGCCGGGGCTTTGGGCCGGGCTTCATGCTTCGAGCTTCATACTTTGGGCAAGCTTGCGTTTATGCATCAAAAAGCCCGCAGCCCCGGTGTAGAGGGGGGCGAGCTTTCTTAGCACCATCCGAAGAGCCGCTTTTTTCGAACGAGCGGAAAATGTTAGGCGGAAAACCCGCTTTAATTTCGAATAAAAGGAGAAAAAATCGATTTTAAAGCGGGAAATCCCAGTTATTTTCTACGAAACGGGTGAATTTGAGAAATTAAAGCGGAAAACCCGCCTTACTTGGCTTGGAAAAGGAGCGACCACACATTTAAAGCGGATTTTCCGCCTTGGACTTACAGGCCGCCTGCTCCCCCAAGCCGTTTGAGCCGAGTAGAGCGTGCGGATCCAGCAGACCGCTCGGCAAGTCGGAGACGAAGGCAGAGCCTGTCGTCTGCGGGTGTCCCTGTCGTAGTCTCCGGGCATCCCTGTCATAGTCTCCGGGTATCCCTGCCGTAGTCTCCGGGTGTCCCTGCCGCAAATTCAACCGGGTTTCGAGGCGGAGCCGCCGGTTGCGACGGCAGCGGTTGGAGCGCCGGTGGACAGCCGCGCGACGAAGCGGGTGTCGACGCGGGTTTTGCTGCGGGCGTTGGAGCCGTGCTCGGCGGGATCGGTCAGCAGATCGACGGCCAGCCGGGCCATCTTTTCCTTCTCGACATGGATCGTCGTCAGCTCCGGGGTCACGATTACCGATTCGTTGATGTTGTCGAAGCCGATCACGGAGATGTCCTCGGGAACGCGGTAGCCAAGCTCGGCCAGCGTCTTCATTGCGCTGATGGCGATGTAGTCGCATTCGCAGAATAACGCCGTGGGCAGATTTCCCTCGTTTTTCAGGCAGGCCTCAAGCTGCTGACGCATCGAGTCCTGCGACGACAGCAGCGTCGGCGCGACCGAGAACGTCCGGCTAGGCGCGACCTCCATGCCCTTCTCCCGCAGCGCGAAGGCAAAGCCCGCTTTGCGCTCCTCGAAATTATGAATCCGCACGTTGGAAGCGACATAGCCGATATCCCGATGGCCAAGCTCGCAGAGATGCGTTCCCGCCTGGTAAGCGCCCATGGCATTGTTGATCTCGACAAAATGAACCGGCAGCGTATCGTAGCAGGTGTCGAGCACGACGAGCTGCGGCAGCTTGTCCGCGACGAGGGCGATCTGTTCCCGGCTCAAATTGGTGCCGAGCAGAATGACGCCGCTGCTGCGATGATCTTCGGCAACGGAGCGAATGCTCTGATCGAAATGCTCCATATCTACGGACGAAAAAACGACGGAGTAACCTTTGGAACGGCAGCGCTCCTCGACAAAATGAATCAGCTCCCGGAAAAAGGGCTGCTGATAGTATTCCTCCGAGATAATCCCCAGATTGGTGATGACGAGAAATACGAGCTGCTTCGAGCTTTTCTCCTGTACAGACGCGCTGCCGCGGGGCTTCGCGTTATAGCCCATTTCCCGGGCAATGCGCAAAATGCGTTCGCGCGTTTCGTTCCCGATGCCGGGCTTGCCGCTGAAGGCCAAAGAGACGGCGGATTTGGACACTTGCGCGATTTTGGCGATATCTTCCATCCTCATCGGAGTTTCTCCGTTCTATCAATATAAGTGTATAGCTTGCCTCATTAAGTTTAGTTTACTACTAATCTTTCCATCCTCGCAACAGAATAAACTGAACAACTCAATTTGTTGAGTTAAAATAACTAAACTATGACTAAAATCCAAGTTGACGATGCACTTTTGTGATGATACGATAGGGTTAAGCACTAAACTTTATAAAAAGTTTATTAAGGATTAGTTTAGTTTTCGTTTGGGAGTTTAGTTGCAATAACAAGGACAACGAAAAAACGAAAAAACGAGAAAAACGCAAAATGAAAAACGAAAAACGCCATTAACCAAGAAGAGGGGGCTGAACATGAAAAAACTGAAATTGGGCTACGCGCCGACACGCAGGTTTACGTTCAGCGCGGAGGACGCCTTCAAGTACAAGGTGCAAATCCGCAACAAAATGGACTCGTTCGGAATGGATATTGACATTGTCGACCTGGAAGGCTTGAACGAGGAAGGACTGCTGTACGACGACCGGATCGGGGCGGAGCAGATTGCCGATCATTTGCTGAAGGAGAAAGTCGACGCCGTCTTTTTCCCGCATTGCAATTTCGGGACGGAAGATACGGTGGCGCGGGTCGCCAAGGCGCTCGGCAAGCCGGTGCTGCTGTGGGGGCCGCGCGACGAGGCTCCGCTCGAGGACGGAATGCGTCTTCGCGACACGCAGTGCGGCCTGTTCGCGACGGGCAAGGTGCTGCGCCGCTTCCGGACGCCGTTCACCTATGTGACGAACAGCCGGGTGGACGATCCGGTGTTCGAGCGCGGCTTCAAAAATTTCGTGGCGGCCGCCAACGTCGTCCGTCATTTCCGCAGCCTCCGCATATTGCAGATCGGGCCGCGGCCGACATCGTTCTGGACGATGATGTGCAACGAGGGAGAGCTGCTGGAGCGTTTCGGCATCGAGCTGCATCCGATTACGCTCGTCGATATTACGAATGCGGCGAAGAAGGCGGAGAAGTCCGGAGGATCCGAGCTGGCGGAAGCGATCCAATACATTCGCGACAAGCTGGATATTTCCGAGGTGACCGACGACGACGTCAAGCGCGTGGCCGCGCTCAAGGTCGCGATGAAGAAGCTGGCGGTCGATTCCGGCAGCACCGCCATCGCCATCCAGTGCTGGTCCGCTCTGCAGGACGCGATCGGTATTATGCCCTGCCTGGCCAACGCGATTCTGACCGACGAGCAAATCCCGGTCACCTGCGAGACCGACATTCACGGGGCGATTACTTCAGTAATGGTTCAGGCGGCGGCGATGAACGAGGCGCCGACCTTCTTCGCCGATATTACGATTCGCCACCCGGAGAACGACAACGGAGAGCTGCTGTTCCATTGCGGGAATTTCCCGGTATCGCTCAGCGTGGAGAACAAGCCGAAGATGCGCAAGCATTTTCTGTTCGACGATCATGCTCCCGGCACGCACGAGGGCGAAATCCGCGGCGGCAGCATGACGATCGCCCGCTTCGACGGCGATAACGGCGAGTACCAGCTGTTCCTCGGCAAGGCGAAGGGCATCGAAGGGCCGTACACCCGCGGTTCATACGTGTGGGTAGAGGTCAACGACTGGCCGCTGTGGGAGGAGAAGCTGGTGAAAGGTCCGTACGTTCACCATTCCGTAGGCATTCACGCCAACGTGATCCCGGCTCTGTACGAAGCCTGCCAATATATCCCGGGGCTGACCCCGGACCCGGTCGACCCGACGGAGGAGAAAATCCGCGCCTGGCTGAGAGGAAGTGTGTAATCATGGCAACCGTACTGGAACTGAAGCGCAAATCGCTGCAAATCCGCAAGGAGCTGCTGACGATGATCCACGCGGCGAAGGGCGGGCACACCGGTGGCTCGCTTAGCAATACCGACATTCTGACCGCTCTTTATTATGAAGTGATGAAGCACGACCCGCGTAATCCGAAGCTGCCGGAGCGCGACCGTTTTGTGGCTAGCAAGGGGCACTGCGTGGAATCGCTGTGGTGCGTTCTGGCCGATCTCGGCTATTTTCCGAAGGAGGAGCTGTCCACGTTCAGTCAGTTCGGCACGAGGCTGATCGGCCATCCGAACAACAAGGTGCCCGGCATCGAGATGAACACCGGGGCGCTCGGCCACGGCCTCGCCGTGTCGGTCGGCATGGCGCTGGCCGCCAAGCGGGACGGCAAGCCGTACCGTGTGTACTGCCTGATGGGCGACGGCGAGCAGGCGGAGGGCTCGGTCTGGGAGGCGGCGATGGCGGGCGCTCATTACAAGCTCGACAATCTCGTCGGCATCATCGATCGCAATCGGCTGCAGATCAGCGGCAGCACCGAAGACGTCATGGCGCTGGAACCGCTGGATCGCAAATGGGAGGCGTTCGGCTGGCAGGTCGTCACCGTGGACGGACACGATTACGACGCGCTGCTTGAGGCGTTCCGCAGCGTGCCGGAGGCCGTCGGCAAGCCGACGCTGCTGCTGGCGAACACGGTCAAGGGCAAGGGCGTTTCTTTTGCGGAAAATAAACCGGAGTGGCACCATCACGTCCCGAACGACGAGCAATTGAAGCAGGCGTACGAGGAACTCGATGCCGCGCTGGCTGCGCTTGCGGGCGAAGAGGAAAGGAGCGGGACCCATGCCTAATACGATTCCGAACCGTCAGGCGATGTGCGAGGCGCTGCTCGAGCTGGCGGAGGGCAACCGCGATATCATGGTGCTGGCCAGCGATTCGCGCGGCTCGGCGGCGATGGCTCCGTTCGCGAAGCGGTATCCCGAGCAGTTCGTGGAGACCGGCATCGCGGAGCAGAATATCGTCGGCATCGCGGCCGGACTTGCGCACAGCGGCAAAACGCCGTTCGTGACGTCTCCGGCCTGCTTCCTGAGCATGCGGAGCATCGAACAGATCAAGGTCGACGTCGCCTATTCGGCGACGAACGTCAAGCTGATCGGCATCAGCGGCGGCGTCTCCTACGGGGCGCTCGGCATGTCCCACCACTCGGTGCAGGACATCGCCGTGACGCGGGCCATTCCCGGTCTGGCGGTCGTGCTCCCGGCGGACCGTCACGAGACGAAGAAGATGACCAAGGCGATCGCCGGGTACGAGGGCGGCGTCTACGTGCGGCTCGGCCGAAATCCGGTCGAGGACGTGTACGAGGAGGACGACGACCGCGAATTCGTCCTCGGTCAAGCGGTGCGCCTGAAGGACGGCGGCGACCTGACGCTGATCGCGGCGGGCGAGACGGTGCGGGTGGCGTTGGACGCGGCGGAGCTGCTGGCTCGGGAGGGCATCCGGGCGCGCGTGCTGAACATGCATACGATCAAGCCGCTCGACGCGGAGGCGATCATCGCCGCGGCCGAAGAGACGGGGGCGATCATTACGCTGGAGGAGCACAGCGTGTACGGCGGCCTCGGCGCCGCGGTGGCCGAGGTGACTTCCCAGCATTGTCCCGTTCCATTGCGGATTCTCGGCATTCCCGATGAGCCCGCGATCGCCGGCAAGTCGGCGGAGGTGTTCCGCCATTACGGAATTTCCGCGGACAACGTCAAGAAGCTGGCCGAACAGCTGTTAAGCCGGACCGGCGCGCGGGCGCAATGAGCGGCGCGGACCTCTATCTGCTCACCGTCGATCAGAGCACGGCCGGCACCAAGGCCCTGCTGACCGACCGGGAGGGGCGCATCCGGCATCGCTGCTCGCTCGCGCACCGCCAGATCTATCCGCGGGACGGCTGGGTGGAACACGATCCGCTCGAACTGTATGATAACGTTAAAGGCGCCATTCGCGGCGTGATGGAGAAGGCGGCCATCGGCGCGGACGCCGTGGCGGCGCTGACGATTACCAATCAGCGCGAGACGGCGCTGATCTGGGATCGCGAGACGGGCCTGCCCGTCGCCAACGCGATCGTATGGCAGTGCCGGCGCACCGCCGACTGGTGCGAGCGGATGAAGCGGGAAGGGCTGGAGACGCTCGCGGCCGCCAAAACCGGTCTGCCGCTGGACCCTTATTTCTCGGCGGGAAAATGGAGCTGGCTGCTGGAGCATGCGGCGGCCGGCATTCCGCTGGAGCGGCTGGCCGCGGGTACGGTCGACAGCTGGCTGATCTGGAAGCTGACGGGCGGAAGCGTGCATGCGACCGATTATACGAACGCGAGCCGGACCCAATTGTTCAACATCCATACGCTGCAGTGGGACGAGGAGCTGGCGGAGAAGTTCGGCATTCCGCTGTCTCTGCTGCCCGAAGCGAAGGACAGCGACGCCGTATTCGGCCTGACGGACGAGCCGGAGCTGTTTCCGGTCCCGAAGCCGATTGCGGGCGTGATCGGCGACTCGCAGGCGGCGCTGTTCGGACAGCAGTGCGTGCGGCCGGGAATGGCCAAGGGCACGTACGGCACGGGAACGTCCGTATTGATGCACACCGGCGACGAGCCTGTCGCAGCCGGTCACGGACTGGTGACCGCGATCGCCTGGAGCATCGGCGGCCGGACGCAGTACGCGCTGGAGGGCGTCATTCGCTCGACCGGAGATTGCTTGAATTGGGTACGCAACCAGTTGGGCCTGTTCAACGACTACGCCGAGCTGGAGGCGGCTGCCGCCGAAGTCGGCGATAACGGCGGGGTTTATCTCGTCCCCGCGTTCGTCGGACTGGGCGCGCCGCACTGGAACGCCCGCGCCCGGGCGGCCGTCATCGGGCTGAACCGCTCGTCGGACCGCCGCCACCTGCTGCGCGCCGCGCTGGAGAGCATCGCCTTCCAGGTCGCGGACGCGGTCCGGCTGCTGTCGGCGGAGACCGGCCTGCCGCTGCGCGAGCTTCGCGTCGACGGCGGCGCGACCGCCAACGAGCTGCTGATGCGTTTCCAGGCCGATCTGCTGGACGCGGAGGTCGTCCGCTCCGAAGCGGAGGAGCTGTCCGCGCTCGGTTCCGCTTACATGGGCGGACTCGCCCTCGGATGGTGGGATCGGGAGACGCTGTTTTCCTTTTATCGCAAAAATAAAATCTATTCGCCGAATATGGAGTCGGGGACGCGCGAGAGATTGAACCGGGGCTGGCAGGCGGCGGTGAAAGCCGTACTGGCCGCCGAGGAAGCGTCGCGGGCCGACTGAACGAGACTTGAACGACGACGGACGCGCCAGATCGCCGTCCGCCGGCAAGACCACTACAGGGAATGCGGAGGAATCGCCAATGTCATTGCGCGTCGTCCAATTAAAAACGGAATACATCGAAAATCCGCTCGGACTCGACGAGAAGCAGCCGAGGCTGTTCTGGCGTCTGGAATCGCCGGAGCGGGGAGCGGCGCAGAGCGCCTATCGCGTGCTCGTCGCCTCCTCGCGGGAAGCGTTGGATCGCCACGAGGGAGATCAATGGGATACCGGCAAGGTGGCGTCGGACCGCTCCATTCAAATCGTGTACGAAGGGAAGCCGCTCGTCTCCGAAGGACGTTATTATTGGAAGGTCCAGGCTTGGGATGCGCAGGGTAGACCGTCCGAGTGGAGCGAGACGGCGTTCTGGACGATGGGACTGCTCGACCGCGGCGAATGGAAGGCGGGCTGGATCGGCCGCAAGACGGAAGCCAACGTGGCTATGCAGCCGTCTCCGTTCGTGCGCAAGTCGTTCGCCATCGAAGGCCGGGTGGCGAGAGCGACCGTCTACGCCACCGCGCTGGGGCTGTACGACCTGAGAATAAACGGGGAGAAGGTCGGCGATCTGTTCGCGCCGGGCTTTACCGATTACGACAAGCGCGTGCAGGTGCAGACCTACGAGGTGACGCATCTTCTGACCGAAGGGGATAACGCAGTGGGCGCGGTGCTGGGCGACGGCTGGTATTGCGGAACCGTCGGATTTCTCGGCAATAAGGTGTACGGGGAGCGTCCGTTTTTCCTGCTGCAGCTCCATATCGAGCTGGCCGACGGAACGAAGCGGATCGTCGCGACCGATGCGTCCTGGCGAACGACCCGCGGACCGCTTCAATACTCCGACATGATCAAGGGCGAGGCGTACGACGCGCGGCTGGAGCTGGACGGCTGGGACCGTCCGGGCTTCGACGACTCGGGCTGGGAGCGTCCGGACGTCCGTCCGGGCTACAACGGGCTCCTGACCGCCTCGATCGAGCCGCCGGTGCGGATTACCGAGACGATGAAGCCGATTTCCGTTCGCCGTACGGAGTCGGGCACGTACATTTACGATATGGGACAAAATATGGTCGGCTGGACGGAAGTGAAAGCGAGAGGAGCGCGCGGCACGAAGCTTACGCTCAGCCACGCGGAAATGCTCAATCCGGACGGTTCGCTGTATCTGGACAACCTTCGGGTGGCCGTGCAGCAGGACCATTATATTTTGAAGGGCGACGGCCTGGAAAGCTACGAGCCGCATTTTACGTTCCACGGCTTCCGCTATGTCGAGCTGATCGGTTATCCCGGCGAAGCGGATCTCGATACGATTGTCGGCAAGGTTATTCATTCCGACACGCCGCGCACCGGGCGGCTGCGGACGAACGACGCGATGGTCAACAAGCTGTATTCGAACATCGTCTGGGGCCAGCGCGGCAACTTCCTGTCCGTGCCCACCGATTGCCCGCAGCGCGACGAAAGGCTCGGCTGGACCGGGGACGCGCAGATTTTTGCCCGAACGGCTTCGTACAATATGGACGTATCGCGCTTCTTCACCAAGTTCATGTGGGACATGATCGACGCGCAGCAGCCGTCCGGCGCGTTCACCGACGTGGCTCCGGACGCCGGCTGGATCCGGCACAAGATGTGGAACACCCGGCTGAACTGG
The DNA here is from genome assembly GCF_042431195.1 of Cohnella cellulosilytica. Classification (NCBI taxonomy): domain Bacteria; kingdom Bacillati; phylum Bacillota; class Bacilli; order Caryophanales; family Paenibacillaceae; genus Cohnella; species Cohnella cellulosilytica. The sequence goes on from NZ_JBHMDN010000078.1 coordinate 124,589, forward strand.
TTCGCGCCCGACAATGCCGGCTGGGGCGACGCGGGCGTCGTCATCCCGTGGACGCTGTACCTGATGTACGGGGATACCCGCGTTCTGGAAACCCATTACGAAGCGATGGTCCGCTGGGTCGAATATTTGAAGGCCAACAGCGACGAGCTGGTGCGTCCGAATTACGCCAACTACGGCGACTGGTTGTCGATCGACGCCGATACGCCGAACGAAGTGCTGGCGACGGCTTACTTCGCCTACAGCGCGAAGCTGCTGTCGCGCATCGCCGGCGTGCTGGGCAACCAGGAAGACGAAGCGCATTACAACGGGCTGTTCCAAGACATCGCCGCCGCTTTCCGCCGCGCCTTCGTCGACGGCGAGGGCCGCATTCGCGGCGAAACGCAAACCGTCTATGTGCTGGCGCTGCAGTTCGGCCTGCTGGAAGACGGGCTGCGCGACAAGGCTCTGCAGCATCTCACGGACAACATTCGCGAGCGGGGAGACCGCCTGTCGACCGGATTCCTCGGCGTCGGCTATCTTCTGCCCGCGCTGACGGACAGCGGGGAGCTCGACGTCGCTTACGCGCTCCTGACCCAGGAGGCGTTCCCGTCCTGGATGTATTCGATCAAGCACGGAGCGACGACGATCTGGGAGCGCTGGGACGGCTGGACCGAGCATAACGGCTTCCAGACGCCGTCGATGAACTCGTTTAACCATTATTCGCTCGGCTCCGTCGGCGAGTGGATGTTCCGTTATATGGCGGGCATCGAGGCCGATCCGGCACAGCCCGGCTTCCGCCACGCGATTATCCGGCCGCGGCCGGGCGGACGGCTTACGGAAGCGCAGGCCGAATACGAATCGCTGTACGGTCCGATATCGACCGACTGGAAGCTGTCGCCGGACGGCCGGTTCCGCCTGACCGTCCGCGTGCCGGCGGGGGCGACGGCCACCGTCTTCGTGCCCGGCGCCGAAGTCCGCGCGGAAGCTTCGCCGTCCGCCGGCTCCGGGGACCCGTCCGTTTTCGAGATCGGCTCGGGCGAGTATCTGTTCGAGAGCTTCATTCGTCCGTCCGAAGCTTGACCGATTGCCAGGCAAATCCGACTGGTGATCCGGTTCCGGTCGGTTTATAATTTGTGAACACGGACAAGCAGGATCGCATCGGGGAGGGAAAAGAAGATGAAAGCAAGCGGAAGGCCGATCGTCGGCAAAATTCGCGACTTCTTTTCCCGGATCCGCACGGTTCTGCTTTTCAGCTATTTCGTCATCATTTTGCTGTCCATCCTGATGGTCGGAACCGTATCCTTCTACCTGTCGTCCTCGACGATCAAGGGCCGGGTCGAATCCGCCAACCTGCAGATCGTTCGGCAGATCGCCAACAATATGGACAACGATTTTCGCAGCAAACGCAATCTGCTGCTCGCGCCGTACTACGACCAGGAATATATCGACGGCATCAACGCGTATCCGGAGATGAGCGAGCAAAATCAGTTTCTATTTCGCCAGAAGCTGGAAAACCTATACTTGAAAAGCTTTAACGCCACGCCGATCCGCGGCTTTATCCGCTTCCAGATTTATTACCGCACCGGGGAACTGCTGGCCGCCTCGAACGATTACAAGCCGTGGACGGCCGCGCAGGTGCGCAACTCGGAATGGTTTCTGCGAACGGTGGCCAAGGACGGGGAAGTGTTCTTCAACGGTCCCAGCTCCGGGGACGGCACGACCGACGCGGACGGAACGGCGTATTCCTCGTCGATTCTGATCCGCGACTTTTCCAATCCGGAGCGCTTTATCGTTGTTCGCGTCGAATACGGGGACGACCTGTTCCGGGCGACCGGCCGCAGCGACGATCTGTCGGCGCGCAGCCGGATTCTCGTGCTGGACGAGCGCGACGGCCTCGTCTACGATTCCCGGCCCGACGCTCCGGCTCCCGAGAAACGGCTGCTGAACCGATTGGACGGCTCCGAGGGCAAGTTCTGGACGGAGGGCGAGGACGACGAGCAGTTTGTCTCGTACATCGTCTCCGAATCGAGCGGCTGGAAAGCGGTGATCTCGACGCCGCGCCGGGACATCCTGGGGCCGATCGACCAGATCAAAACGACGGTCATCGCGACGGCCGTCGGCGCCTTCGTGCTGACCTTTATTATTTCCGTGCTGTTCGGCCGTCGCATTACGCAGCCGATTCAGACGCTTTACAAGCACGTCAACCGTATCAAACGGGGGGATTTCTCCGAGCGGGTCGAGATCAGGCGGGCCGACGAGATCGGGCTGATCGCGTCCAACTTCAACGCGATGCAGGAAGAGCTTCGCAACCTGATCGAGCACAAATACGTCAACCAGATCAAGCTGCGGGACGCGGAGCTGGCGATGCTGTATTCGCAGATCAATCCGCATTTTCTGTACAACACGCTCGACATTATCCGGGCGATGGCCGACTATCACCGGGCGCCGCAGATCGGGGAGATCGCCCATGCGCTCGCCGATATGTTCCGCTACAACACGCGCAATCGCGACGAGGTCGTCACGCTGCAGGAGGAACTGGATCAGATCGAGGCCTATATGAAAATCCAGAGCATCCGGTTCGACGATAAAATCGCTTACGAGGCGGACGTGGACGAAAGCCTGTACAATTATCCGGTGTTGAAAATGACGCTGCAGCCGCTTGTCGAAAACGCTGTTTTCCACGGACTGGAGCGCAAGCGGGGTAAAGGAACGATCCGCATCGCCGCGAAGCAGGAGGAAGGCCGTTTCGTTCTGGCCGTAGCCGACGACGGCGTCGGCATGTCGGAGCAGCGGCTCGTCGACCTGCGGACAAAGCTGAGGATGTCGCTGCATTCCGAGGAAGCCGTCTCCGTCTCCGAGGGAGGAATCGGCGTGCGCAATGTCTTCGCCCGATACGCCATCCGGTACGGGGAACGGCTCGGCTTCGAGATCGAAAGCCGCAAGGGAGCGGGAACGAGAATCGTTCTTTCGCTTCCGTGCGACGGGCTGCCGGAGGCTTCTACCGATTCGAAATCGCAAGGAGGTCGGATTATTCAACATAACGGGTCAAAATCGTGAATGGGGTTACAGAAAACGCTTCCTTTATAATGAAAACGTACTCAAGAGAACGACTATAAAGGGAGGCTCGCAACGATATGAAAAAGATGAAAGCGGTATCCGCGGCGGTGGCCATCAGCCTGCTGGGCGCGTCGCTCGCGGCTTGCGGAGGCGGAGGGGACAAAGGAAACGGCGGCAGCGCCGCATCCCCGTCGGCTTCGTCCGGCGCTTCGGAAAGTCCCAAAAGCAGCAATCCGGTCACGCTGACGTTCGTTATCTCCAACACCGAGGACACGACGGCGTTCACGAAGGTGTTCGACGCCTACGAGCAGCAAACGGGCAACAAAGTCGAGCTGCAGGCGCTGCCGGGCGGCGATTACGACAACCTGATCAAGACGCGGTTCTCGACCGGGGACTTCCCCGACTTGTTCCTGATGCAGCCGGGCACCAAGCAGTACGTCAAGCTGAGAGCGGCGGAGACGCTGCACGAATGGACCGGCGAATCCGGCATCTGGGACAACGTGTTCGATTCGATCAAGCAGGCGCAGGTGGAGAACGATAAAATTTTCGGCGTTCCTTACGGCTCCACCGGCATGATGGGCGTGTTCTACAACAAGGAAGTGTTCAAGCAGGCGGGCGTGGACGTGCCGAAAAATTACGCCGACCTGATCGAGATCGCCAAGAAGATCAAGGCGGCGGGCTTCACGCCGTTCTACGAGGGCGTCAAGGACGCCTGGCCGCCGCAGGTGTTCTACTATACCGGATGGGTGACGCAGGTCGACCCGGCGATCGGCGACGAAGGCGTCGCCAAGCTGAACCGCAACGAGCTCAAGTTCGCCGACATCCCCGAGCTGAGGGATCTGTTCGCCAAGCAGAAGGAGCTCAAGGAGCTGGACCTGTATCAGAAAAACGTCATGGCCGGCACCTACGACGAAATGCAGAACGAGATGGGCGACGGCAAGGTGGCGATGGCCTTCATGCTGGACGGCATCGTCTCGCAGATGGAGCAAAAATTCGGCAAAGACTGGGTAACGAACAATCTCGGCTTCTTCCCGTTCCCGTCCGCCGACGATCAGGGCGTCGCGATGATCACTCCTCCGAACCAACTGATGGTGCCGGAAAAAGCGAAAAACAGAGACGTCGCCATCGAGCTCGTGAAATTCATGCTGCAGCCGGACAACGTTGATCTGTTTTACGCGAACAAGCCGGGCATCCCGATTTTCGAAGGGGCGACAAGCGAGCTGTACCCGGTGCAGGAGGACGTCAAGGCGTTCATCGACGCCGGCAAATCCCGCGTCAATATTCAGAACCGGCTGACCGCGTCGTTCGTGGATTTCTCGAAGACGCTGCAAAACTTCTTCCTTAAGGGCGATATCGACGAAGCGATCGAAGAATTCGGCGCCAACTACCAGAAGGACGGCAAAGCCAAGCTGCTGGAAGGCTTCTGATTCGCATAGTCCGACAACAAGACGGGGCTGCCTCCGCGCGAAGACGGCAATCGGCTTCGCGCGGAACGGCCCCATCCACCTTAGGAGAAGGAGGGGGAGACGTGGAAAGGCGCAAATATCCACTTTATTTTTCTTACCCCGCAGTCGCCGTTTTTCTGTTGTTTTTTATCGCCCCGACGCTGTTCGGAGTGTATTACAGCTTTACGGACTGGAACATTAACGCCGATTCGGTCAAGTTCATTGGCTTCGACAATTACGCGGCTCTTTTCCGGGAACCGAGACTGGGGAAGGCGCTTAGCAATACATTGATTTTCGCTGCGGCGGTCACCGTCCTGCAGAACGTCGTCGGCTTCGCGCTCGCGCTTGTCATGAACGAGTCGATCCGGATGAGGAATTTTTTCCGCACGGTCTTTTTTATGCCGTACGTCATCGCGCCGATCGTCATCGGTTACGTGTTCCGCGCCATCTACCATCCCGAGCACGGCATCGTCAATACGATTCTCGAAGGCGTCGGACTCGGCTTTATGGCCCAGGACTGGCTGAACGATCCGAAGTGGGCGCTGTTTTCGATCATTTTGACGGACTTGTGGAAGGTATCGGGCTTTACGATGGTCATCTACTTGGCCGGCTTACAGTTTATTCCGAAGGATTTGCTGGAGAGCTCGGCCATCGACGGAGCCAACTACTGGCACCGGCTCAAAAATATTATTTTGCCGCTGGTCGCCTCGTCGACAACGGTCAACATCCTGCTGTCGCTCATCGGCTCGATGAAGGTGTTCGAGATGGTCATGGTGCTGACGGACGGCGGTCCGGGCTACACGACGGAGGTTTTCTACACCTACATCCGCAGCACGTTCAGCATGGGGCAGATGGGCTACTCGACGGCGATCAACCTGGTCTTGTTCGCGCTTGTTACCGTTGTCGGCCTTCCGGTGCTGGCGGCGCTTAAGAAGCGGGAGGTGGAGATGTGATGAGACAGGGAGGCAAAAAGCTCGCGCTGCATCTCTTCGTCCTGCTCGGAGCGCTCGTCATCCTCATTCCGTTTTACATGATTCTGGTCAACTCGTTCAAGGGCGTCCGCGAGTCGGCGCTGTTCGGCATGGGGCTTCCGTCGGAGTGGATGTTCGGCAACTATGAAAAAGTATTCGAGCAGGGCAACATTCTGCGCGGCTTCAAAAACAGCTTTCTGCTGGCGGGGCTGACCGTCGTCTGCGTCAATCTGTTCGCGTCGATGGCCGCCTTCGTGATTCAGCGGCGCGACGACCGGCTTATGCGCGGCCTGTATATGACGTTTATTCTCGGCTTGATCGTGCCGGTGTCGATCGTGCCGACGATCCGGCTTATGGACATGCTCGGCATCAAGGGCACGTACTTCAGCATGATCATGTACTACACGGCGGTGCTGCTTCCGTTTTCCGTTTTTCTGCTGGTCGGCTTTATGAAGCAGATTCCGCGGGAGCTGGACGAGGCGGCGCAGATCGAAGGGGCGGGATTTTTCCGTCTGTACGCCCGGATCATCCTGCCGCTGCTGGTCACCGTGCTCGTCACGGTGTCGATTGTCGTGATCGTGTCGGTGTGGAACGACTTCTTCGGGCCGTTCTACCTGGTGACGGACAGCACGAAGTGGACGATCGTGCTGCAGATTTTCAACTTCGTATCGCTGTACAACACGAACTGGGGCGTCGTCTTCGCCTTCATGGTGATCGTCGTGCTGCCGGTGCTGCTCGTCTATCTGCTGCTGCAGCGCTATATTATCGACGGTTTGACGGCGGGTTCGGTCAAGGGCTGAGACGGAACAAGAGATTATGGAGGCCGGGGGGCCGCGCAAAAGGAGGAGGTTCGGCATGCGGAAGGTGATGGTGGTCGACGACGAGATGTGGGTTCGGCGCGGGCTCATTCAATCGATTCCGTGGGAGCGGCTGAACCTCCGGCTCGCCGGCGAAGCCGCGGACGGACAGGACGCTTACGAGATGGCCTTGGCGCAGAAGCCGGACCTGCTGTTTCTCGACATGCGGATGCCGGGACTGGACGGCAAGGAGCTGCTGGCGCTGCTGGACGGCGCGCTGCCGGAGCTGCTCACGATCGTCGTCAGCGGCTATTCGGATTTCGAGTATACGAAGCAGGCGATTCGCCATCATGCCTTCGACTATTTGCTCAAGCCGGTCAAGAAGGAGGAGCTGACCGCCGTGCTGGACAAGGCGGTGGCGGAGCTCGACCGGAGGGCGGGCGAGCGCCGGAAAGTCGAAGAGGCGGGGAGAAGCGACGGATGGTTTCGCGACTTGCTGCTGGAACGCGCCGGTCGGGAGCGGGAAGGCGGCGGTCCGCCGTCTTCCTGGGCGGGCAAGGAGGCGGTCGTCTTCGTCGCCCAGGCCGACCGGTATCGGGAGGACGGAGGCGGCGCGGCCTGGCTGCGTCCGCTGCGCGATAAGCTTGAGCGGGAGCGGGCGTTCTACTTCGGCGGCGAGTGGGAGCTGGCTTTGTCTCCGTCGCCGGACGGCCGCCCGGGAGCGGTCGGCGCCCTCGCGGCGGACCCGTTGGCTCCCGGCGAGCTGAAACGGCTGCTTGGCGCCGTGCAGGCCGAGCTGAAGCGGATGGACGGCGTCGGCTACAGCATCGGCGTAAGCGAGAGCGCGGCCGCGGAGGCGGGGGCGGGGGCGGCTGGGCTGAGGCGGGCATTCGAGCGGGCGCAGGCCGCCCTTGCCGGCCGGAAGCTGTCGGAGAAGGAAGCGCTCTTGTCGGCTTCGCCTTCGTCCGCCTCGGACGGCTCCGCCGGGTCGGCCTCGCAGCCGTATCCGCAGAAGCGCGAGCAGGCGTTCCTGCTGGCGCTGCAGATGGGAAACCGGGAGGAAGCCGAACGGGAATTCGATCTGCTGCTCGCTTCCGTCTGCTGCGAATCGGCGACGGCGGAGCGGCTCCACCAGGCCGCCGCCCTGCTCGTCCATGCGATCGAGCGCCAGCTGCGCGCCCACGATTCCGGGCTGGAGAGCGTCTGCGGCAGGTCCCCGCTGGAGCTGACGGAGGAGCTGCGGGCCAGGAGCGATCCGGATTCGGTGCGGGCGCTGTTCGCCGAGGAGCTGATTCCGGCCGTGCTGGCGTCGGCGGAGCGGCAGGGAGCGACGCAGGGAGAGCGGATCGTCCGCGAGGTGCAGAGGCTGATCGAGTCGCACTACGACCAGCCGCTGTCGCTGCAGCAGATCGCGGAAAGCCGCTTCGTCAATCCGGACTACCTGAGCCGGCTGTTCAAAAGGATGACCGGGCACAATTTCGTCGATTACCTGGCGGATATCCGCATTCGGCAGGCGATGGAGCTGATGCGCGTGCCGACTTATAAAAACTACGAGATCGCCCGCAAGGTCGGGTATGAGGATTATCGGTATTTCAGCCAGATTTTCAAGAAGAAGACCGGCAAGACGATCGGGGAATTCCGCAGCGAGTTCGTCTGCGGCAAGACGTGAACGCACGCAAGCTTTGCGCGACAAGAACGGAAGAGGAGAGATAGAATATGGCTAAACGACTGATTCCCGATACGCTGATGCTGGAGGAGCGGGCCGGCCATGCGCTGAACGCGATGGCGGGGATGTCCGATCCGGATTTTCACGGCTATCCCTTTTTCGCGGCGAACCTGATGACGGAACCGGCCAATCTGACGCACGGAGACTGGGATTTCGGCTCGTCGCACGGCCGCATGATCGACGGCATGATTTTGGCCCGCCACATGTCTGGAGAGACGCTGGGCGAGGAGATCGAGGCGCAATATCGCGAGAACCTGCTGACGTTCTTCAAGGAGGACGGACTCAGCTACCGGCAGCATAACCCGAATTTCGACTGGGAGCAGAACGCCAATCTGATCGATCAGCGGGCCGTCATTTTGTCGCTGACGACCTGGTACATGACGACCGGAGATCCGAAGGTCAAGGAGGCGGCCGACCGTCACGTCGCCGCGCTGAAGCGAATCGCAATCAAGGAGCGCGAGGTGTGGTACTATCCGGCCTCGGAGTACATGGAAGACGGCTGGCCGTCCCGCAACGCCGTCCTGCTCCGGCTTGCTCCCGATCCGGCCGCGTTCTGCGGACGGCTCATTATGCCGCTGCTCAAATATTACGAGGTGACGGGCAACAAGGACGCGTTCGAGCTGTGCCGCTTCTTCACCGCGCTGATCGTCGAGCGCAGCGGCGTGTTTAACGAGGACGGCAGCTTTAACGACGCGCTGGCCTACCGGAGCGGCCATTTCCATACCCGTCTCGGCACGCTGGACGCGATCGCCCGCTTTGGCGTCTTTACGGGCGACGCCAAGCTGATCGCCTGGGTGGAGAAGAGCTTCGCTTGGGCGCTGACCAAGTGCACTTCGTTCGGCTGGACGCCGGGCGACTTGAAGGAGCAGGCGTACGAGCACGAGACCTGCTCGCTGGTCGATCTGATCGCGACGGGGATCACGCTGGCCAAGAGCGGATACACGAAATATTGGGGAACGGTCGAACGGTTCCTCCGCAATCATCTGGCCGAGTCGCAATTGCTCGACCTCGATTGGGTGAAGGAAACGGACGACAAGTCGGGCAACGTTCCGGGCTTCATCAGCTACACCGACGTCGCCAAGCGCACCCGCGGAGCTTTCGCCGGCTACTCTGCTCCGAACGACTTCTGCTGCGACGTCAATCACGGACGCGGCCATACGAACGACCTGCAAATCTGCTGTCTCGGCTCCGGCACCCGCGGCCTGTACATGGGATGGAGCAATACGATCACCGAGCGGGACGGCAAGGTGAGCGTCAACTTCCTGCTCAATCGCGGTTCGGTCTGGCTGGACGTCGACAGCTATTTGCCTCATGAGGGGAAGGTCGTGCTGCACGTTCGCCGGAATATCCCCGAGCTGCGGATCCGCATTCCGGAGTGGGCCGGATATACGAAGGTGAGAGTCGTCCGCGAGCGCGGCGGCAGCGTCGCGGAAGCCCGCGGCATGGACCCGAGCAGCTGGGTCAAGGAGCATTTCCTGCTGCTGGGCGAGGCGAGCGAGGGAGAAACGATTACGGTGACGTTCCCGCTCGATATGCGCACGACCGTCGAGACGGCGATCGGACAGACGTTCCTGACGCAATGGTGCGGAGACGACGTCGTCGGCATTTCCCCGGAAGGACGCTATCATCCGTATTATAGCGGACGCAAGGTGTACGAGACGGCGCCGATGCGCGAGGGCGATTACCGGCGTCCGGACAAAGAGATCGTATGGTGACGCGCGGGCACGCGATGCCGCGCCGAACCGTCAAAGGAGGAACAAAGCGATGAAAACCGTCGTTGCCGTCTATACCGGCCAGGGGCTGGCCGATCCGCTGAAGGCCGTATTCCGCGAGCTGCTGCCGGACGTAAGGCTGGTGAACATTATCGACGACTCCTTGATCGGAGACGTCGTCCGGGCGGGACATATTCCGCCGGGAGTCGCCCGCAGGCTCGTGCAATACTTCCATCACGGCGAAGAGCTGGGAGCCGACGTGATCCTGAATACATGCTCGTCGGTCGGCGAGGTCGCGGACGAGGCGCGCAAGCTGATCGGCGTCCCGATCGTCAAGATCGACGACGCGATGGCGGCCAAGGCGGCCGCCGACTACGGCCGCGTCGCCGTGCTGGCCACGCTGCCGTCGACGCTGCGGCCGACGATGCGCCTCATCGAGGCGAAGGCGGCCGAGCTGGGCCGAGACGTCAAGCTCGTCAACGGACTGGCGGAAGGCGCGTTCGAAGCGCTGACCGGCGGCAGGCCGGAGGAGCACGACCGCATTTTGCTGGAAACCGCGCTTCGCGCCGCCCGGGACGCGGACGCGATCGTGCTGGCGCAAGGCTCGATGGCGCGGATGGAGAAGGCGCTGGCCGCCGAGACCGGCAAGCCGGTGCTCTCCAGCCCGCGTCTGGGCGTGGAGCAGGTGAAAATAACGTTGGCGCGCTTAAGTCGGGGAGAGACGATCGACAAGCCGGTCTTCGGAGGCGGCGGTCTGCCGCCGGTATGCTGAGAGACGGCGCGGGAGCCGAAATCGCGGGAGGATTCAGGGGGAACGGAACATGAGCGAAGAACGCGTCAAGGCGGTCTATTTGGCGGAAACGCCGCATTCGCTGGAGAAGGTCGCGCAGATCATCGCCGGGGAGCAGTCGACGGGAACGTTCACGGCGGTTCCCGGCGAGACGGATGCGCTGAAGGAGCGGCATGCCGCCAGAGTGGAAGCGATCGAGGAGCTGGAGGCGGCGGACGCTCCCTCCCTGCCCGGCGCGAAGCTGCCGCCGGGACACGACGGCAAATACAGGCGGGGGCGTGTGACGGTGTCGTTCCCGCTGCATAATTTCGGGCCTTCGATCCCGAATCTGATGTCCGCGGTCGCGGGCAATTTATACGAGCTGCAGGAGCTGTCGGGCCTGCGGCTCGTCGATCTGGAGCTGCCCGCTTCGTTTGCCCGGCGTTATCCGGGACCGAAGTTCGGCATCGACGGCACGAGAAGGCTGACGGGCGTCTACGGGCGGCCAATTCTCGGCACGATCGTCAAGCCGAGCGTCGGGCTGTCGCCGGAGGAGCTGGGCAAGCTGGTGTACGAGCTTGCGCTGGCGGGGATGGATTTTATCAAGGATGACGAATTAAACGCCGATCCGCCCTATTTTCCGTTGGAACTGAAGGTAAAAACGGTGATGGAGGCGGTGGAGCGGGCGGCGGACGTCACCGGTAAAAAGCTGATGTACGCGTTCAACATTACGGGCGACATCGACGAGCTGAAGGCGAATCACGACCTGGTCGTCCGGTCGGGCGGCACGTGCGTCATGGTCAGCATTCTGAGCGTCGGGTTGGCCGGGTTGGCTTACTTGAACGGCTTCAGCGAGGTGCCGATTCACGGGCATCGCAATCAATGGGGGATGCTGACGCGGGCCCCGCTGCTCGGGATCGAGTTTGCCGCCTACCAGAAGCTCTGCCGGCTCTGCGGGGCGGATCAACTGCACGTCAACGGCTTGAACAGCAAGTTTTACGAAAGCAACGAGTCCGTGCTGCGCTCGATCAAGGCATGCGCGACGCCGCTGTTCGGCGGCTGCGAGGCGATGCCGGTCGTATCGTCGGCTCAATGGGCGGGAACGGCTCCGGCGACCTACGAGGCGACGGCGGGAAGCGTCGACGTCATGCATCTGGCGGGAGGCGGCATGCTGGCGCATCCGGACGGCCCCGCCGCGGGCTTCGAGAGCATGAAGCTCGGCTGGGAGGCGGCGGTCCGGGGCATTCCGCTGGACGAATATGCGCGGAGCCATCCGAGCCTGCAGCGGGCCATCGACAAATACGGAAAGGGCTGATGCGGATGAATGCGAACGAGACGGCTCGCCCGGCCGCGACGGGCAGACGCCCGATCTGCTATTATGGAGACGACTTTACCGGTTCGACGGACGTGCTGGAGGCGCTGTTCCGCTCCGGGCTGAAGCCGGTGCTGTTTCTGGAGCCGCCGACCGCTGAACGGCTTGAGGGCCGGTTCGCCGGGGCCGACGCCTTCGGCGTGGCCGGCGTCGGCCGCTCGATGTCGCCGGACGAGATGGAGCGAGAATTGCGGCCGATCTTTGAAACGCTGAAGGATGCCGGGGCGTCGATCGTCCATTATAAAATTTGCTCGACCTTCGATTCCTCGCCGGACACGGGCAGCATCGGCAAAGCCGCGGAGATCGGCCGCGACGTGTTCGGCGGGCGCTACATTCCGCTGCTGGTCGGGGTGCCTTACCTGGGCCGGTACACGCTGTTCGGCCATCATTTCGCGACGGCCGGGGAGAAGGTGCACCGGCTCGACCGCCACCCGACGATGTCGCGCCATCCGGTGACGCCGATGGACGAGGCGGATTTGCGTCTCCATCTGGCCAAGCAGACCCCTCTAAGTGCGTCTTTGCTGGATATTCTGGCGCTGGAAGGCGAGATGAAGGATGTTCGCTCCCGGCTGGAGGCGCTGCTGCGCGACGAAGCGCCGGACATCGTGCTGTTCGACGCCTTCGACGAGAAGAGGCTGCGGACGGCGGGACGGCTCATGCTGGAGGAGGCGGAGCGCTCGGGCCCTCTGTTCGTCGTCGGCTCGTCCGGCATCGAATACGCGATAGGCGCGTGCCTCGAGGCGGACGGCTCGATTCGCGGGGGCGCGGCGGAGACGGCCGTCGCCCCCGTCGACCGGCTGCTCGTCGTCTCCGGGAGCTGCTCGCCGGCGACGGAGCGGCAGATCGCCGAGGCGCTCGAAGCGGGCTTCGCCGGCATTCGCGTGCCGGTGCGCGAGCTGATCCGCCCGGAGCTGGCCGACGAGGCGAGAAGGCGCCTGCTGGAGGAAGCCGGGGAGCTGCTGAAGGCCGGTCGAAACGTCGTGCTGTATTCCGCTTCGGGTCCCGCCGACCCGAGCATCGCCGAGCTGCGCCTTGCGCTTGAGGCCCAGGGCTTGCGGCCCGAGGACAGCAGCCGCGTGCTCGGGGCCGAGCTGGGCTCGCTCACCCGGACGCTTGTCGCTCGGGCCGGGCTGTCCCGCGTGCTGATCGCGGGAGGGGACACGTCCGGCTACGTGGCGAGGGAGCTGGGCATCCACGCGCTCGAATGCGTGTCCGCGCTCGCTCCGGGGGCGCCGCTGTGCCGGGCGTTCTCCGACGAGGCGGAGCTGGACGGACTGGAGCTTGTGCTCAAGGGCGGACAGGTGGGCGGGGCGGGCTTTTTCGAGCGGGTGCTTAAAGGGCAATAAAGAAAGAGACGGAGGAGAAAAGAAACGATGCTGGAACTGCGACAGGGGCCGGGACGGAACGATGTTGATGTGCCCGACTGGATGAATCTCGACGTGCCGGGGAGGAATACGGAGCCTCCGCACGCTTATCTGATTCCTTATGCGAGCCGAGAGTCGGCGGTGAAGGAGGCGCGCGAAGCGTCCCCTTTTTTTCGTTTATTGAACGGGAATTGGAAGTTTCGTTATTGCGAATCGCCGGAGCAGGCTCCGCCGAAATTCGAGGAGCCGCATTATGCGGACGGGGACTGGGACGAGCTTCCCGTGCCGGGAAATTGGCAGCTGCACGGCTACGGCCGTCCACACTACAGCAGCTGCCCGTATCCGTTCCCGGTCGATCCGCCCTATGTGCCTCGGGACAATCCGACCGGGTGCTACCGGACCTCGTTTCGCATCGACGAAGCTTGGAACGGGCGCAGCGTCCGCCTTGTTTTCGAAGGGGTAGATTCCGCTTTCCACGTCTGGGTTAACGGTTCGCCGGTCGGCTACAGCCAGGGAAGCCATATGGCTTCCGAGTTCGACATTACGGACAGGCTCGTTCCCGGCGACAACGTCTTGGCTGTCAAAGTGTATCAGTGGTCGGACGGAACTTATCTCGAAAGTCAGGACAAGTGGCGGTTGAGCGGTATTTTCCGCGATGTGTATTTGTTGGCCATGGCTCCGCTTTCCGTTCGGGACGCGAAGGTTGTCGCCGAATGGGAGGAAGGCGGAGGTAGAGGAGAGCTGCAGGTGGCGTTGGCCGTCGCCAATCTGTCGCGGACGGAGCAGCCGGGGGGCTGCAGGCTGCGGATCGAGTTGCTGGACGCCGAGGGGCAGTCGGTGCTGGAGCGCGATGAAGCGGTCTCGCCGCCTCCGGGAGAGGAACGAAGCGTGACACTGAACGAAGTGTTGGCTAATCCGAAGCCGTGGACGGCGGAGACGCCGTATTTGTACACGCTGCTGCTCACGGTGAGCTCGCCGGACGGTCGGATGGCGGAGGTGAAGCGGGTTTTCGTCGGATTTCGCAGCGTTCGGGTCGCGGACGGCAAGCTGTTCGTCAACGGGCAGCCGATCATCGTCAAGGGGGTCAATCGCAACGAGTTCGATCCTTGGCGCGGCTTCGCGACGACCGTCGAGTCGATGAAGCGGGACGTCGAGCTGATGAAGCGGCACAACATCAACACGGTTCGGTTATCCCATTACCCGAACGATCCGCGTTTTCTGGAGCTGTGCGATCGTTACGGACTGTACGTCATCGACGAGGCGGACCTGGAGACGCACGGCTTCGCGTTTACCGGAGAGCGCGTGAACCAGGAGACGCCGGGCTTCGCCAAGGGAGCTGCGGAAAGCTATCTGTCCAAGCATCCGGACTGGACCGAGGCGTATATCGATCGGGCGAGACGCATGGTGGAGCGCGATCGCAATTTTCCGTCGATTATCGTCTGGTCGCTTGGCAACGAATCCGGGTACGGTCCGAACCACGATGCGATGGCCGCTTGGGTGCGCGAGGCCGATCCGACCCGTCCGATCCATTACGAACGGGCGTACGACGCTCCGATCGTCGATATCGTCAGCACGATGTATCCGTCCGTCGATATGCTGATCGCCGAAGCGAACAAGCCGGACGCCCGCCCTTACCTCATGGTCGAATACGGCCATGCGATGGGCAACTCCGTCGGCAATCTGCAGGAATACTGGGACGCCATCTACCAGTATCCGCGCCTGCTCGGCGGCCTGATCTGGGAATGGGCCGATCTGGCGATCGGGCGGCGGACCGAGGACGGGGAACCGTATTATTTGTACGGAGGCGATTTCGGAGAGGAGCCGCACAGCGGCAACTTCTGCATTGACGGCCTGCTGTTTCCGGACGGTACGCCGAAAGCTTCGCTGCTGGAATACAAAAAAGTGCTCGAACCGGTCAAGACGGAGTCGTGGAATGAGGCAACCTGCGAATGGACGATCCGCAACCGTTACGATTTTCTGACGCTGGCTCATCTGCGGGGAGAGTGGGAATTGAAGCGGGCCGGGACAACGATCTCCGCAGGAGAGCTTCCCGTGCTCTGCGCCGGGCCGGGAGAGACGGAGACGGTGCTTATTCCGCTTCCGGAAGAGACGCTGACTGCTTTCGCGGCTTATCGCGAGGGACGTTCGGAGGAGCATGGGCTCGAATCGGGCGAATATTGGGTTCATGTTCGTTTGGTCTTGCGCGAGAATGCGCTTTGGGCGGAGCGGGATTTTGAGATCGCCTGGGAGGACCTGCCTTTGCTCGTCGTTCCGCAAGCCCGAACAGAACTGTTCGATCGGGCGGAGACAGATGAAGAGAGGGACGGAATTCGCATCGAAGAGGAAGATACGCGCGTCCGGGTGCAAGGAGAGGATTTCGAGCTGTCGTTCTGCAAGCGCTCCGGGCAGCTCGAGGAATGGCTCGTCGCCGGCGTTCCTCTGCTCGCTGCCGGACCGAAGCTGAACCTCTGGCGCGCTCCGCTGGACAATGACGTTCGTATGGCGAAGGAATGGGTTAAAGCCGGCTACGACCGTCTTGTAACCAACGTTCGCAACGTCTCTTTCAGCCGCTCGGACGAGTCGGGGTTCGTAGTTACGGTCGATTCCGTCATCGGCGCAAGAGGCGAAAGCGTCGCATTTCGGGCTCGGACGACAACGACCGTAAGCGCTCGGGGCGAGCTTCGAATCGATGTGCGCGCCGAGCCGAGAGAGGGACTGCCGCCGCTGCCCCGCTTCGGCTTCGAGTTGACGCTGCCGTCCGGCTTCGACCGGATGGACTGGTTCGGCAGAGGGCCGCACGAATGCTATGCCGACCGTAAGGAAAGCGGCAAGCTCGGCATCTACGGAGGTACGGTGCAGGAGCAGTTCGTGCCGTATATCAAGCCACAGGAGAACGGCAACAAAGCCGACGTTCGTTGGGCCGCGGTGACGGACGCCTCCGGTCTCGGACTGCGTTTTGCGGCGAGCGGCGGCCTCCCGTTCAACGTCAGCGTGCATCACTACTCCACCGAGGATTTGACGCGTACGAGCCACGTTCACCTGCTAACCAGACTCGACGAAACCATCGTCAAGCTCGACGCCGCCCAAAGCGGAATCGGCAACCATAGCTGCGGTTACGCTCCAACGCTGGAGCAATACCTGCTGCGACCCGATCAACCGCTCTCTTTCTCGCTAGACATCCGTTCTTGCGGAGCTTCTTTTCAGCCATAAGCGGGTGACAGACCATTCTTCTTTCTCGCGAACACCAGACTGATTCATCGGTCATCATAAAGCCAACCAGCGTCCTCCTTGAGGGCGCTGGTTGGTTTGGAGAGGGGGGAGCAACGGGTTAACAGGTCCTCGGCGCTCCTCACAATTTTCGTATATTAACTTTTATGGGGTGTTTTTATATATTTAACAGATTTCATTTATGCTGCGTTATAGAGGGGCCTTTGTCCCACGACACTTCTATTTCGCCCATCATCGGCTTCCGGGAGTCGTATAAGACCGTCACGCGTGCCTATTCGCCCATCACCACCTCCGGCGATTCGTATAAGACCGTCACGCGTGCCTATTCACCCATCACCGGCTCCGGCGGATCGTATAAGACCATCACACGTGCCTATTCGCCCATCATCGGCTCCGGCGAATCGTATAAGACCGTCACACGTGCCTATTCGCCTATCATCGGCTCCGACGAATCGTATAAGACTGTCACGCGTGCCTAATCGCCCATCATCGGCTCTGGGGAATCGTATAAGACCGTCACGCATACCTACTTGAACCGCATTATACGATTTTTTGAGTATTGCTCTAGAGGAAGTCTTTTCATGGGACGTGTGCTCATTGGCGGAAATATTTCAGTCGTAGGAAATTTGATTTCCAATCAGTTTGGAAACGTTGCGGCTCCACACTCTCGTACAGGGAGCGACTGGCAGGCATCGAGCCGAGTGCGGAGATCAACCAGTTTCAATCCACGCTCCCGTACAGAGAGCGACAAATTGTTAAGCAGTACGTGGAAAACATTCAATGTTTCAATCCACGCTCCTGTACAGAGAGCGACGCCGCGAGCGGATCGGCCTTGAACCGTTCCCAGTTTCAATCCACGCTCCCGTACAGAGAGCGACTTGGAAAAGGACTCAGCCAAGGTTTGGTTATAAGTTTCAATCCACGCTCCCATACAGAGAGCGACGCCGAAGTGATCGTGTTGCGCTCCAGCGCGTACGGTTTCAATCCACGCTCCCATACAGAGAGCGACAGCGAACTTGTTGAGCCCTTGCGGAGCAAGGGATTTGGAGCCCTAAAGTGCGAATCGGCTTCTTTGATGCAGAAAACGAGCTTGAAATTAGCACAAAAAGTCAAAAGTTTCTGTGCCGCAAGAGGTGCGGATTTCCCGGGAAAAACATGTGAGCTTGGAGTTCGCACCAGATATTTTCAGTATAGTTCAAGAGGCACTATTCTCCAATACTAATAGCCAAGAGTAACCCTACTTGAAATTTGCCCCATTAATGGTTTACACAATGGCTTGGGTTATACTAACTGTAATGATAAAGCGAGGCGGTGTGGACAGTGAAGCGGATGCCGATCGGAGTGGATGATTTTAAAGCGATTTATGAACGGAATTTATATTATGTGGATAAATCGATGTTTATCAAGGACATTCTCGATGATGGGGCTGAAGTTAATCTGATTGCGCGTCCTCGGAGGTTCGGCAAAACACTCAACTTATCCATGCTGCGTTATTTTTTCGAGAAAACGGAAGAGGATCGCAAATCCCTCTTTCGGAATTTGGACATTTGGCAGCAAGGAGAGCGATACCAGCAGGAGCAGGGCAAGTATCCGGTCATTACTTTAACGATGAAAAGCTTGAAGATGAATACGTGGCAAAACAATTATTCCAGACTTTGTGCATTGTTGGCTACGGAGATAGAACGTCATTCTTATTTGTATGAGAAGGGTACTCTGTCAAGTAATGATAACTATGTAATCAACAGAATTTTGGATAGGTCTGCGGATGAATCGGAGTACGGGGGAAGTCTGGAACTGCTTTCTCGTCTGCTGCATGCTTACCATGGGCAAAAAGTTATTATTCTTGTGGACGAGTACGACACGCTGCTGAATGAGGCATACATCTACGGGTTTTATGACAAGGCGGCTAATTTCTTGCGGATTTTGTTAGGAGAGGCCTTTAAGAGCAATATTCATCTTCGTAAAGGGGTTATGACGGGGATTTTTCGTGTTGCAAAAGAAAGTATTTTCAGTGGATTAAACAACCTCAAGGTGAGTACAATCATTCAGGACGAATACAAGGAATACTTTGGATTTACTGAACCGGAGGTCCAGAAAACACTTGAGGATTTCGGTTTAACGAAACAGGTTGGCGAGGTTATTAAATGGTATAACGGGTATCGTTTTGGGGAAGAAAGGCCGCTCACGATCTACAATCCATGGTCTATCATTCAATATGCGGATCAACGAAAGTTGGTATCGTATTGGGTGAATACGAGTGATAACTTGATCGTACGCAAGCTCGTGACAGAAGGAAGCGGAGAGATACAACAACAAGTTGCGGCGTTGCTGAAGCGACAAGAAATTGGCCCAATTCGGATAGATGATACGATAGTGTATCGAGACGTAGAGCGCTCGTCTGAGACAATCTGGTCGTTTTTACTCATAAGCGGTTATTTAAAGACAGTAAACTTGGAACGTCATACGGAAGGAATGCTTCGGGGGCTGTTCGGAATGCTGACGATTCCGAACGAAGAAGTGCACGATTTTTTCGCGGAAATGCTGTCGAGTTGGTTCTCGGATACGGTAAAGGGCGGCTCTGCGATCAAGCTGTTGCAAGCGTTGACGGACGGGGATATTGCTACTTTTAGCGGAATGCTTCAAGAGACCGTCTTGCATGCGTTTAGCTACCATGACGTGGGCGACGACCGTTCAGAGAGCTTCTACCATGCATTTGTTTTGGGGCTTCTGGTATATCTTGATAAGGAGTACGAAGTGGTCTCTAATCGCGAGAGCGGCTATGGAAGGCATGATGTAATGATCGTACCTCGTGGGAATGGAGAGGGTCGAAAGGGCGTTATTCTTGAGTTTAAAAGAGCGGATAAGCTGCAGGAAGAGTCGATAGATGCGGCTCTTGATGCAGCGCTACGACAAATTGAAGAAAAGCAGTATGAGGCGGTGCTCCGCTCTCGTGGTATTCAGAACGTCATCAAGCTTGGCGTTGCTTTTAAGGGCAAACAGGTAAAAGTTAAGGGTGGGGAGTAGACGGTTTGAGCAAATTTCCATGGATTTGCAGAGAGAAGAGCGATTGAAAATAGAGATTTTTGAGTGAGGGGGGCGCTTTCGAGCGTCCTTTTTGTGGCTTAACGCTCTTTTGGCGTTCCAATTTATGCCCTATACAGGAAGGGCGACTCGCCACCCGAATGATCATCCTCGTTGTCGTAGTTTCAGTCTTGACTCCCATACGAGAAATGATAATGACGAGACGCCGCAACAAAAGATGCTCTAGTTATGGGCAAATACCTTGGGCTTCAATCCAGGCTTCCGAACAGGGAGCGACATCTATCCCTAACGACCCATTTTGTGAAATAGAGAGGAGATTGATAGGACTGAAACACATCCTGGTAAGTATTTATTCGAGGGGATAAAGTATCTCCCAAAAACCCATAAATATTAAAACGATGCCACTGGTAATTTGACCAAGCTTAATTGATTTACGCCTCGATGGGTCTGTGTGGTGATTTTTAGTTAAAGTTTTTGACCGGGGAGATAGCCACACATACAAAAAGACTAAAATAGCAAAAACGAAGCAAACTATAGACCTGCCGGGAATAGTCATGTGATCCTCCTAATTACAAGTGATTGTTAGTATTTTAAACGTCACTAGGGTAAGCGACAATACGACCCATTTTGTTCATTCACTTAAAGTTTCAATCCACGCCCGTACCGGGAGCGACGAGCGGCAGCGACAGTAGCTCCTGGCCAAAGCGGTTTCAATCCACGCCCCCGTACCGGGAGCGACCTATGCCATGTGACGCCAACGTCACACTAAGAAGTTTCAATCCACGCCCCCGAACAGGGAGCGACGTGATATAGAAGAGATCACCGCCTGGGGATACCCGTTTCAACCCACACTCCCGAACAGGGAGCGACATGACCGTATCCTCGAAGTGTCCGTCATCGTCGAGTTTCAACCCACACTCCCGAACAGGGAGCGACTCTAACCCCTGTACGACTTGTTTAATTCCAACAGGTTTCAACCCACACTCCCAAACAGGAAGCGACGGGGCAACATCGGCATTATCGACGACCCGATCAGTTTCAATCCACGCCCCCAAACAGGAAGCGACTTTCTCGATGAGCTTGTCTGTTCCGCTATGGGAAGTTTCAATCCACGCCCCCAAACAGGAAGCGACCGAACTGACGATCAGCAATCTAAATGCCGTGCCGTTTCAATCCACGCCCCCGAACAGGGAGCGACCCGCTACCAATCCGCCCGATTCTTTCAAGTCGCGTTTCAATCCACGCCCCCGAACAGGGAGCGACCTGCTGGGCAACCTGCATAAAATCCAAATACGAGTGTTTCAATCCACGCCCCCGTACAGGGAGCGACACGGCGTTGGACGCGACGGCGGTCGTCAGATCCTGTTTCAATCCACGCCCCCGTACAGGGAGCGACCGACGCGGACCGGCTCCCCGTCCCAGGAAAAGGCGTTTCAATCCACGCCCCCGTACAGGGAGCGACCAGCTGTAATGCCCGCAACTACCTCTTTATTCTCTGTTTCAATCCACGCCCCCGTACAGGGAGCGACCTTTGGCCTGCATTCGCGTCACGATGCTTGTCACGTTTCAATCCACGCCCCCGTACAGGGAGCGACGCTGAACAAACTTCACGGCCACCACCACCAAACAAGTTTCAATCCACGCCCCCGTACAGGGAGCGACTTTGATCGTATTCACACAATCCGGATGTATATGTTTCAATCCACGCCCCCGTACAGGGAGCGACCGTCCCTAATTTCAACAGTTCCATTGTCATTACGTTTCAATCCACGCCCCCGTACAGGGAGCGACTCGACGTGTTGCTCGATAAGAGGGACATGTCTCAGTTTCAATCCACGCCCCCGTACAGGGAGCGACCACGGTCACGGCGTCCGACGCGATTTTGTTGCTGTTTCAATCCACGCCCCCGTACAGGGAGCGACGATCAGCGTATAGGCTTGCTCGGACGTGATGCCGTTTCAATCCACGCCCCCGTACAGGGAGCGACGTTCCTCAACAACCTTGGCATTTTTCTCAATCGGTTTCAATCCACGCCCCCGTACAGGGAGCGACATCTTGGCGGAGGGACAGTCGTATTTCCGCCAGGTTTCAATCCACGCCCCCGTACAGGGAGCGACAGCGCCCCTTACGAGCCCTTGCAGGGCTAGGGATTTGGGGCCTGAAAGTGCGAATCGGCATTTTTGGAGGAAAAGGTTGGGTCCAAAATACCTCAAAAACGCCGGAGGCCTTGTGCGGCAAGAGGTGCGGGTTGTCCAGGGAAATCGTGTGAGCCTGGGGTTCGCACCGCATCGAACCGACAGGGGATGTCACTATTATAAGCTTTTTTTGGGAAGAGGTGTAAGAGAATGTGAGGTTAATAGAGCCTCCAATAGAGCTCCAATAGAACGATATCGTTTGGTCGATTACAGGTCATCCTGTATCGCGCAAGGGTAGGTATGCTAACCATACAGCAAATAAAAACGGCCCCGGTCCCAGGAATTCCAGGACCGAGGCTGTTTCGCTAGCGGATGGGAGGCAGGTTGTGCGCTTTGCGGATGAGCGAGAAGTAGCGGTCCGCGAGAACGGATTCGTATTCCGGACCGAGCTGGTTATCGAGCTCGGCGACGTCCGAAGGCGTCATGCTCCATGCCAGCAGTCCCAGGGAGACAAATAGCGGAGACTTGCCGTCCCAGCCTGCCTTCGCCTCGGCCAGAACGGAGAGTCCGTCCTGCACCGTGCTAATGCCGTGCATGGTCGAGACCGGCAGGTTTCCGTTCGCCAGCTCAACGCCGTGCCGGCCTTCCCAGCTCAAGAAAAGGCCCGGAGCTTTGTAATGCGTCCGATAAGCTTCTGCGACCGCCGGTTCAAGCGGGACGTTGTCGCCGTCGATTCGGTTCAGGACGTACGGGATCATCATCCCGGATTTTTTCAAGTAAGGATAAGTCCGCCGCAGGAAGTCCGCGAACGAATCGTCCGGCCAGACGCTCGGGTAGAAGTAGCCGGCGCCCGAAGGTCCGGCGATCAGCAGGTCGTTGTTCGTTGCCGTGCTGCGGTAATAATTCAGGATCGCCGGAGCGGCGTCATAGAGCAGCGGGCTCGACGTCCAGTTGATCGGCACTTGGCCCCTTGTCGGATCGTCCCATAGTACACGCAGGCGGTGCTGATTGTATTGGAAGTTGTCGCCTTCGCTGAATGTGTAGGTGACATAAATTTTATTTTCCAGCTTAGGCTCCTTGGGCTTGGAAGACGGCGCATGAGTCGGCTTCGTACCCGAGAAAACGGTCAGGTTGCTAAACCAATCGGCCGCCAGCACATAGGCGCCATGGCTGGACGCGATCTCGACGCCGCTGAATTCGCCGTCCACATCGTTGCTGAACCATCCGAGGTACGGAGTGCCCGGGGCGACGTCGGACAGGATGCGCTCGAAGAGCGCTTTCTGCTCCGGCACGTTCGATTCCAGCCAGAACACCATCGCTTTATTGGCGACGGCGTAGTCGCGCAGGTAGCCGTAAGGCTCCTTCTGTTCGGCGGAAGGCGGCTGCTTGCTGCCGGCTGACACTTTGTACTGATTCCACATATCCACCTCGACCGTCAATTGTGTCGTTCCCGAAGGAGGAGCGAACCGGTACACGAAGTAACGGCCGTTGTCGGCAAAGCGGTGACCGCCCTGGCCTTCGGAGACTTGCGAGTTTTGCCGGTCGTACAGATAGGTCTCTTCTTCCGGCGTGCCGGCGATAAATTGTGCGATCGTCTGGCCATCCGCCTTGACGGTCACCTCATGCACGGCCGGTCCCCAGCCATCCTGGGGGAAAGCGTCGTCAAAGCGGAGATAGACGGCCTCGCCGCCAAGAAATGCGGACAGATCGAAAGCGAACGTCTGCCGATTCCCGGCGTCGCGGACTTGTTCCGTCTCTTCCGCGATCGTCTCGAAGGATTCGGGCATACCGGGCGGAATCCGAACGGCGGTGTCGGGGCTGAGTCCGATCAGCATTCTGTGCGTCGTCTGATTCCAAAGGTTGTCGTACTGCCATTGGTAGGCGTCCATGCGGTCCCGGAACATTCCTCTGAAATCTCTGAGTATATGGAGCTTATAAGGTTTTGCGGTCAATACCGCGGCCAATTCCGGACTTGCGACTACGGCATCTCTCAGGCCCGCCAACGTGGTGGCCACATTGATCGAATCCGGTACCGCCGGATCGTAGACGATGATGCCTTTGATTTCCTTGCGATAAGCGCCGAATACGTCCCAAAAATCGTCATGAAGACGGTAAGGAACGGCCAGATCGTCCAACCAGGTCAGTCGGCCTTCTTCCTGGTTTTCGAGCAGATAAATTCGCGGCTCCTTCCGGTTGACAATGCCCTGAAGCGTGCTCATCATCAGCTTGACGTCTCCCGGAGCGTCGTAGATGTCGGCGACATCCAGGTGCTTGGCCTGGTTAAAGTTTGGAAGAGCCTGATCTTTAGGCCAGACGATTTTGCCCGCTTGCGAGGAGGCGTTCCCCGTGGAGGCGGCTGCTGTACCGATCGACAACGCCAAGGCGCACAAAACTGCGATACTCGAAGCGGCAAGTTTTCTTCGGGTCATCGGTGGATCACTCCTTTTCCTTCTTATAAATTCGCAAACTCAATACATATTAAATATATTCAAATATAATTTTTCAAGACATTCGACAAACGTTCCGACGATTCTGCATAAAATCCGATTTGAAGGCTCGATCAACGACTGAATCCGCGCAAGGACCGGTCGTTTTTACCGCAGGATATAGGCTGTAGTGCCCGGATTTTTGGAGCTTTTCCGAAGCTTCTCTGTTGCTCTTTGCAAATGTGGCATATATTATATATTACAAATGTCGCAATTAGGATGGGTGGTTACAATGAGTACGAACGACCGTGTTCCGTTATATCAGCAAATCCAGGATTATATACGGGACATCATCGCCGTGGAGGAGATGGAGACGGGGGACCGGATACCTACGGAGAAGGAGCTGATGGAACGATTTCAGGTCAGCAAAATAACGGTGGCCAACGCGTTGACCGGGCTTGCGAACGAACAGATCATTACTCGCGTTCCCGGCAAGGGGAGCTTTGTGGCGGATAAGGGACTAAAGCTGCGGGCTCCGTCTTCTTCCGCGCCCTCGCAGGGAAAGGATGGCGGAGAGCGGACCGCGCATACGGGAATGATTGGCCTGGTCATGCCGTCGATCGACGATTATTTCGCTATCCGGCTGGTCGAGGGCATTCGCTGCACGCTCGACGAGGAAGGGTATCGGAGCTTGATTATGCTGACCGGCAGCAAGCTGGAAAAAGAAAAAGAAGCAATCAAGGAGCTGAAGGCGCTCGGAGCGGAAGGGCTGCTCATTTTCCCGGTGGACGAGGAGAAATATAACGAGGAAATTTTGAGCATGAAGCTCGGGGATTTCCCGTTCGTTCTGATGGACAGGCACCTGCCGGGCGTCGAAACCCATTTTATCGCCTCGGACGGCCGACAGGGCGTTCGCCTTGCGGTTGAGCATCTCTGGGAGCTCGGACATCGCGAGATCGCGATCTGCTCCGATTCGCCGCTGCTGACCGTGACGGTTCAGGAGCGGATTGAAGGCTATATCGCCGCGTTGAAGGACAAGGGCGCGCTGATCAACCCGGCTCATATGATTACCGGATTCGAACGGGCGGAGAGCCTGAAGGAGGCGGAAGGACATCCGCTGTTCCGGTATATCCGCAACCGAATGGCGACCGCGTACATCTCCTTGAACGGCAGGCTGGGCGTGCATATTTACCAGATGGCCCGGCAGGCGGGACTCGACGTGCCCGGAGACGTGTCGATCGTGAGCTTCGACGACCCGACCTCGATTGTGGAGGAATTCAGCATTTTCACCCATATCAATCAGTTCGAAAGAGAGATGGGCGTCAAGGCGGCCCGCAAGCTGCTCGAGGTCATTCGCGGCGAACGCAGCACCAAAGATTTCGATAAAACGCTGATCGAACCGCAGTTGGTCATTCGCCAGACGTCCGGGCCGAATCGGCAGCGTTAAGAGGCGGACGAGCCTTTGCGAGGGATGGGTTAGAAGTTTGCGAAGAAAAAACAGGCGGCTGTCTTTTCCGAAAGGGAGGCGGCCGCCTGTTTTTGATTTTTATAAAAAACATATTGAATATATATTAAGTTATATATAAAATATATATAGAAGTTGATCAGCAGATTTTGGGAGTGTCCTCGCTTCATATCCGAACCAAAACGGGAGGTTGAACGGGATGTCAAGAAGTCGCACGGAAGAACGGACGGGGTTCCAGGAGTCGGGCCCTTACCATGCGGATTACGATCTGCAGACAGATTTCGTCATGGTGTACGGCATCGACGCTACGATGGAGGAGCGAATCGGCCAGTGGAGGGAAAAAGGCTATGTCGTTCACCTGATGACGGGCATCGCCTGGGGAACCTATAACGACTATCTGGATGGCAAGACAGACGGAAGGGAGCACTGGGACGAAGCGCAGACCGACCGGAACGGCAAGATGATCGTACATGGGACGAAGCCGGTCGTTATTCCGTATATGGTGCCTACACTGAGCTTTACAGATTTCCTGGCTGAACGCATCCGCATCGCAGTAGATGCCGGAGTGGAGGCGATCCATCTGGAGGAGCCGGAATTTTGGGTAAACGGCGGTTACTCCGAAGCGTTCAAGCGCGAATGGCAGCTCTATTACGGCGAGCCGTGGTCGCCGCCGCACGTTTCTCCGGACGCGCAGTATAGAGCATCGAAATTGAAAGCGTTTTTATATACGCGTGCCCTGGATCGTCTTTGCGCCGAAATGAAGGATTACGCTCTGCTCCGGTACGGCCGGCAGCTGCGCTTCTACGTCCCGACCCATAGCTTGATCAATTATACGCAGTGGCGGATCGTCAGCCCGGAATCAAGGCTGCTTGAGCTGCCGTCGATCGACGGATACATTGCTCAAATCTGGACGGGGACTTCGCGGACTCCCAATGTGTACGAAGGGGTGCGGAAGGAGCGGACCTTCGAGACGTCGTATCTCGAATACGGAATTATGCAGGAGCTGGTAAGGGGCACGGACCGCCGCATGTGGTTTCTTCACGATCCGATCGAAGACAATCCGAATCATACCTGGTCGGATTACAAGCAAAACTACATCAAGACGGTTGTGGCCTCGCTCCTTCATCCCGGCGTGGCGCACTTCGAGGTATCCCCGTGGCCCCGGCGGATTTTTCGCGGGAAATATCCGTCGGAGGACGGCAAAGGGAAGGAGCCCATTCCGGCCGATTACGCGACGACGCTGCTGCATGTGATGCATACGCTCGGAAATATGGACCAAAACGAGATCGAGACGGAAGACGAGGTGCAGGGGATCGGGGTGTTGATTGCCGATTCCGCGATGTTTCAGCGCATGAAGCCGAATTCCGCCGATGCCAATGAAGGCAAGTACGACGGCACCGATCCGATAGGCTTC
The DNA here is from genome assembly GCF_042431195.1 of Cohnella cellulosilytica. NCBI lineage: Bacteria > Bacillati > Bacillota > Bacilli > Caryophanales > Paenibacillaceae > Cohnella > Cohnella cellulosilytica. The sequence continues at coordinate 151,491 of NZ_JBHMDN010000078.1, forward strand.
GAGAAAGAAGGAAACAGGGAGATGCTTGATTTCTCCCCGTTTTACGGCCTTGCTCTGCCCCTGCTCAAGCACGGCATTCCCGTGCGGCCGGTGCAGTTGGACAACGTACGGCGCTTCGCTCATTATTTGCAGGATTATCGGGTGCTCCTGCTCAGCTACGAATATATGAAGCCGGAATATCCGGATCTTCATTATGCTTTGTCCGGCTGGGTAAGGGAAGGCGGAGCGCTGATCTATGTCGGAGACGATTCCGATCCGTATCATCGGATTCGGGCGTGGTGGAACGAGAGCAAGGGAACAAGCGCACGAGGCCGGACGTACGTCTCTCCCCGCGAGCATCTGTTCGAGCAGCTGGAGCTTGGCGAGGTGGGAGGCGGCGTCTATAAGGTGGGCAAAGGAGCGGTCGGCTATCTGGCCGTCCGTCCGGACGAATGCGCCGTATCGAAAGCGGGAGCGGAGTCGCTGCGTGCGACGGTGAGACAGGCGATGGAGATGCTTGGAGATCCGGCGTGCGTATGGCGCGCGAAGCATTATTTTAAGCTGCGGAGAGGTCCTTACGTGATCGCGGCGGCGATGGAGGAATCGGTTGCGGATGAGCCGCTCGAAATTGAGGGGCCGGTCGTCGACCTGTTCGATCCGGCGCTGCCGGTTAAACGGAACGTTCGCCTGGCGCCGGGCAAGCAGTCGCTGCTGTTCGACGTAGAGGCAGGCCGTCCGAAATCCGGCGAGGCGGCGGTTATCTCCGCGTCGTCGCGAATCGAGGAATTGACTCATTTGGCGGCGGGTTTTTCGTTCATCGCCAGGGGCCCTGCAAGCATGCGGGCGACAGCGAGGTTCTATTGTCCGCTCAAGCCGATCTCCGCGACGCTCGAATGCGAAGGGAAGACGGAGCCGGCTCCGTGGGAATGGGACGAGGGGACGCGCAGCGTTCTTCTGCATTACAGGCACGGGGACGAAAACAAGGCGAAGATAAGCGTCGCCTGGAAAAGCTGACGCCGCAGCTATCCGGGGACTTCGACGAGAATAGCAATCTATTTTACAGACAGATACGGATAAGGGGATGGATGATATGCCATATGAACCAATCCGGCCGGCGCAGTTGAAGACGATGGTGGATCGGCTTCGGGACGCGATCTACCATCCGCTTGCGGAGCTCGACGTAACGGCCTGGGTGACGACGGAGCCGGTGTCCTATGAGGAACGCATGTCGGGCAACCGTGCGGAGCTTGTCCCCGGAGACCGGTGGGGGAGGCTGTGGGACTGCGCCTGGTTTCGTTTTGCCGGGCGCGTCCCGTCAAGCGGTCGCGGCGCCAAAGTCGTGCTCCTGCTGGATGTGAACGGCGAGCTGTGCATCGTCGACGGTGAGGGGAGTCCCGTGCAGGGGCTGACCAACGTCAATTCCGAGTTCGACTTGTCGCTGGGCTTGCCGGGCAAGCGGGTCGTGGAGATCAGCGACGCTTCGACCGGGGGAGAAGCGATTGAGCTATGGGCGGACGCGGGCTGCAACGATCTGTTCGGCATGTACCGGAGCGGTACGCTGAAGGAGGCGTCCATAGCGATCTGCCGGGAGGACATCCGGCAGTTGTACTACGATGCCGAGGTGCTGCTGGAAACGGCGGACCGGCTGCCGGAAGGCTCCGCTCGCAAGGCGCGGATCTATCAAGCGCTGCAGGAGATCTCGCGGCTCTTGACGACGCTTGAGCCGGAGCGGATCGACCGGGCGAGACGACTGCTTGGCGAGCAGCTGGCGAAGCGGGGCGGGGACGCCGTGCTGACGATCAGCGCCGTCGGACACGCGCATATCGACCTGGCCTGGCTGTGGCCGATCCGCGAAACGATCCGCAAGGGCGCCAGGACGTTCTCGACCGCGCTGCGGATGATGGAACGCTATCCCGACTACGTGTTCGGGGCCAGCCAGCCTCAATTGTACGACTGGATCAAAAGCCGCTACCCGAAGCTGTACGCGCGCGTTAAAGAGCGGGTGCGCGAGGGAAGATGGGAGCCGCAGGGCGCGATGTGGGTCGAGCCGGATACGAACGTGACGGGCGGGGAATCGCTTGTCCGGCAGCTTCTGTACGGCAAGCGATATTTTCGGGAGGAATTCGGCGTCGACATCCGGACGCTCTGGATGCCGGACGTATTCGGATATACGGCCAGCCTGCCGCAGATTCTGAAAAAATCCGGCGTCGATTACATGATGACCCAGAAGCTGTCTTGGAACGCGTACAACCGCCATCCCCACCACACCTTTATGTGGGAGGGCATCGACGGCTCGCAGGTGTTGACGCATATGCCGCCCGAGGATACCTACAACAGTCCGGCCGCGCCGCGTTCGATCGCGAAGGCGGAGAACGATTACCTGGACAAGAACGTCTCGGAGCACTGCCTGATGCTGTTCGGCATCGGGGACGGGGGCGGCGGACCGGGAGAGGAACATCTGGAACGGCTCGCGCGCGAGAAAAATCTGCTTGGTCTGGCTCCGGTCGTGCAGGAGCCTTCATGGCGATTTTTCGAGAGGCTTGACGAAGGACGCGCGCGGTATCAAGCCTGGCGGGGCGAGCTGTATCTGGAAAAGCACCAAGGTACGTTGACGAGCCAGGCTCGCAACAAACGGTTCAATCGGGTCATCGAGAAATCGCTCCGCGAGCTGGAATTTGCGGCGACGCTGGCTGCGCTGGAGAGCGGCAAGTCCTATCCGTACGAAGCGCTGGAGGAAATCTGGAAGGAAGTGCTGCTGTACCAATTCCACGATATTCTGCCCGGTTCGTCGATCAAGCGGGTATACGACGAGTCGCTGGAGCGCTACGCCTTATTGCTGGAGCGGGTGGAGCAAATGATTGCGGAAGCTTACACGGAGCTTGCACGGCTGATGCCGGCCGCGGAGGATGCTGCCGAATCGACCGCCGTCTTTAACTCGCTGCCTTGGGAACGTACGGAATGGATGAAGACAGACGGAGAATGGCAGCAGGTGCGAGTGCCTTCGATGGGCTACGCCGTCGTTCCGGGCCGCTGCGAACCGGGCGGCTCTGCTCCTTCTATGGCGGAAACGAAGGCTTTTGGCGGAGAAATGCGATCATCGGCGAAGGGGCGTCTGCTCGAGAACGACGTGCTGAGACTGGTGTTCGGCGAGGACGGGACCCTCGTATCGATCGTCGACAAAGCCTGCGGGCGAGAGACGATCGCGCAGGGACAGAAGGCAAACGCCCTGGTCGTCTATCCCGATGCGGGCGACGCGTGGGATTTCCGGCAGGACTATCGCCTGAGCGGGGGCGAGCAGTTGGAGCTGATCGGGATAAGCGAGCTGGCGGACGGACCGGTCTTCGGATTGCGGATGCAGTACCGGTACGGAGAATCGACGCTGACGCAGGAGGTGCGGTTGACGCAAAGCAGCCGACGCATCGACTTCGCAACAGTCGTCGATTGGAAAGAGTCCGGACGGATGCTGCGCACCTCTTTTCCGGTTAATATTCGCTCCGACAGCGTGAGCTGCGAGATTCAGTTCGGATACCTTCGCAGGCCGACGCATCGCAATACGATGTGGGATTATGCGAAGGATGAGATCTGCGCCCATCACTGGATCGATCTGTCCGAGCCGGATTACGGCGTGGCGCTTCTGAACGACTGCAAATACGGGCACCGGGTGGAAAACCACGTGATGGATCTCAACCTGCTCCGCAGTCCGTCTCATCCCGATCCCGAAGCGGACCGCGCCGCGCACACGTTCACGTACGCTCTCTATCCGCATTCCGGCGACCATGTGCAGGCCGAGGTCTATAAGCGCGGCTACGAACTGAACGTTCCGCTGCGGACTGCAGCCGTGCAAGCGTCCGACGACAATGCCGATCGGGTTCGGCTGCCTTGGGAGCGAGCCCTCTTGCAGATAGACCGGTCGAACGTGATGGTCGAGACGATGAAGCAAGCCGAAGACGGAGGAGAAGTGATCGTTCGTCTGTACGAAACGTCAGGAACGCGGACGGAGAAGGCCGAGCTGAGATTCGGACTGGAGCTGGAGGCGGCCTGGACGGCCGACTTGATGGAAGCCGCGCTCGAGCGGCTCGTTCCGGAAACGGACGGCAGCCTGCGGCTGTCGCTTGCTCCGTTCGAGATCAAGACGCTTCGCCTGGCGCCTCGAAGAGGAAATTAACGCAAAGGAGAGGTTTTATGCAAACGTTCAGACCCCCGTCCGTCCCCCTGGTAACCGTTGATCCCTATTTTAGCGTCTGGTCCGCGGCCGATCGTCTGTACGACGATCATACCCGGCATTGGACGGGCAAGCGATGCGGAATGACGGGCTTGATTCGAATCGACGGCAAGACGAGAAGGTTTATGGGGAAAATGCGGACGGAAGAGGACGCGGACGATGCGGAGATCGAGCCATTTTCCCAGACGGGGCTGCACGTAGAACCGGTTACAACGCTGTACCGATTCGAAGGAGAGGGCATCGAGCTGGAGGTGCGATTCACGACGCCGCTGCTGCTTGACGATCTGGAGCTGCTGTCTCGTCCGGTCACGTACGTTTCCTTTCACGTTCGCGCCACGGACGGAAGGTCGCATGACGTTCGGCTGTACCTGGACGTTACCGGGGAATGGTGCGTCAACACGACGGATCAGCCGGTCGTCTGGTCGCGCCCGGAGATTTCCGGACTTGCCGCTATGCGGATGGGAACGGAGGAGCAGCAGGTGCTTCAGCGCGTCGGCGACGATACGAGAATCGACTGGGGCTATTGTTATCTGGCCGTCCCGGATGCGGGGGGCGTCGAAACCTTCGTGGGTTCGGTTCGGGCGCGTGAGAGATTTGCGGAGCTCGGCCGGCTGCCGGACGCGGACGACGAGCGGCAGCCGCGGCCTGTGGATCGGGATACGCCTGTGATGGCGGCGGTTCTGGATCTGGGTGCGGTCGGAGCGGACGCGGTCGAGCGGTTCGCGATGCTGGCCTATGACGACATCTGCTCCATCGAATATTTCGGTCGGCCGCTGGAGGCTTATTGGCGCAAGGACGGGACGCAGTTCGAGGACATGCTCGTTCAGGCCGCGGCTCAGTACGACGACGTTCAAGCCCGCTGCGGGAAGTTTAACGACGAGCTTGCGAGCGAGAGCGCTCGTGAAGGGGGAGACAGCTACAGGGAGCTGCTTGCGCTTGCCTACCGCCAGGCGATTGCGGCGCATAAGCTGGCCGTCGATCCGGATGACGGGCTGCTCTTCTTCTCCAAAGAAAACTTCAGCAACGGCTGTATTGCCACGGTCGATGTGAGCTATCCGTCGATTCCGCTGTTTCTGCGGTATAATCCCGAGCTGGTTAAAGGGATGATGCGGCCGATTTTCCGCTATGCGGACAGCAAGGAATGGCCGTATTCGTTCGCGCCGCATGACGCGGGCTGTTATCCGAAGGCGAACGGCCAAGTATACGGAGAAAATAAGCTGGAAAATCAGATGCCGATCGAGGAATGCGGCAACATGCTCGTGATGACGGCGGCGGTCTGTTTGTACGAGCGAGATCCGGCGTTTGCCGGACAGCATTGGAAGCTGCTGTCCCAGTGGGCGGAGTATTTGCTGAAGAATGGGCTTGATCCTGCGAACCAGCTTTGCACGGACGATTTTGCCGGACACTCGGCGCGCAACGCCAACCTGTCGGTTAAAGCGATTGTCGGCCTGGGCGCGTATGCCGTGCTATGCCGCATGTTAGGAAAGCCCGGAGCGGAGGAGTACGCTAAGGAAGCCGCGGCTATGGCAGCCCAATGGGTAGACATGGCGAGAGCGGCGGACGGCCATTTCAAGCGCACATTCGGCGACGCGGAGGCAACCTGGAGCATGAAGTACAATCTGGTCTGGGATCGGCTGCTCGGATTGTCGCTGTTCCCGCAGGAGGTAGTCGAACGGGAATGCGCCCTGTATCTGGACAAGGCCAACCAGTACGGCACCCCGCTGGACGACAGAGCCGATTATACGAAAGCGGATTGGCTCGTATGGTGCGCGTCCATGCTTCGCGAGACGGACGATTTCGAGCGGCTGATCCGCCCGCTGCGGAATTTTCTGCACGAATCGCCAAGCCGCGTACCCCTCACGGACTGGTACGACACGGTAACGGGCAAACAGGTGGGCTTCCAGAACCGTTCGGTCGTCGGCGGTCTGTTCATCCGGCTGCTGCAGCCGGTCTCGGCGTTCTGACTCCTTTATGTAGGTACAAAAAGCCGCACCGAACAATGATCGATGGAATGATGGAAGTCGCATCTATCTCCTTCCGCTGCTAGAGGCAGTTTCCGGGAGATAGATGCTTCTTCTTTTTTATCGATCATCTTGTACGCCTCTACTTATGGGATAGCTTCTTTGGGGCGGCTATGTGGTGTTTTGACACGTGATCTTATTCAAGCTTGCGTAGGGGAGCGGCAACCGAACCCGCGCTATCAGCTTGGAAGGCTGAAGTTTCAGTCCATGTCCCGTATGGGGCTATGCTTGACCCACATAACGACTCCAATTGATTGGGAATCAAACTTTTTATGGCATTCTATCTGCACATATTTGCACATATAAGTTTACGTCCTAGAAGAGACTCCCGCGAGGGGCGTTAGTCGGAAAATCGTACAACGCAGCTCGAGTCAGGCCCAAACGCTGGACATTGATCGGAATCGTACAACTTAACTCGATTCAGCCTCAAACTAACGACGGATATTTGTGTGGAAAATCATACAAAACAACTCAAATCAGGCCTAAAAGACAAACATTTGTGCGAAAAATCATACAAACTAACTCAAATTAGGTCTAAAAGACAAACATTTGTGTCAAAAATCATACAAAGTAACTTGATTCAGGCTCAACGACGGACTACGGATAATTGGAGCGACGACACATTTGCGACTATGCTTCGCGCCGGGTGTTTCAGTCCACGCTTCCGGTACATTGACGCCAATGAGAGGATTCAATCCACACTCCCGTACCGGGAGAGACTGCAGCAGGACAGACGTACCCCTAACAGCACCATGTTTCAATCCACACTCCCGTATCGGGAGAGACGGTTCGGTTGTCCCATATGTAAATGTACCACAAAGTTTCAATCCACACTCCCGTATCGGGAGAGACCGGAAATAGATGGTATAATAAGGGTAGCAACATTGGTTTCAATCCACACTCCCGTATCGGGAGAGACCCAGTTGTTTCGGTTGTTGCTTCCGTATTATCTGTTTCAATCCACACTCCCGTATCGGGAGAGACGGCATTTTACGGCCAGGTGTCGGAGGTCAATTTGTTTCAATCCACACTCCCGTATCGGGAGAGACATGCTGACACGGTGACAGCAGTTACCGATTCGATGTTTCAATCCACACTCCCGTATCGGGAGAGACCGCCCGTCACTTATTAGTGGCGAGCGTACGACACGTTTCAATCCACACTCCCGTATCGGGAGAGACAGCGAGCCTTTTCATCCCTTGCTGGATAAGGGATTTGGGGCTCTAAAGTGCGAATTAGGCATTTTTGAGGTGGAAAACGAAGTCCTAAAATGATCAAAAACCTCGAAAACCTTACGTAGTAAGCGGTGCGAAACCCCCGGGGAAATCATGTGAGCCTGGGGTTCGCACTTGATACCTTACAGCAAATTTAAGTACCAATCGAAATTTCCATCGACAATTGGTGTCACGAAATCTATAAACCTCGAAAAATCCTCTGTTAGGTGCGTTTAATTCAAAGCCGAGTAGTAGGTAAGCCGGTGTTCTTTTTCAATGACAATTGGAGGATATCCGTTTTCATGAGCTCGAAGTTAAGCAAAAGCCGGGCAGTTCGTCCATTGTCATCGACAAAAGGATGGATTTTTACGAATTCGCTATGAATGACCGCGGCTCTTGCAATTGGATGCAAGTTGGCACCCTCTTTTACAAGCCATTGTATAAAAAGTATCATTAATTCAGGGATCTGACTATAGTCGGGAGGCACATGTTTGAAGCCGCTGATTAGAACATTTGGCGTGTGATAGACTCCGGCTTGATCGTCGAGAATTCCTTTCAGGATCAGACTATGGATGCTGCTTTAAATCTGACATTCTGTCAAAGGATGGTTTTGCTTCATGATTTCCCTCCAAAACAACTTTAGTTTCGGACAGTGTTAGCGTATTGCCCTCAATGGCATTGGAGTTGTAGGTTCAATTAACGATCAAGTGCTCGCGGATAGTTTTTAATGATTTTATTTGATTGATATGAGCGCGCCGGAGCTGCGGTCTGCCTTCTCGGGCACGTTCTGCAGGAAACAATGTTCGAGCCGAGCGGTCTGATCGGCCCTTGCCTCATTTTCAAAGAAATGTGTTCCGATTACTCGTCATCCGTAGAATCCTGCGACCGCAAAGCGGCATAGTAGGAGGGCGGATGCTCCATAATGCGCGAAAACGCTTTGCTGAACGACTGCAGCGTTTCATATTGGAGCCTTTCGGCGATTTCCTTGATCGACATTCCCCCACGGTTAATAAGCTCGAGCGCTTTTTCCACCTTCTTGTGGTTGATGTAACGCTGCAGGGTCATCCCGGTCTTGTTCTTGAACGCATGCGACAGATACGTGTAGCTGTAGCCCAAGTCCTCTGCGATCGACTTGATGCTGCCGAGCTCCATAAGATGATTGTCGATGTAGCGCATGACCGAATAAACGGCGAAGCCGACGGCATGGGCGGTCTGACGGGGATGATAAGCGGGCGAACGCTCGCGGTCGTTGGCGAAGGCGCGGCACGAAAGAATGATAATCTCTTCGATATAATTGCGGATCAGCAGCTCGGAATGCGGTCTGCGCATGAAAAACTCGTCGATATTGCGGGAAAAAGGGGCCATGAGCGCATGGGCTCCTTTGGCATGATAATAAGGGGCGGACAGCAAGAAGGACCGGATGTCGGCAAAGCGCTCATCGGCCTCCTCGTTGAACGCGAATCCCATATAGACGTAACGCAGCGTGCTGGTCAGAGATGTGGCGATGGCATGCATATGCTCGGGCGCATTAAAGAAAATATCCCCTTCTTCGACGGAGATGCGCTCGTTGTCGACCGTGAAGAAGCCGCTCCCGGATACGATATAGCTCAGCTCAAGGCAAGTCTGTCTGTGCGCAGGGACCTCGTAGCCGCATTCGCACCAAATCTCACCAATCTGGAACAGGTCGATCCCGCCGAATCGCGGCTCTCCCTTGGCGAACACGTTATCGAAATGAAAATGCTTCCCCGCGCCGCGCCCCGTTTTCATCTGATCACGCCCACGTCTTATACGAATTAACCCCGCGGCAGCTCCACCCATTGATAGGGTGTCCGCGCCGCTTGCAGGCCGCACTCGATGATCGACATGATTGCGATCGTCTCCCGATAATCGAACGGCGGCTTGCCGGTTTGAAAAAATTGTACCATGTTCTTGATCAGTTCGGAGAAGAAATCCGATTCCGCCTGCAGCGAAACGCAGTCCTCGGCTTCGTAGCTCAGCGTCATGGCGAACGGGCTGTTGCGGTAATGGTGAATTTCCGCCTGCCTGCCGCCCGTGTAGCCGATCAGCAGCTCCGCACCGTTCTCGCTGCCGATGTACATCACCTTTTCCGCCTCGACGCCCATCAACGCCACGATCGGTTCGATCTGGTGGACGGCATAATTGCTGTATGCGCCGGGTCCGAAGCTGCAAATCCGCTTTAGCCCCTGACGGTTGACGGAGGCGTACTCTTTGGCGAAACGCAAGGCCGAGGAGGAAAATAACGGTGTACCGTGCCGCTCGGCCGTTTCGAAGAGCAACTGGGCGGTTCGGCGGTCCGGAGCGAACGTCTTGTCCACATAGGTCGGTTTGCCCGATTGCAGCGCCGGCATCGCAAGCTCCATGTGATGCTCGGGATGATCGGGGGACAGAACGACCAGATAATCGCTCGCGGCGACCACGTCGGCTATCGAGTCCAGCAGCTCGACGCCCTGCTGCCGAGACCAGCTTGCATTGTCAATGCCGTGAGGGGCGTCCGCTTTGCCGTATGCGTAACAAACCTGCATGTCGCCGGAGGTCGCCTGGCGAATCCATTCCGGATAGGTGTTTGCATGCCATTCGTCCAGGTAATAGTCGATAAAACCGATTTTTTTCACAGGTTTCGGCCTCCGCTCTAAGAGAGTGTGATTTCCGCGCGCTTGTCGGAAGAATCGTAGATTGCTTGAATGATCTGGGAAGAGAGGATCACAGTATCGATGTGAGAGGGCAGCTTCTCGCCTGTGCGGATGCATTCCAGGAAACGATTGATTTCGTTCTGGAACATATCGTCGGCCGGGACTTTCACGCTCGTTTCCAGCAGCATGCCGTCTCGGGCGCCGTAGAGCTTGAAATCGGCTCCGTACTGGAGGCGAATGCCCGCTTTATCCCCCAGAAAGTCGATGAACATCTCGTCCACGCCGATATTTTGCGCCCAGGCGCCATTCAGGGAAATAGACGGACCCTCGGTGCGGATCATGCCCGTCACAAAGTCGTCCACATCGTAGGTGCCCGAATTTTTCGGCGGTCCGGCCCACATATTCAGATAAGTGTAGTTCGGGATATCCTTGCCCAGCTTGCAGTAGGTTTGTCCCGACACTGTAAGCGGCTTCGGATCGCCCGCGCAGTACATGACGATATCGAGAAAATGAACGCCCCAATCGATCAGAGCGCCGCCGCCCGCGATGGCCTTGGTCGTAAAAGCGCCGCCGAGTCCCGGGATGGAGCGTTGGGCGCGGAAGCTGACGTAAACGTGGTAAAGCTCGCCGAGCTCGCCGTTTTCGATCAGTTCCTTGATCCGGTTGACGCTCGCGTTAAAGCGGTTGACGACGCCGATGTTCAGCGTCCGGCCGGTCTCGTGCTGAACCTTCTGCATTTCCAGCGCTTCGGCATAGGTCCTCGCGGCAGGCTTCTCGCACAGCACGTGTTTGCCCGCACGCATGCATTCGATTGAGATGGAGGCATGAAGATGATTCGGCGTGCAAATCGAGACGGCTTCCACCTCGGGATCGTTCAGAATGATGCGATAATCTTCAATCGCTTCGCCGCTGCCGTACTCGGCCGCCGCCTTCTCGGCTTTCTCCTTCACGATGTCGCAGAAGTATTTGATTCTTGCGTCGGGGTTGCCGGCATACGCTCGGATATGCGCGCTGCTGGCAATGGTGCCGCAGCCGATGACGGCAACTGTCGTATGGCTCATCTGTTATTCCTCCGTTTTGGGGTTGATACCGTTAATTGTATCTCCCCACGCCGGATAAACAACATGCGGATTCGTCTTTGCGGTTGTCCCAATTTGTCTTGTTTGGACGTTCGCGGACAATCGCTCATGGGGCGCGGTAGGTTTGGGGAGAGTGGGGCGGGCGGCAAAGGGCGGACGGTTCATTGGGGTAACTGGAGTGCGGCGATGGCTGGTCGAGGCGGGTCCATCGGCGTAACGGCCGGATGGCGGCGGATTCCCGGCGGTAACTTTCACTTAGGGGGAGCGACGAAGAAGGGCTTCACAAGGTGGCCATTGAACGTGTTTCAATCCACGTTCCTGTACGGGGAGCGACCTTCAAGCAAAAACGGGGGCTGGGCGAGTTCAAGTTTCAATCCACGCTCCCGTATGGGGAGCGACATTGTGCTCTGCCCACGCGCCAAGGCCGTACAGACGTTTCAATCCACGCTCCCGTATGGGGAGCGACGTCCCGATAAAGATAACCAGAACGTGACGGTCGGTTTCAATCCACGCTCCCGTATGGGGAGCGACACGAGTAAACGTGTAGCGATGATCCATATCAATCAGTTTCAATCCACGCTCCCGTATGGGGAGCGACCTGGTTACGGCTCATATCGCGAGGCATTTCGGAGTTTCAATCCACGCTCCCGTATGGGGAGCGACCTGCCCGAGATCCGTTCGGGGCAGCATCAACGCGGTTTCAATCCACGCTCCCGTATGGGGAGCGACTCGCGCTTTCATTCCTGCATGGATTGCAAGCGGCAGTTTCAATCCACGCTCCCGTATGGGGAGCGACCTGGAGGAACCAAATTCCCAAACGCCTGCGAATTCGGTTTCAATCCACGCTCCCGTATGGGGAGCGACGACGGCGTAAAACATGGCAGGAGAAAACACGAAGTTTCAATCCACGCTCCCGTATGGGGAGCGACGTCCGCCGTAGGCGACATTTATGCGCTGCAATACGTTTCAATCCACGCTCCCGTATGGGGAGCGACCCGATTCCGGGCGGCGATCGCATTACGCAATCGCTGTTTCAATCCACGCTCCCGTATGGGGAGCGACATGCCATCGTCTCCGGAAGAGATTTCCCGATGCTGTTTCAATCCACGCTCCCGTATGGGGAGCGACAATAGCTCGCGCCATCGACGCGAGCTTGCTGCAGTTTCAATCCACGCTCCCGTATGGGGAGCGACCCGGTGAGATCACGGACGCCTTTACCGTGGCCATGTTTCAATCCACGCTCCCGTATGGGGAGCGACTCAAAATAGCAGTTACCTCGTTTCTGGTCTGGAGTTTCAATCCACGCTCCCGTATGGGGAGCGACCGATGATCATTGCGAGTTTGCCGTAACGCTTCCGGTTTCAATCCACGCTCCCGTATGGGGAGCGACCGGCTCATGACAGTAGCCTCAATGGTGATCGGCGTTTCAATCCACGCTCCCGTATGGGGAGCGACCCCATGTCAGTTTACGTTTGCGTACTCGGAATAGGTTTCAATCCACGCTCCCGTATGGGGAGCGACCTCGTTCTGGTCCTTTTCCGGATTCGGGAAATAATGTTTCAATCCACGCTCCCGTATGGGGAGCGACATGCGGCGGTGCAGGGATTGGACAAGACGATCCGTTTCAATCCACGCTCCCGTATGGGGAGCGACGACTTCATTCAGTCGAAAAAGCTGTCCCGTCTTGTTTCAATCCACGCTCCCGTACGGGGAGCGACTATGAGGGTTATCCTAACTTATGTGTTATACCTAGTTTCAATCCACGCTCCCGTACGGGGAGCGACATTAAATGTTAGGGGAGGGTAAAACAATATGCCGTTTCAATCCACGCTCCCGTACGGGGAGCGACACCGGAATACGCTGCGTGATTGCCGCCATTTTGGTGTTTCAATCCACGCTCCCGTACGGGGAGCGACCCACGATCACATTACCGTGATCGGAGAACTTCGCGTTTCAATCCACGCTCCCGTACGGGGAGCGACATATATAGTACGCCGAGTAGTGATCGCTACCAAGTTTCAATCCACGCTCCCGTACGGGGAGCGACCGTTTTAATGCGTTATACGTAAAAATGGTTTCCGGTTTCAATCCACGCTCCCGTACGGGGAGCGACAGCGAGCCTTTTCATCCCTTGCTGGGTAAGGGATTTTGGGCTCTAAAGTGCGAATAAGGCATTTTTAAGGTGGGAAACGAGGTTCAAAAATGATCTAAAACCTCGAAGCCCTTATGTAGCAAGTGGTGCGAAACCCCCAGGGAAATCATGTGAGCCTAGGGTTCGCACTTTATATTTTACAGCAAATTTAAGTACCAATCGAATGTTTGATCGACAATTGGTATCACAAAGTTTATAAACTTCGAAAAATCTCCAGTTAGGTGTGTTTCATCCAAAGCCGAGTAGTAGGCAAGCCGGTGTTCTTTTTCAATGACAATTGGAGGATATCCGTTTTTCATGAGCTCGAAGTTAAGCAAAAGTCGGGCAGTTCGTCCATCGCCATCGACAAAAGGATGGATTTTTACGAACTCGCTATGAATAACTGCGGCTCTGGCAACTGGGTGCATGTTGGCACCCTCTTTTACAAGCCATTGTATAAAACGTGCCATGAATTCAGGAACCTGACTATAGTCGGGAGGCACGTGTTTGGCGCCGCTGATTAGAACATTTTGCGAACGATAGACTCCAGCTTGATCGTCGAGAATTCCTTTCAGGATCAGACTATGGATGCTTTTAATCTGCCATTCTGTCAGTGGATGGTTTTGCTTCACGATTTCTTCAACATATAAAATAGCTTCTCTGTGATTGAGCGCTTCAAGGTGTTCGGCTATCGTTTTGCCGCCAATTGTAATGCCCTCTAAAACAACTTTAGTTTCGGACAGGGTTAGCGTATTGCCTTCTATGGCATTGGAGTTGTAGGTCCAGTTAACGATCAAGTGCTCGCGGATAGTTTTTAATGTATGGGTAGGATAAGGTCTTTTGGCATCAAGCAATTGTTTTTTTCGGTCGATTGTATCGAACATTTCGTTTCACCTCACAATTTCTAAGAATCCAGTGCAGTAACCTTATTCGGGTGGCATTACTATAAGCTTTTCCAAGCAAGATAGGTTAATAAACTTTGGTATGTAGAAGCATTGAGGAGATGGGTTTTGAGCGGTTCAATTCGTCTGGACAAAATCCCGAGTAAGCTGATGATGCAATTGTAGGCGAACAATTCTTGCCAACGGATGTTCTCGATGATGCTGTTTCAATCCACGTTCCCGTACGGGGAACGACAATCGCGCATTCGGCGCGTATTGGGGGTAACCGTTTCAATCAACGTCCCCGTACGGGGGACGACGACTGCATATATGGCATATCGCAACGGAGGAGAGTTTCAATCCACGTCCCCGTACGGGGAACGATTAATTTTGTAATATTATGTCGAATTAAATCGACCGTTTCAATCCACGTTCCAGTACGGGGAACGACGGAAGCGCGATACGTACATCGCCCAGGACAGCGCGTTTCAATCCACGTCCCCGTACGGGGAACGACATATGGAGAACTGATCATGGATAAAAAGTACGGAGTTTCAATCCACGTCCCCGTACGGGGAACGACTACGGTACGCTGCACGGCGACCGCTGGTTTCATGTTTCAATCCACGTCCCCGTACGGGGAACGACCATCGGCGGTTATTTTCAGCGTGGCCGGAGCTGTAGTTTCAATCCACGTCCCCGTACGGGGAACGACTCCCGAATTTATCGGTTTGAATTGCATTGCCGTAGTTTCAATCCACGTCCCCGTACGGGGAACGACCTAATCCAGATACCATGCGTCGCACCCGATGCGGTTTCAATCCACGTCCCCGTACGGGGAACGACAAGAATAGTTACTTTTATCCGTGGACAGAAAAGGTTTCAATCCACGTCCCCGTACGGGGAACGACGTACGAGGTCGTGGATATTGGCATGAGGATGCTTGTTTCAATCCACGTCCCCGTACGGGGAACGACGACCACGGGTGGCCTGTTGTCGTACTTGAATAAGTTTCAATCCACGTCCCCGTACGGGGAACGACCTGCCATCGTCGCTCACGACAGCGACAGCACGCAGTTTCAATCCACGTCCCCGTACGGGGAACGACAATAGGAAAACATTTCTCGTCGTCGGATTGGATGGTTTCAATCCACGTCCCCGTACGGGGAACGACATGCTGACACGGTGACAGCAGTTACCGATTCGATGTTTCAATCCACGTCCCCGTACGGGGAACGACAACGAAGTTTCCGTTTTCGATTCCGTGGGATGTGGTTTCAATCCACGTCCCCGTACGGGGAACGACCGGCTAAAATCGCCATCTACTTCGACGATCCGCCAGTTTCAATCCACGTCCCCGTACGGGGAACGACGCCAAAGGGCCTTGACTTAGCTGCAGCGGATATGTTTCAATCCACGTCCCCGTACGGGGAACGACAGCGAGCAGTCTGAGCCCTTGTGGGACAAGGGATTTGAAGCCCGAAAGTGCGAGTTGTTACGCAGGCGGTGCAAAATCAGCATAAAGTTTTCATGAAAATCTGAAATCCCTTATGCCACAAGCGGTGCGAA
The DNA here is from genome assembly GCF_042431195.1 of Cohnella cellulosilytica. Classification (NCBI taxonomy): domain Bacteria; kingdom Bacillati; phylum Bacillota; class Bacilli; order Caryophanales; family Paenibacillaceae; genus Cohnella; species Cohnella cellulosilytica. The sequence continues at coordinate 167,238 of NZ_JBHMDN010000078.1, forward strand.
TCTCCCGAGGAAATCATGTGAGCCTGGGGTTCGCACCAGATATTTTCAGTATAGATCAGAGGGCACTATTCTCCAATACTTAAAAGGCAAGGTATACATCTTACTCGAACAATTAATCCCATTATTGGTATGCGATATGGCTTGGGGTATACTGGTTGTAATGAAAAAAGAGGCGGTGTGTAAGGTGAAACGGATGCCGATCGGGGTGGATGATTTTAAAGCCGTTCATGAGCGCAACTTGTACTATGTAGATAAGTCGATGCTTATTAAGGACATCCTCGATGACGGAGCAGAAGTGAATCTGATCGCACGTCCGCGAAGGTTCGGAAAAACACTGAACTTGTCCATGCTGCGTTACTTTTCGAGAAAACGGAAGAGGATCATGCCGCATTTTTTCAGGATCTGGAGATATGGCAGCAAGGAGAGCGATACCAGAAGGAACAGGGCAAGTACCCGGTAATTGTTTTAACGATGAAAAGCTTAAAGATGAACACGTGGCAAAACAACTATTCCAGAATCTGTACACTGTTGGCTACAGAAATAGAACGGCATTCGTACTTGTATGAAAAGGGCACCCTGTCCAGCTACGATAACTATGTAATCACTAAAATCCTGAACAGGACTGCGGATGAAGCGGAGTACGGGGGGAGTCTGGAGCTGCTATCGCGCTTGCTTCATGCTTATCACGGACAGGAAGTCATTATACTCATAGATGAATACGACACGCTGCTGAATGAGGCTTATATCAACGGGTTTTACGATGAGGCAATTAGGTGGAGTTATGAAGAGTGGCCCTAGAGTGAAATACTCTTGAGGGTCGCTCTTTGCTTTGGGTCGTGCTTATGTAGTGGGCGATTTCGTTTTCGTAAAGAAATCGACTCAGAACTTTGGGCAAGGGTTCTGGCAACCTGAGATGTTTCAATCCACGCTCCCGTACAGGGAGCGACGGCCCGGATCCACATCAGCAAGCTGGACGAGCAGTTTCAATCCACGCTCCCGTACAGGGAGCGACATCAGGAAACAATCGTTCACCGCATGGAATACCTGTTTCAATCCACGCTCCCGTACAGGGAGCGATAGCGCCTCCTAAAACCCATGCTGGACAAAGGATTTGGAGCTCAAAAGTGCGAATTGACATTTTTGAGACGGAAAAGCTGGCTCGAAAATTTCATAAAAACCCGAGAGCTCTTGTGCAGCAGGCGGTGCGAAGCCCCAGGAAAATCGTGTGTGTCTGAAATTCGCACCAAATTCGGCGTCTAACTTCTTAAGACATCTTAGGTATGATCTAAGAATATTAGGGGGGCCAGGGCCCCCAATGCGTAAACTACACAAATACTATGTTTCAATCCACGCTCCCGTACAGGGAGCGACTCGTTCGCCAAGCCGCAGCGCCAGCGACAACCAGGTTTCAATCCACGCTCCCGTAGGGGGGGAGGGCTTTCGTCAACACTACTATTTAATCATAGACAAAGAAAGATAACAACACGAGTATCCCTTAATTGGATTTCAGATACTTAAATGGAAATGAGTTGTTGACTACTGAATGATTAATGAGGTAAGCTTGTATTAACAAAATTTTCTATACAAATACTATGAATCTATATAAAGTCAATCTACTTTCCACACCCCAGATCAACAGACATCCTGATAACAAAGGAAGTGTCTGCAATGAAATACGCCCACTCCAAACGCGACCCACTAACGAAAAAAATACTCCCCAAAGAACAATGGCACGGACTCGATCCACATTGGGAAGGTACTGCAAATTTAGCAGGGAAGTTTGCTGGCTGTTTTAAGTGTGAAATACTTGGAGAAATTCTTGGTTATGTGCACGATTACGGGAAGAACTTACTTGACTTCCAGCGTAGACTCGAAGGCTCAAAACGCAAGGTAGACCATAAAACAATGGGAACTCTTGCAGTTTATCAGCATTATCCGCATCCATACGGTCTTATCTTGGCATATGCCATTTATGGGCATCATGGAGGGCTACCTGATCATATCTCACGTGGGGGCCATTCCGGCCTATATGATGTATTATCCAAAAACAAATTTAAGATTATCGATAATATACCTCCAATTTTTCCTGAGCTAATGGAGCATGAAATTCCTAAACGAGTACCTACGATAAATAGAGGAATGTCGCGATCTTTATGGATACGCATGCTGTACTCTGCCCTTGTTGATGCTGATTACTTGGATACTGAACGTTTTTTACGTCCGGAGAAAGCAGCTGCGAGACAAAGTTTTATGCCGTTAGAACAGTTAAGCGTGTTGTACCAAAAGAAGCTGGATAAACTTTTATCTTCATCATCTGATTCGGTAATGGCTCGAGCTCGAAGAAGAGTGCTGCAGAGTTGTCTGCGAAAAGCTCTCGGTCCAAAAGGCTTCTATGTGCTGCGTGCGCCTACTGGAAGCGGAAAAACCTACAGTTCTTTAGCCTTCGCTTTGGAGCATGCCAGGCATCACAACACCATTGAAAATTGTGTAAGGAGAGTAATAGTCGCACTACCTTTCACGAGCTTGATAGAACAAACGGTTGGAGTATATCAAGATGCGCTAGGTAAAGATAACTTGAATACGGTTTTGGAGTATCACAGTAATATCGTTATAGAGCCAGGAAATGAAGATGAGTTGGACCCCCGCTTGCTCGACAGCGAGAATTTTGATGCTGGTCTAATTGTTACCACCAACGTTCAGTTATTCGAGAGTCTGTTTGCCTCTAAACCTTCGCGTGCTCGCAAGCTACATCGGTTAGCGAACAGTGTCATTATCTTGGACGAAGCACAGGCTTTGCCAGAGCATCTTTTGCTGCCGACTTTGGCTGTGCTTCGCAGCTTAGTTGCTGATTATGGAGTTACGGTTTTGTTTTGTACGGCGACTCAACCTGCTTTTCAAGATTCCTGGTTGGATGGGATGCAGCCTATCGAAATTATTGAAGAACCAGGCCAACTGTATTCGGAACTGAAGAGAGTCAATACTACCTTCGTTGGCAGGAAAACAAATCTAGAATTAACCGAGTTAATTATTTCCAATGGGAATCGAGTTTTGTGTATCGTCAACACTAGGAAACAGGCACAACATTTATATAGCCTTCTTACAAAGTCAAAGCAAATCCAGAAGCTCGATGTCTATCATTTAAGTGCTTTAATGACTGCAGAGAATCGAATAGAGATGTTGCAAGAGATTAAATCAAAGGCAAAAGAAGATCCGTGTTATGTCATCGCTACAACTATTGTTGAAGCGGGAGTAGACATCGACTTTCCTGTCGTTATGCGGGAAATGACCGGAATAGAGAGCATCGCCCAAGCAGCCGGACGCTGCAATCGTGAGGGGTTGCTTGAAAAAGGAACCCTGTTTCTTTTCGAATCAGCCGATTACCCATCGTCACCTTATATGTGGTATTCAGGAAGAGCCAAGTTGGCCAAATTTATTCTAAGTCGCCATGTTGATCCTTTAACTCCAGAAGCGGTGGAAGAATATTTTCAGCGATTTTATTTTCAGGAAAAGAGTCAATTGGACAAGCATGGGGTCTTGCGTAATCTGAATGGTGCTGCGGATGAGTATTCGTTTCAGTTCCGTGAGATTGCCGAGCAGTATCAATTTATTAAAGAAGATACTGTTTCCGTTGTGATTCCTCACAACGCAGCTTGCCGAGAGTTACTTCAACAGGCCAATGCGTCCCGGTTTCCCGCTAGCTTCAACCGTAAATTGCAGCGTTACACAATTTCTTTATACTCGCAAGAATTAGAATACTTACGCAAAAAAGAAAGATTGGGAATAATTCGCGGTGTTATCTACTACTTGAAGGATTCGGAAGGAGGCTTCGAAGGGAATATTACCGATTTATACATTGATAGATTAGGCTTGAAAGTCTATGTAGAAGAGGAGGGTTAATTCAATGGGATACGGTGTGTCGCTGCATGTGAGTGGAGACTATGCCTTGTTTTCAAGACCTGAGATGAAAGCGGAGCGGGTAAGCTATGACGTGATTACGCCATCGGCAGCTCGCGGTGTGCTAGAGGCTATATTTTGGCGACCAGCTATTCAATGGGTTGTTGATCGTATTACAGTCCTTAATCGAATTGAATTTGAATCGATTCGTCGTAACGAGGTAGGCTCTAAAATCCCACCAAGGAATGTTACGGCTGCCATGACGGGCTCTAAAATTGACTTGCACCAATATGTTACCGAAGATCGGCAGCAACGTGCTTCGCTTATACTTCGCAACGTGGCTTACATTATCGATGCACATTTTGTCATCCTTCCCGAGAAGGCGGGAGAGAGCGATACCCCGGAGAAATTCTATAACATGTTCTTGCGGAGGGCCAGACAAGGCCAGTGTTTCCATAACCCCTATTTGGGGTGCAGGGAGTTCGCTGCCAAATTTAGGCTTGTAGAAGCGGAAGAGGAACGGCCGATCAGCTACTATGCCAATGACGATGACTATGATCTCAGTTGGATGCTGTGGGACATTGAATATGAACAAAAAGAGGTGAAGAACAGAACTTTGTATTCGTTTAGTCCTCGTTTCTTCCATGCGCGGATGAAAAACGGCATAATAGATGTCCCTAGTGAGGTGAGCGTATGATTTTGCAAGCATTATGCGGATTTTACGATCGCATGATGGAAGAACAGCCGGAAAGTATCGCGCCTTTCGGTTTTGCCATTACTCCAGTATCCAAATGTATTGTATTGGACAGCGAAGGAAATATCGTACAAGTCCTGGATCGCATTCAATTTCAAGAATATTTCGAAAAAAAGAATGTGAAAAAAGTTAAAGCTGTTCCGCAGCGACTACTCACACCACAGCAGCCCAAGAGATCGGGTAAACGGCCTGAACCGGCTTTTCTGTGTGAGAACGCTAACTTCTTATTTGGAATCTATGGTGATTCGGACGGAGCGAATTACAGGTTTGAGGCGAGCAGGAATCTGCATGAAGAGGTCCTAAGTGGAGTAGAGGATGAAGGGGCATCAGCCATTCTTTCATTTTTCTCCAAGCGAAAAAAGGGATCTTTGGACTATGGAAACATAGACACCGCAGGCTTAGAAGATGGGGGAAATATCGTTTTTCAATTGGAAAACGATATGTGGAACTACGTTCATGAGAGACCTGCGATACGGGAAGCTTGGACGAATTATTTGAATAGCCGTTCCGAGGAAGCGGGCATAGGCCAGTGTCTTGTGACAGGGGAAGTAGGCCGGATAGCGCGTATACATGGCAATTTGGACGGATTCGGCCAAGATAAGCCTACGCTTGTTGGATTCAATAAGGATAGCTTTGTCTCATATCGCAAAGAGCAGGGAGAGAATGCTCCTATATCGGAGTCTGCTGCTTTTAAGTATGTTACGGCACTAAATCTGCTTATTAACGATAAAAATCATAGTCTCAACATCCATGATGAAAAAATATTGTTTTGGGCAGAAAAGAAAGCGGAATTGGAAGAGCAAGTTATCGGTTCGATGCTTAATGGAGAAGCGGGTAATTGGAAGTTGGACGAGTTTTCAAGACGAAAACTGTCTGGAGTAGTGGATCATATTTACAACGGCACTTCTCCAGAACAGTTAGAACTTAATGCCAATGTTAGATTTTTTGTGGTAGGGCTTTCCTCTAACAAGACTAGAGCTGTAATTCGTTATTTCTATATCAACACATTTGAAGAATTCTTGGAAAAGATACGGAGACACCAGTCTGATATTTATGCAAAAGGAGCACCTTGGGAACCTGAACATCCCTCATTCTCGCAGATATTACTGGAGACGGCTCTTCGCAGAGAAAGTAAGAATATTCCTCCACCGCATCAATCATCTCTTATTCGTAGTGTGATGACAGGAACTCCGTATCCCAATAGTCTCTACATGGCTATGCTCGGAAGAATAAGAGCAGAAGCATCGGCTAATGCCGGTAAAGCAATCAATCGAATTCGAATCGGTGTGATCAAGGGCTACCTCAACCGATCGGCGTCGCAAATGAAGCGGGAAGAAAGGGTGGGCGAAGTGTTAGATCCAAATGAGAAAGCCATTCCATACCGGTTAGGCAGGTTGTTAGCAATCTTGAATAAGGCGCAGTTAGAGGCTTTGGAAAAGGTGAACGCTTCTATCGTAGACAAGTATTTGAATGCTGCATTGGCAAGTCCACAACAGGTTTTTCCAACGCTGCTGGCCAATTCTCAACCTCATCTTTCGAAAATAAACAAAAATCATAAGGGAAGGTACATCTACCTTTACAACTTACTCTTGGAGGTGCTTGGAGAAATTCCAACGAGCGGATTTCCTAAGACGTTAAATGCCGAGGGACAGGGCCAGTTTTTAGTCGGATTTTTCCATCAAGAACAGGACTTCTATAAAGGGAAGAATAAGGAACAATCGAGAGAAGACAATGATTCGGTAGTCGAGGTTTAAACGAAACGTTATCAGAATTTATAATTTTAGGAGGCTGAAGAAGATGGGAGAAGTATTGAAGAACAGGTATGAATTTGTGCTTTACTTTGATGTTGAGAATGGTAATCCCAATGGAGATCCAGATGCTGGTAATATGCCGCGTATCGATCCGCAGACTGGGTATGGTCTTGTAAGCGACGTAAGCATTAAGCGCAAAGTTCGTAATTACGTTCAATTCTCTAAAGAGGGTGAAGACGGTTTCGATATCTACGTTAGTGAGGGTGCAGTATTAAATAACAAGCAGAAAGAGGCATACGAAGCCAATAATCTGAAAACAAAAGATAATAAGGACGATAAATTGACAGCTCAAGCTTATATGTGCAGACGATTTTTCGACGTGAGAGCATTTGGCGCCGTTATGGATACCGGGGATTTTAAATGCGGTCAAGTACGGGGGCCGATCCAGCTTTGCTTCTCTAGAAGTGAGAATGTAATCCTCCAGCAAGAAGTGACCATTACACGTATGGCCTCCACTACGGAGAAAGAAAATGCCTCCGAAAACCGCACGATGGGAAGAAAGTATTTGGTTCCCTATGGTTTGTATCGATTGGAAGGTTTCGTGTCGGCCAAATTTGCACAGAAAACGGGTTTTACTCAGGATGATCTTGATCTCTTCTTCGAATCACTTAGGCTAATGTTTGATCAAGATCGTTCCGCCTCTCGGGGTAAAATGTCAGCACGTAAGCTGTATGTGTTTAAACATGAATCCGAGTTGGGGAATGCTCCGGCGGCAACATTGTTCGATCTGATTGAAGCAAAATTGATTAACCCCAGCGAACCGCCCAGATCCTTTAAGCACTATGAACTCACAGTTGATAAAAATTCTGTACCTGAAGGTGTTCAATTAATTGAGATGTTATAGTTAGTAGAGCGGGTTAATAGAGAAAAAATATGTGATATGTGGTTTTAAGAAAAGACTCTTTTTGGGGGTCTTTTCTTCATTTTTATGATTCTGGTAGATGTGCATAATAATTCGCCAAGTAAAATGACTAACTGTAGAATCCTGGATTAGTTATGATGTAGAAGAGTGAGAGATAGTCGCTTATCAAGAGGAGGAAAAAGCCATGCAATGGCCGTCATGGTTTCAAAGTGCGATTCAGGAGAGGCTTGACGGCGTAACGGCCCGAATCCAGTTCGATCGGAGTATGGACAAGTATCGCATTGAAGAGAAGCGAGCGTTCGAGACTCTATTTTCAAATGCAGATGTGGCGGACAGCCCGGAGTTTGCGGAATGGGAGGATAAGCATCATTTTCGGCAGGCTTTGGAAAACGAGCGTTTGTATTTGCAGGGGATGCGAGACGGAGCAAAGCTGGTGATGGCGCTGCTATCCGAGTTTTACATACCTTCGAACGGACAAGACTCAGAAAAATCAGATCAACTGCGGAATTAACAGAGCTATCACTTATGGGTAATCAGGGCCAAGGTTCAATTCGTATTCTCGTGCAAGGAGTGACCAGGTGCGATCGAATCCCCTTCCGATTGCACCTGGTTTCAATCCACATTTCCATACCGGGAGCGACGGGAGGAACCGGAAATTTCCCGGTAGATACGCAAGGTTTCAATCCCCGCTCCCATACCGGGAGCGACGTATCTTGTACTGGGTTACAACGCCTATCGTCTGTTTCAATCCCCGCTCCCATACAGGGAGCGACATGTAAATCATAAATGACAAGAGTCCGTCATGCATGTTTCAATCCCCGCTCCCATACAGGGAGCGACCGGTCAATCCCGCCGAGACGCCCGCGCCGATATAGTTTCAATCCCCGCTCCCATACAGGGAGCGACCAGGGGGGCGGGGATATGGTATAATGATTATAGTGTTTCAATCCCCGCTCCCATACAGGGAGCGACAGCAAACGTTGCTACCCCTTACACAGAAAGGGATTCAACGTCCAATAGTGCGAGTTATTCCTTTTAAGACGAGAAACCAGTTGTAAATAAGCCCTGAAAGCCCAAAATCCCTTGAGCAACAAGAGGTGCGAATCTCCCGGGGAAACCATGTGAGCCTGGGGTTCGCACCGGATATTTTCAGTATAGTTCAGAAGATGCGATTTTCCAACATTTGAGATAGACTTTCTGCTTACGCGATCAATAAAAAATAGGTAATTTTGCTTGATTAAACGTCGGAGAGTTGCTCTTCCTTCACTCATCATAAATGATGAACTAGAATAGATTAAAAGGGGCGGATACCAACCAACCGGCTCCTGTGTAGCTTTTTTGGATGAGAGGGAGTGGAGTAGTGTCAAAAGAATTGCTGGACAAGCTGGAAAGCTGGTATGACGAGGGGCAGCACGACCAAATTGCCGAAACGATCGAACAGTTGCCGGAGTCGGAGCGGGACTATGAAATCGTAAGTCACTATGGCCGTGCGCTTAATAATTTGGGACGTTACGGCGAAGCGCTGCAGCAGCTGTTGTCGATCGAACAGCAGGGAAGACAGGATCCGGTGTGGCAATGGCGTATCGGGTATGCTTACTTTTTCTTGCAGCAGTGGGAAAAGGCTGTGGCGGCATTCGAACAGGCGGAGAAGCTCGGGTCTGACAATGAAGCTGTTCAGGAGTTTAAGGAAGCCTGTCGCGATATTATGGAGAGGCAAGCCGAGGCAATTAAAGAGATGGAACGAGTGCCCTTCCGGGAGCGCGATTTCAGTCAGTTTTGGGAGCGGAGCGACTATGCAGACAAGAGCTATGTAGAGGCGCCGCCCACCGATGAGACGATTGCTTCTATTGAAGAGGAGCTGGGATATAAGCTTCCGGCGGATTATATTTGGTTGATGCAGCAGCAGAACGGCGGCATTCCGGTGAATACTTGTTTCCCGACGGCCATTCCGACTTCCTGGGCGGAGGATCACGTAGCCATAACCGGAATTATGGGGATCGGCCGCGAGAAAATGTACAGTCTGTGCGGCGAGCTGGGCAGTAAGTTTATGCAGGAAGAGTGGGGCTACCCGGACATTGGGGTGGTCTTATGCGATTGCCCGTCTGCAGGGCATGATGTGATTATGCTGGATTATCGCGCATGCGGCCGGGACGGCGAGCCCGCTGTCGTACACGTGGATCAGGAGGCCAATTACCGGATTACCTTTCTTGCTCCAAGCTTTGCGACCTTTATTGTAGGACTGGTGAACGAGGAGGCATTCGACACTTCTGAGCAGGACATGCTTGAGGATCTGAATAAGGTGAAAAATGCCCAATTCTCTCCCTTGCTGCAGTCGTTATGCGAGAAGGCAGAAGGAATCAATCAGATTGAAGCGGTCATTCGCAATATTTGCACCCGGATCGTAGAGGATAAAGGACATTTCTCGCTGCATGCGGACGAGCTGTCTGCGCTGATGTACGATGTCCAGTTTTGGTTATATACCGGAGCTAATCAGGAAGTCACGCGAGAGCAATATTTGGCGGATTATAAGGAGATCATCGTCTTTGCAAAAGGCTTCGGCACAGGCGGATATGCGCCCGCTTTTATTACGGACTGGCTGGACGATCGGATCGGGCAGGGCGAGATTGTAAACGACGGAGGCGTATTAAGTCTTACGGCGGAGGCAGCGGAGAGGCTAATTAATAAGCTGGCGGCTATTGAATCCGAATTGGAGGATCAAGGCGAATTCGTTCGAAGATGAGCTCAAGCCGTTTATTTGGATCGAGCATGACAGCGGAAATGTCTCGATCATCTTAAATGCCGGAAGCTATAAGCAGGAACTGTTTGATACGCGTGCAGACGAAGGCTTCGAGGGCAGCGGCTACGATTGGGGTTCGCTGGCTGCCGTTTATTTGGAGGAGAAGCTGCCCGAGCTGGAAGGGATTGTGCGTTTCGACCCGGAGGCGGACATGTTCTGCGCGTATTCCAAGAATAGGGAAGCGCTGCTTCGATTTGCTGCCGGATTCAAACAAGCGTGTGAAAACGATGAACTGATCCGCGATTTATTTTCCAGAGCGATATTGGATTAATTGAAGGTGCAATAGAAAACACCGCTTCGTTTGTCGGGGGATTGGCTATCAACCACTGGCGGCAGGAGGCGGTGTTTTTCGTTGATAATTTAATCTTCACTCCAACATCGTCGGAGGAGTCACAAGCTGGGGAGCAAGATCTTACATGTTTGCCCGCGCCCTTTATGTCCTGAATGTGGTTATAAATACGAGAATCTCAATTTTATAGCATTTTTTATTTACATACATACTGAATGTATGTAAAATGAGGTTATTCGATTGAGAGGAGTTTTGTTATGAAAGCATCCAGTTTTTATCCCGTCATTCTAACGCAGCAAGTTGTAGCCACGGCTGATTTTTACATGGAGCATTTCGGATTCGAGAAGGTTTTCGAGGCAGACTGGTATGTAAGCCTGAAAATGTCCGGCAACGACATCCCGTTCGAGTTAGCCATTCTCGATTCAACTCATCCGACCATCCCCGATGCGTATAGGACAGAAGTAAAAGGGCTAATCCTTAATTTTGAAGTGGACGATGTGGATGCAGAATACGAACGTCTTATTCGGGGAGCCAAGCTTCCTCTTCAGTTAGAGATCCGAAGCGAGGATTTTGGACAGCGGCATTTCATGACTTCCGATCCTAATGGGATCTTGATCGATGTTATTTCCATCATTCTCCCGACAGACGACTTCAACAGCCAATATGTCGAAGAGGTCTGGAAGTAAGGCATTTCCTATTCCTGTCGCCCTTCATGGATAGATACGTGGTGGAGCATTTCCGGATTTCCATGAACGCATTCGGCTGAGAACCCAATCCTCTGAATGATTTGACGAAGGATCACAAACATGTCACTCTAAAATGAATACATTTTGGAAGCCTATTTGTCCGATGAATGGAGAATTTGCTGATCATGAGGAGAAGCAAAGCGGAAACAACGGAAACGATACGCAAATTGATAGAAATCGCCAGAATTCATTTTACCGAACACGGTTACGCGAATGCGGCATTAGAGTCGATCGTTCATGAAGCGAACCTGACGCGGGGAGCGGTTTACCATCATTTTCGCAGCAAAAAGGAATTATTTCGAGCCGTATTGGAAGATGTGCAGCGAGAGGTTGCCGAAAGGGTGGAGGGGGATGCCTCGACAAGCGAGGATTCGTGGCAGCAGCTCTACTTAGGTTGCCGCGCATTTATTATGGCTGCCGTTGAAGAAAGCAATAGACGAATTCTGTTGATAGATGGACCGGCGATTCTGGGTTGGGAGACTTGGCGGGAAATGGACAAGAACCACTCTATGCGTTTATTGAGAGCGCAGTTGGATACGATGCAGCAACAAGGGAGTTTCCGTACGTTGCCTCTTGATGCTCTGACCCATTTTGTTTCGGGCGGTTTGAATGAGACGGCGCTCTGGCTTGCCAATGAATCCGCACAGCCGAAAGCTTTGGACGAAACGATGGAGGTTCTGACCGTTTTCTTGGAAGGATTGAAGCACAGTACAATTTCCTCTTCCGACGCGAGCAGGGTGAATCGCAGAGGATAAAGGCCATTTCTCGCTTCATGCAGACGAGCTGTCTATGCTGAAGTATGATATTCAGTTCTGGTTGTACGCCAGAGCTAGCCTGGGGTAACGCGAGAGCAATATTTGGCGGGGGGATAGGTTAAAACGGTTATACAAGAAAAGACGGGCAAGCCTCTCATCAAGCGGGGTTTGCCCGTTCTATCTTGGAAGGAGCGATTTAAATTTCAATCCGTGCTTGCTTACGGGAAGCGACTTGATGGGGCCAAAGGAAATCGACCTGCGAAAAAGTTTCAATCCATGCTCTCCTACGGGAAGCGACTACGGCTACGAACAGCCCATTCCCATAGCTGACTGTTTCAATCCACGCTCCCCTACGGGAAGCGACCAATCCACCGCCTATCCTGTTTCCTAATTACGATGTTTCAATCCACGCTCCCCCACGGGAAGCGACCGTTTACTTTACAGATGCGCCGATGGAGGTCACTGTTTCAATCCACGCTCCCCCAAGGGAAGCGACCCTCAACGATTTTTAAATGCGGATACTTCCTTTCGTTTCAATCCACGCTCCCCCAAGGGAAGCGACGACCAAGTAGAGATGTGATGTTACTGCTGAGTTGTTTCAATCCACGCTCCCCCAAGGGAAGCGACAGCGCCCCTGTTCAACCCTTGCCAAGCAACAGATTTAAGGCGCAAAAGTGCGAATCGACAATTTTGACTCCTGAAACCGGTTCTCCAAACGATTGAAAACCCCGAGAGTCCCTGTGCAGCAAGGGGGGCGAATCTCCCAGGGAAATCATGTGAGCCTGGGGTTCGCACTAAACGAATCTGCAGTCCAAAAGGCTCTCTAGCACTTCTAAATGAATAGAGTGGCGCAAGGAAACAACTTCAAATTGTTTAACCACACCCAGCAGCGGGTAAAAATGCCGGTAAGCGCCTTTTGGCTCAAGCAGCCACAAGCCCATTTTCTTCATTTTATCATACCAAAATGGAAAACAAACAGCATTCACATAGATTGAAAAAACGGACGACAATCCGCCGCCCATTTTACAAGTCCAACAAACTCCCTGCAACTTCCTGCTTGCTCCCATCGTTGTAACCTGTAGACATATAAGCCATACTGGGAGGTTATCCAAATGACGAAAAATCATCGATTGAAAGCAACGGCATCCATACTGGTGCTGTCCCTGGCGCTTGCCGCATGCGGGGCGAAGAACAACGCGCCCGGCGAGTCGCCGTCCACCCCGCCGCCGACGGTTACGCCTTCGGAGACGGCGCCCGAGCCGACGGAATCGGCCTCGCTCCCTCCGACGCAGGATTCGGGCGAGCTGATCGCCAAGCACTATCGGGAGCTGACGCTTGCAGGAGCTCCCGCGCCGGAAGTGTACGAGGAACTGAAGAAATCGATGGACCAGGTGCTGCCCGCTCAAGCCGACGAATTAATTCGGACGCTTGAGCAATTTTACGAGCAGGATCTGCCGAAGGCCGAAAAAAGCTTCGAGAACGCCAAGGTCCAACAGGCGCTGTCCGAGCTCGACTGGCCGCTTACCGAGCAAGCGATCGCAGGGCTGAAGGACGAGGAGGCGCGCACGGTCGTCGAGAACGCGATCGCCGGCGGCTACAAGGTGGAGACCGCGGAAGGTATGTATTTTCCGGTGGTGGACTACGGCAGACTGCTGACGTACGGGGATCAGGTGTCGATCTCGATGAAGGCGTACCTGGATTTGATGGCAAGAGAGTCCGACACGCCTTCCGCCAAGGATGCCGCGCTGGTCATATCCTGGGATGAGCTGGCTTCCCGGCTGCTCGCCTCCGAAAGCTATCTCGTCACGTTCCCCGACACTCCGGAACGCCAAGCGGTCGAGAGCAGCTTTCTGCGCTATTTAAGCTTCTATTTCATCGGGCTGAACAATACGCCGAATTTCGATTACGAGACGTTCGCGATTCTTCCCGAGCTGAAAACCCAATACGAGCAAATGGCCGCTTCCCACGGAGAGACGATCTCGGGCCAATTCGCCAAGGAGCTTCTGTCCATCCTCGAAGAGTCGAAGGGACAATTGTTCGTGAAAGGCGACAAAGGAGAGCAGAAGGACGTCCCGGCCGTCAAGGAGTTCCGCGACAAGCTGCAGGACGAAGCGCTGGCCAAGCTGCCCGCCGCAAAAAACAACTAAAGAGACGCCAAAATCGCATACAGGAATTGTCCTTCCCTCCGTCGAAATTATTATCCAGAAAACGTTTTCCGAAAACAGATAGGCGCGGAGGGACTTTTTATGGCCAAAATTCAATTTCCGAAGGATTTCGTCTGGGGGACGGCAACCGCTTCTTACCAGATCGAGGGGGCTTACCAGGAGGACGGGAGAGGGCTGTCGATCTGGGACACGTTCTCCCATACGCCGGGCAAAGTGTTCAACGACGACAACGGCGACGTGGCTTGCGACAGCTATCACCGCTATGAAGAAGACGTGGCCCTGTTGAAAAAGTTGGGGGTGAAGGCGTATCGCTTCTCGATCGCCTGGCCCCGCATTTTCCCGCAAGGGACGGGCGACGTGAACGAGAAGGGGCTCGACTATTACCGGAAGGTCGTGGACGCCTTGCTGGCCGCGGGCATCGAGCCCTGCGTGACGCTGTATCACTGGGATTTGCCGCAGGCGCTGCAGGACAAGGGCGGCTGGGACAACCGCGAGACGATCGACGCGTTCGTGAACTACGCGGAGGTCGTGTTCAAGGCGTTCGACGGCAAGATCAAGCAGTGGATCACGTTTAACGAGACGTGGTGCGTCTCGTTCCTGTCCAACTATATCGGCGCCCATGCGCCGGGCAACAAGGATCTGCAGCTGGCGATCAACGTCGCCCATCACTGCATGGTCGCGCACGGAGAGGCGGTCAAGAAGTTCCGCGCGCTCGGCATTAAGGGCGAGATCGGCACAACGCACAACCTGTACTGGTACGAGCCGTATACGACTTCTCCGGAGGACGTAGAGGCGGCTCGCCGCAACCGGGCGTACAACAACGAGTGGTTCATGGAGCCGACGTTCAAGGGAACTTATCCGCAGTTCCTGGTCGACTGGTTCAAGACCAAAGGAGCGACGGTGCCGATTCTTCCGGGAGACATGGAGACGATTTCGCAGAAGATCGACTTCATCGGAGTCAACTTCTACAGCGGCGGCTTTGGGCGTTACAAGAAAGACGAGGGACTGTTCGACTGCGAAGAGGTGCAGATCGGCTTCGACAAGACGTATATGAATTGGAACGTTTACGCGGACGGCCTGTACAAGGTGCTGAGCTGGGTGCACGAGGAGTACGGAGACACGCCGATCTATATTACCGAGAACGGCGCGTGCTACGAGGACGAATTGACCGCGGACAACCGCGTTCACGACGTTCTGCGGACCGAGTATTATCGCAAGCATTTTATCCAGTGCCATCGCCTGATCGGCTCCGGAGTGCCGCTGAAGGGCTACTTCGCCTGGTCGCTGCTCGACAACTTCGAGTGGGCGGAAGGCTATCGCAAGCGCTTTGGCATCGTCTATACGAATTACGAGACGTTGGAACGCCATCCGAAGGACAGCTACTATTTTATTCGGGACGTTATTGCCAACGACGGATTCGAGGTTTAAGCGCAGCGGTATTTTTAATGAGGAGGGCTTTCCCGCCGGTTGCAATCGGCCTTGGGGAAGCCCTCATTCGGTCTCTCGGACCGTTAATCCCCGTCGGGCCCCCCCGAATCCGGGCCAATAGCGTTCTCGTGGACCGTTAATCCCATCAAACCTCCGAATCCGGGTGAATAGCGGTCTCGCAGACCATTAATCCAGGCAAACCTCCGAATTCGGTCGAATAGCGTTCTCGTGGACCGTTAACACCACGTTCATCTCCAAAATCTCCGGTCACCACATGCGGGCGAGTCCGCAGCGTACCGAAGGGGCATCAGCGTACCGAGGGGGCGACGAAGGGCAGTCTGAGGGAGCCGATCGCTGCAAAAGCATTTTCCTCCGAGCCGGTTATCCGTTACAATAAAGGAAAGCCTTACGCCGAAAGAGGATTCCGCTATGAAAGTCGTCTTAGCGACGCTGAACGCCAAATACATTCACACCTCGCTCGCCCTGAGATACTTGAAGGCCTATGCCCAGGACGAGTTCGATATCGACATTGCCGAATATACGATCAAGGACCCCGCCATGGGGATCGCCTCCGATCTGTTTTCCAAGAAGCCCGATGTGATCGGGTTTTCATGCTATATCTGGAACATCGAGGAGACGATCGTTGTCGCCGACATGCTGCGCAAGGTGCTGCCCGAGACGAAGATCGTGCTCGGCGGACCGGAGGTTTCCTACGATACGGAATATTGGATGAACCGGCTCTCCTCCGTCGACTTTATCGTGATGGGGGAAGGCGAGGAGACGTTCCGCGACCTGCTGCGGCAGATCGCCGGAGAGGGCAAATACCACTTTGTCTTCGGACTGGCCTACCGCAAGAACGGTCAAGTCGTCATGACGCCGGGACGCCCGAAGCTCGACTTGAACACTCTTCCGTCGCCCCACAGGTTCCAAGAAGATATTCCTTCGCTGCGCAACCGCGTCGTCTACTTCGAGACGAGCCGGGGCTGCCCGTTCAGCTGTCAGTTCTGCTTGTCCAGCATCGAGGTGGGCGTGCGGTATTTTGACATGGAGCGGGTGAAGGCGGAGCTGACCTATCTGATCGACAGCGGCGCCAAGCTGATCAAGTTCGTCGACCGCACGTTCAACATCAAGCGCGATTATGCGATGGAGATTTTTCAATTTCTGATCGACAACCATCGCGGCTGCGTGTTCCAGTTCGAGATTACCGCCGACATCATGCGTCCGGAGGTGCTGGATTTTCTGGCCGAGCATGCGCCTCCGGGCGTTTTCCGCTTCGAGATCGGGGTGCAGTCGACGAACGATCCGACGAATCTGGCGGTGCAGCGCCGGCAGAACTTCGCGAAGCTGACGCGCACCGTCGTCAAGGTGAAGGAGAGCGGCAAGATCGATCAGCATCTGGACCTGATCGCCGGCCTGCCGCACGAGGATTACGATACGTTCCGGAAAACGTTTAATGACGTGTTCGCGCTCCGGCCCGAAGAGCTGCAGCTCGGCTTCCTGAAAATGCTGAGGGGAACGGGACTGCGCAACGATGCGGACAAGTACGGGTATATTTATTCGGAGCGCGCGCCGTACGAGATGCTCGGCAACGAGCTGATGCCGTTCGGCGACATTGTGCGGATCAAGCGGGTGGAGGACGTGCTGGAGAAATTTTGGAACGCCCACCGGATGGACCGGACGATCGAATATTTGGTCGGAAGCGCCTATCCTTCGCCGTTCGATTTCTTCCAGGCGTTCGGAGATTATTGGGAGGAACGGGGCTGGAGCCGGATCGGCCACCAGCTCGAAGACCTGTTCTCGCGGCTGTGGGCGTTCCTCGAGCACGACGCAAGGCCGGGGCTGGACCGCGACGTCGCGTTCGGCCTGCTGCGCATCGATTATTATTTGCAGCACAAGTACAAGCCCCGCAAGCTCTGGTGGGAGGATCGTCTGGACAAGAGAGATTGGTCCGCAGGGTTGAAATACGCGGCGGAACGGCTGAGCGCGGACGAGCGCGAACTGCAGAAGAAGAGCGCGCTGGACAAGCTGCCGTTCGATTACGAAGTCTGGATGCGGGAAGGCAGGGCGGATCGCGCCCGCCCATCCTTGCTCGTTTTTCAATACTCGGGCGAGGAGGGCGGACCGCAATTGCTGGCGCTGCCGCTTCCGGAGGGGATTGCGGCAGTTAAATAAAAGGCGAGAGGTGGATAAGGAACATGGTTTATTTGGCGAACAAGGAACGTTACGCATCGATGAAATACAACCGGGTAGGACGCTCGGGGCTGAAAATTCCGGCGGTGTCGCTCGGACTCTGGCACAACTTCGGAGGAATCGATACCTTCGAGAACGGCCGCGCATTGGTGAGGCACGCCTTCGATCTGGGGATCACCCACTTCGACCTCGCGAACAACTACGGACCGCCTCCGGGATCGGCCGAGGAGATGTTCGGACGGCTGCTTGCCACCGATCTGAAGCCTTATCGGGACGAGCTCGTCATCTCGACGAAAGCCGGCTATTATATGTGGGAAGGTCCTTACGGGGAATGGGGCTCGCGCAAATATTTGCTGTCCAGCCTCGATCAGAGCTTGAAGCGGATGGGACTCGATTACGTCGATATTTTCTATCATCATCGTCCCGATCCCGATACGCCGCTGGAGGAGACGATGGCCGCGCTCGACCATGCGGTCCGCTCGGGCAAGGCGCTCTATGTCGGTATCTCCAATTACCGGGCGCCGGAAGCGAAGGAAGCGATTCGCATCCTGAAGGAGCTCGGCACGCCGTTGCTCATTCACCAACCGCGCTACAGCATGTTCGACCGCTGGATCGAGGACGGGCTTCAGGATGTATTGGAAGAAGGGGGCGTAGGCTCCATCGTGTTCTCGCCGCTCGAGCAAGGGCTGCTGACGAACCGCTATTTGAACGGCATTCCTCAAGATTCGAGAGCGGCGGGAGCATCCGTCTTCCTGAACGAAGGGAATATTACGCCGGAGAAGCTGGATAAGGTGCGCGAGCTGAATGAGATCGCCGAATCCCGCGGACAGACGCTGGCGCAGCTGGCGCTGGCATGGACGCTGCGCGGCGAGCGGGTGACGAGCGTGCTGATCGGTGCGAGCAAGGTGTCCCAGCTCGACGACAATGTCGCGATGCTGCAGCGGCTCGACTTCTCGGAGGACGAGCTGGCGCGAATTGAAGCGATTTTGAAATAACGGATGGGGGCTGGACGACTCTATTTACTTAGGGGGACAGCCCCTGTTTCATGGAACGGGCAATCGATACGCTGGAGGGGAAATACCGGATGAACCACGCGGTAGGAAGAAGAATAGAAGAGCTGGAGCGATTGGCTCCTCCGCTGACGGCGCAGCCCGACCTGGACGCTTATTGGGACGGGGAGCTTAAGCGTTATGCGGCCAAGCCGCTGAATGCGACAAGAACGCTCGTCGAGACGCCGATGGCATTCATGGAGGCGTACGACGTCGCCTACGAAGGCTTCGACGAGACGCCGATTCGCGGCTGGTACCTGCTGCCGAAGTTTCCCCGCGGAGACGACCGCAAGCTCCCATGCGTCGTGTTGTACCATGGATACGGGGGAAGCCGCGGCTATCCGGAGGATTACGCCTCGTATTTGCTGATGGGGCTCGCGGTATTCGCCATCGACGTCCGCGGCCAGGCCGGGGAGACGGGCAATCTGATGCCGCAGCCGTACGGCATGACGAGAGGGTGGCTGACGCAGGGCATTCTGGATCGGGATACGTGCTACTACAAGGCGATTACGATCGACGCGCTCAAGGCGCTCGATTGGGCCGCCGAGCAGCCGGAGGTCGACCGGAGCCGGATCTGCGCGATGGGCGGCAGCCAGGGCGGAGGACTCGCGATGATCGCCGCGGCGCTGTCCGACAAGCCGGCGATCGCGGTTCCGCATATCCCAAACATGTGCCATATGGATTTCGGCATCCTGAACTCGACCAGCTCGCTGACGGAGGCGGCTTCGTTCGTGGAGCGTTTCCCCGGCCATCTGGAGGCGGTGCTTCATACGCTCAGTTACTTCGACAACATGAACCTGGCGCACCGCATCCGCATTCCGGTATTCGTTACCGTCGGCCTGAAGGACCCCGTCACGATGCCGGAGACGATCTACGCGGCGTACAACCGGATCGAAGGGGATAAGCGCATCGTGCCGTTTCCCTTTACCGGCCATGCGGTGACCGGGGAGATGCAGCGCCAGGCGATGGATTTCATCGCGTCAAGGCTGCTGCAGTAGCTCCTCGATAATGCGCATTCTCCCGCTCGTCGACCAGCTCATGCCGACCCAGTTGGGGGTGCTGCGCACCCGATCGTTCGCGACGGCCCGGATGGCTTGCCATTCCGGGCTTTTCTGCATGCCGGCGAAGATCGTTTCGTCCTCCGGGTAGAAAAAGACATTTTGCACGAACAGATGGTCGGTGTCCATATCCGGATATTTATCGGGGGAAAATTCCACGTTCATCGCGTTGGACGGCACGCAGAAGCCCGGCTTCAGCCCGAGATCGCGGTAAATCAGATCGTTCATCGGGTGGTTGGACAGTCCCTGGATACGAATCAGCTTGTGAATGACTCTCATAATCGTCACCGTCTCGCTGCCGTAACGCTCCCTCAGCGGCCCCCTCGCCTCCTCGATTTTGCGCTCGAGCAGCTTGAAGTTGCGCTCGGCCTCCGCCTCCCTGCCGACGATCTCGGAGATTCTCCGGTTGTTGACCTGCCAATCCATGCTCAGACGGATGACGACCGTAGGCGCGATCTGCTTAAACTGCTCCAGGAACGGCCTGTGGTAATCGTCGCACAGAATCAGATCGGGCGCGGCTTGGCGCAGCTCGGCGATTTTGCCGGCGACGATCGTCTGATGCGTGCTTCGGTCCATCGTTTTGGCTTTGTGGCAGTTCGCCCAGTAGACCGGGGATACGCCGAGCGATTCCAGCATGTCCTGGAAACGCAAAGTCGAGGCCGCCGCGATCCGCAGGTTTTTTCTGCGGACGAAATGAGACGGGGACATCCCGACATGCCGCTTGAACATTCTGCTGAAATAAAACTCGTTGCCGAAGCCGCTCTCCGCCGATACGTCCTTAATGGAGCGGTTGCGCTCCACGAGCATCTGCTTCGCCTGCTCGATGCGGTAACGATTCAAGTAATCGATCGGCGATAGCCCGTACATTTTCTTGAACTCTCTGGAATACGAGGTCGGAGTGAAGCCGGAGATGTCGCCGAGCGTCTCCAGCTTGATCTTGTCTCGAAACCGGCTGTGAATATAATCGAGGCTCTGCGCGACCCCGCCGCCGATCCACCTGCTCCCGTCCCCGGACGCGGTGACGGAAACCAATTCGTGCATGAGACGTTGAAAAAGAAGCTGAAGCCGGCTTCGGTCAGCCGGATCGTCGGTTCGGACGCGATGCAGCTCCATGATTCGTTCCGCGAGCGCTGCGGCATCCTCGACCGGCACTTCGCCGGCGGGCCACAAGCGATCCAACCAGCCTTCTTCGTCTCCCGTCCCCTTCTTCCCGCTGTCCCCCGTTTGCCATTTTCCTCTGAGCTTGATCAATACCGGCGTTTCTACGAATAACAAATAGAGCTTCGTGTCGGCGCTGCGTCCGACGAATTCGACCTGCGTCCCGAGCGGCAGATGGTAGAGAGAACCGGGCTTGACGACCACGTAGCGGGAATCTCCGATCGTCGCGGTCCCCTCTCCTTCCGCCGTATAGACGAGCATGCGGGCCGGCGTTCGGAAGCGCCGGACGCCCGCCGCCGCGCGAAGCGACCTCCGATAGACCGAAGAGAGCAGCGGCAGGGAACCGAAGCTTCGACCGCGGTCTGAGCCGTGCAGAGCTGAATTCATGCCATCGCCTCCTGGACGTTCCGAGATAAAATCGGATATTTATTCTGGATAGGATCGGTCATGTACAAGGGGGTACCCTCTCATTATAATTGATAAAGATTCTCATTATCATCTAATTTCATCATACCAAAGGGGAGCTTTTAGTCATGCCGTTTAATTTAAGAAAACCGCAAGCAATCGTTGCCATTGCAAGTCTGCTGCTCGTTATGCTCATCGCCGCCGCGTGCGGCAGCAACGGAAATTCGGGCGGTTCCGGCGCTTCTTCGCCCGCGGCCGCGGAATCCGCATCGCCCTCCGCCTCATCTACCGTTTCTCCATCGGAGTCCCCGTCTCCTGCCGCAAACCCGGGAACGGAAACTCGCGTCGTACGGGACGCGTTCGGAGAAGTCGAGGTTCCGGCGAATCCGCAAAGAATCGTCATCTTGAATTCGTCGGGGCTGGACAATCTGCTCGCCTTGGGCGTCAAGCCGATCGGCGCGCCGTACAGCATATCGGTCAACGCGAACTTCTTCGCCCATCTGGCCGGTCAGACGGACGGCATCGAGAACACGGGTACGACGGATCAGCCCAATCTCGAATCGATCGCCAAGCTGAACCCCGACCTGATCATCGGACAGCGGGATACGCACGAGGCGGTGTACGAGGACTTGAAGCGGATTGCTCCGACCGTTCTGACCGAGCGGGTTACCGGCGATTGGAAGGGACTGTTCCGTGATCAGGCGGACGCCGTCAACAAGCTCGGAGAAGCGGATCGACTGATCGGCGAATTCGAAGCGCGCATCGCGAAGTTCAAGACGGACATGGGGGATAAGCTCACGAACGCGACGGTCACTCTCATTCGTCCGCGGGAAGACCATATCCGCATCTATACGGAGAACTCCTATGCCGGCGATATCGTCAAGGAGGCGGGGCTGGCCCGTCCGGCCAATCAGCAAGGCGTCTCGGGCCAGCATATCGCGATTACCGAGGAGCAGATCGGCGACATGGACGCGGATGTCATTATCTCGTTCGGCAGAGAAAGCGAAGCGGCGTTTTTTAACGACAAGATTCAGACGAATCCGCTGTGGGGCACGCTGTCCGCGGTGCAGAACGAGCGGGTTCACATGGTCAACTGGGAAACGTGGCTGAGCGGCCAAGGCATACAGGCGTCGAACCTGGTCCTGGACGACCTGCATCGCTTCTTCGGTGCGCAGTAAGGAGCTCGGTTCGGCGATGCGCCTTGCGGGAATCGTCGTCGGCCTGCTGCTGGTCGCTCTCTGCCTGGTCGTCAGCGTCGCGCTCGGCAAGCAGGCCATCTCTCTGTCCGAGGTGTACCGGTCTATCTTCGAGTTCAACGGGTCGAGGGAGCATCTGATCGTGCGGACGGTGCGCGTGCCGCGGGCGCTGATTGCGATGGCCGTCGGGGCCTGCCTGGCCATGGCCGGAGCGATCATGCAGGCCGTTACGCGCAACGCCCTCGCCGGGCCGGAGCTGTTCGGGGTCAATCAGGGGGCCGCTTTCCTGATCGTCATTCATCTGTATTTGGCGGGGGGCGTGTCGGGCTCGTCGGCGATCGCTTACGCTTTCGTCGGAGCGGGCGCCGCGGGTCTGACCGTCTATCTGCTCGGCACGATGGGGGCGAACGGGCTGACTCCGCTGAAGCTGATTCTGGCGGGGGCGACGATCAATCTGCTGCTCGGGGCGCTGACGCAGGGCATTCTGGTGTTCGACGAACGGTCGCTCGACACGATGAGGTTCTGGCTGGCCGGTTCGCTTACCGGCAGAAGCACGTCTCTGTTCGCCGAAGTGGCCCCCTATATGCTGATCGGCATCGGGGGAGCGCTGATCCTGGGGAGGCAGATCAACCTGCTCAGCCTCGGCGAGGAGACGGCGCAGGGGCTCGGGCTGCGCACCGGCCTGGTCAAAGCGCTGTCGCTGCTCGCGGTGATCCTGCTCGCCGGATCTTCGGTGGCGATCGCCGGGCCGATCGGCTTCGTCGGGCTCGCCGTGCCGCACATCGTCCGTTATCTCGTCGGGCAGGATTACCGCTGGGTGCTGCCCTATTCCGCGCTGGCCGGAGCGACGCTGCTGCTGATGGCGGATATCGCGGCGCGCTTCATCGTTCCTTCCCAGGAAGTATCCGCAGGCGTCGTGACCGCCGTGCTGGGCGCGCCCTTCCTGATCTACCTGGCGCAGAGGAGGGCGTGAATGGCGATGGAGACGATAAGAAACAGAGGCGCTTTCGCGCTCGTTCTGCTCGGGGCGGCCGCGCTTAATCTGCTCGTGCTGCTGCTGCAGATCGTGCTGGGCGATTTTCCGATTCCCGCGGCCGAAGCGCTTCACGCGTTGTTCGGGTCGGGAAGCGAACGGTACGATCTGGTCGTGAACCGCTTCCGGTTCCCGCGCGCGCTGGTCGCTTTTCTCGCTGGCGCGGGCCTGGCGCTGTCCGGCGCGATTCTGCAAGGCATCACGCGCAATCCGCTCGCTTCGCCGGGCGTGCTCGGACTGAATTCGGGCGCGGCGCTGGCCGCGGTAGGCTGCATGGTGCTGTTTCCGGGCATTCCCGTATCGCTGCTGCCCTTCGCCGCTTTCGCCGGCGCGCTGCTGGCGGCGCTGCTGTCCTACGCGTTGGCGTGGAGGCGGGGGCTCTCTCCGGTCCGGCTCGTGCTCGTGGGCGTCGGAATCGCCGCTTCGGCGGGGGCCGTCGTCAGCTTTCTGCTCACGTTCACCGATCTGGCGCAGGCGAAGGCGGCCGTCATTTGGATGTCCGGCAGCGTCTACGGCCGGAGCTGGGAGCATTTCCGGCCGCTGCTGCCGTGGCTGGCCGTCGGCTTTCCGGTTGCGCTGCTGCTGTCGAGAAGCCTGGACGTGCTGCAGCTGGGAGATTCGCTGGCGACCGGCCTGGGAACCCGGCTGGAGCGCGTCCGCGCGCTGCTGCTGCTCGTGGCGGTGGCCACTGCGGGAGCCGCCGTCGCGATGGCCGGTACGATCGGCTTTGTCGGCTTGATGGCGCCGCATCTGGCGCGCTTCATCGTCGGCTCCGCGTCGCTCCGGCTGCTTCCCGTCGCCGTGCTGACGGGCGGCCTGCTCGTGAACGCCGCGGATCTGCTGGGCCGGACGATCGCCGCGCCGCTGGAAATTCCCTGCGGCATTCTGATTGCGCTCATAGGTGCGCCGTACATGGTCTATCTGCTGTTCAAGAAGCGCAATGCATAAATCAAGTCGAGGGGAGTGATTCGCATGAGCACGGACGATTATCCCGTAGCCGAGACGCTGCGGCAGCGCCGGACGATCCGGCAGTTCAAGCCCGACCCGATTCCGTTTGCTCTGCTGCTGGAGCTGCTGGACATCGCCAACTGGGCTCCCAATCACGGGCTTCGGGAGCCGTGGAGGTACATTCTGTATCGGGGAGAGGCGCGCTCCGATTTTACGGAGGCGGTGCTCGGTTCGATGTCCGCGGAGGACAAGGCGAAGTACGCGGAGCAGAGAACCAGGGACTATGCGGTCATTCCCTGCCATCTGATCGTCGTCATGAAGGAGGATCCGCGACAGAAGCAGTGGGAGGAGGACTTCGGCGCGGCGTGCGGCTGGATTCAGAGCTTTCAATTGGCGGCGTGGGAGCGGGGCATCGGGGTCGTATGGAAAACGAATCCGTACATCTATTCGCCCTACTTCCGCCGGGCGGTTGGCGTGACCGACGGGGAGAAGGTCGTCGGCGTTCTTCACGTCGGTTACCCGGATCTCGTTCCCGCCCCCCGTCCCCGCTCCCCGGCCGAATCCAAGCTTACGGTGCGGGGATAGCGGCCCGGTCGGCATCCGTTCGATAGGAGCGGAAAGGCGTCCGATTCGGCGCTTACCCGTCCTTGTACAGCTCTCGCATCACATGTCCGAGCTCGGGCACGATCAGGCGCGTCATCGCCAGGCGCACGGCGCCGGTCGAGCCCGGCATCGAGAAGACGGCGGTCGAGCCGATCGTGCCGGCGACGGCGCGGGACAGAATGGCCGCCGAGCCGATGTCCTCCACGAAGCTGAGATAGCGGAAAATTTCGCCGAAGCCCGGTATTTCCTTGTGCAGCTGGCCGCGGACCGCTTCGAACGTCGTGTCCCGGCCGGCGATGCCGGTTCCGCCGTTGAGCAGAACGGCCTCTACGCGCGGATCGTCCGCCGCCTGCCTCAGCAGCGCGGCGATGCCGTCGTAGTCGTCCTTGACGATGGCATAGTCGGCGACCGTATGGCCGGCCGCCTCCAAAAGCTCGCGAATGAGCCGTCCGCTCTTGTCCGTCTCCGGCGTGCGCGTGTCGGATACGGTAAGGATGGAGCAAGCGACGCTGGAGGGAGCCTCCCGGCGGTGCTGCTCGGTTGAATGCGATGTCAATGCCAACGTCTCCTTCTTTAACGGTTTCCTAGAAAATAACAGATATTCGGCAGGGAGACAAGCCGGAACGACGAACCGTCGAACGCCGCGCCCGGTTGATCGGGACGAGGCGCTCGGCGGTTTGCTTTTATCGCACGAACCGGAACCTCCGGTATAGGCCTCCTGAAAGACGCCCTGATCGCAGATACCGACTCCTGTGGGCGGAACGTCCCCGCACGCGAGCCCTAGGGCTGCCTGTCGGGAATCCCCATCGCTCTGTAGACGCCGAGATACGACAGGCGGGTGAGCTGAAGGGCCATATGATCGGGCGAATACACCATGGATTGGGCCAGCCATTTTTTAATCATGCCGTGAACGGAATAACTGACGTAGTCGAGCAGAAGATCCAGCGGAATCAGCAGCTTCTGGTCTTTGCTGATGCTCGAGATGCGGGAGAAAAAGCTTTCGCGGATGACTTCCAGCATCGGGTCCGAAAACAGCGAATGATGGATGCGATTCAGCATCACGGCGTAGAACGTCTTATGCGCGGTCAGATGCTCGAACATTTCGGAGAAATAAGGATCCGGCGCGTCGAAGCTCGGCTTGTAGCCGGAAGACAGGGAGGAGTTGGCCAATTCGGTCAATTCGGCGAGCCTGTCTCCCGTTATTTTTTTCAGCAGGCGTTCCTTGTCCTCGTAATGCGCGTAGAAAGTCGACCGGTTGACGTTCGCGCGTTCCGTGATGTCCTTGATAATAATCGAATCGTAATCCTTCTCGGCGCAGAGGGAGAGAAAGGCGTCGACGATCAACTGCTGGGTGCGGCGAATGCGGCGATCCAATTGTACGCCGTCCTGAGAGGCTGGCACTTTGAATTCCTCCTTAAACAACACATTTAATGAATGGGTTGGATATCCGACAAAACGAAAAAAACAATCAGCGCGATTCCCCCCGACTTCTTCCCCTACAGAATCTTTCCGCGTGTAGGGTTATTTCTCCGTTAACCGATAAATTGCGATTACATGTTGTTTAACCGTCAAAAATAGCAAAATCAATTGTTGTCATCCGGATTGTATTAGCTATCATAGGGAATAAATCAGACAAAATCAATCGGAATATTAGGCTAAATTTCGAGAGGAGCATTGCGGCGTTGAGGGGAGATAAATTTCTGGAGAGCTTGAACGACGGACGCAGCGTCTGGTTCGAGGGCAAGAAAATCGATCGCATTCGCGAGCACCCCGCGTTCCAAGGAACGTTGGGCACGATCCGGGATTTGTTCCAGACGCTGGACGATCCCGAGCTCAGGGAGCGGGTCGGTTATCGGGTGGAGGGGAGCGAGCGTTACGCGCACAGTTCGTTTCTCGTTCCGTATACGCCCGAGCATCTGACCCGGAGGAATCGCTCGTTCTCCTTCTGGTCGGCGGAGACGCACGGCATGATGAGCCGGCTGTCGGATTACGCGAGATCGCTCGTCACGGGATGGTATGCCGCCCGCCATGAGCTGAAGGCGCTCGATCCCGGCTTCGAGCTGAAGATCGCTTCGTATTACGAGCATGCGAGAGACAACGACCGGTTTCTGACGACCGCGATCATCGATCCCCAGATCGACCGATCCAGCGGCCTGGACGACCGGCGGATCGCGGAGCGGTTCCTGCACGTCGTTCGGGAGACGGAGGAGGGCATCGTCATCCGGGGCGCGAAGATGATCGCCACCGGGGCGCCTTATACGCACGATTTCATTCTGTCTTCCTTCCTCAAGTTCGACGTCAAGGATACGAAACACGCCCACGTGCTGATCGTTCCCGCCAATTCGCCGGGGCTGCACATTGTCTGCCGGGAATCGTTCGCCGATTCGCGCGAGCAAAATCATCCGCTCGGCGCCAAGTACGACGAGATGGATGCGGTGCTGTTCTTCGACGACGTGCTCGTTC
The DNA here is from genome assembly GCF_042431195.1 of Cohnella cellulosilytica. NCBI lineage: Bacteria > Bacillati > Bacillota > Bacilli > Caryophanales > Paenibacillaceae > Cohnella > Cohnella cellulosilytica. Next base: position 194,842 of record NZ_JBHMDN010000078.1, read on the forward strand.
CGTGGGAGCGGGTGCTGCTGTACGGCGATTCGCAGAAGGTGCTCGCTCTGAGAGCCAATCGGACGGCGAACGCGCTCGCCTATCACCAGAACGTCGTCCGCTTCGTCGCCAAGCTGGAGTTCATTACGGGAGTCGCGTTTGCGGTGGCCGAATCGATCGGCGTGTCCGGCTTCCTGCACGTTCAGGAGAAGCTGGGGGAGCTGATTGTTCAGATCGACGTCATCAAAGCGCTGATCATCGCCTCCGAGGCGCAAGCGAAGACCGACGTCTCCGGCGTTCTCGTCCCGGAAATTTCGTTTATCGATTCGGCGAGAAGCATCGGCACGAAGTTTTATCCGCGGGCGGTGGAAATTTTGCAGCAGGTCGGCGGCGGAGGCTTCATGCAGACGCCGTCCGGCATGGAGGACTTCTACGGGCCGATCTCCAAGCTGATGCACCTGTATTTCGAAGGGGCGACCGTCAGCGCGGAAAAAAAGGTGCAGCTGTTCAAGCTGGCATGGGACTTGATCGGAAGTCCGCTGGGCTCGCGGCACGAGCTGTACGAGAGATTTTACGCCGGAGATCCGGTGAGAGCTTATGCCAATCAATATATCGGCTACGACAAGGACCGCTTGATCGACCCGATCTGGGATCTGCTGAAGCAGACGAGCAAGAGCGTGGGAACGAGAGGCTGACGAGTCAGTCCGCAACGAAGGAGAGAGAAGAAGATGGAAATGTTCTGGTTTATCCCGACGCACGGGGACGGCAGATATTTGGGCACGAGCGAAGGCGCCCGGGCGGTCAGCTACGCCTACTGCAAGCAGATCGCGCAGGCGGCCGACGAATTGGGCTTCAGCGGCGTGCTGCTGCCGACCGGGAAATCGTGCGAGGATTCGTGGATCGTCGCTTCGACGCTGGTGCCGGCGACGGAGCGCCTGAAGTTTCTGGTCGCCGCGCGTCCGGGCTTGATGGCTCCGACGATGGCGGCGAGAATGACGGCGACGCTGGATCGGTTCTCGAAAGGGAGATTGCTGATCAACGTCGTCGCCGGAGGAGACCCCGTGGAGCTGGCGGGAGACGGATTGTTCCTCAGCCACGACGAAAGGTACGAGGTGACGGACGAATTTCTCTCGATCTGGCGCAAGGAGCTGGAGGGGGGACCGGTCGATTTCGAGGGCGAGCATCTGCGGGTGGAGGGCGGCGAGGTGCTGTACCCGACGGCGCAGAAGCCGTATCCGCCGCTCTACTTCGGAGGCTCCTCCGAAGCGGCGATGAAGGTGGCCGCGGAGCACGTCGACGTCTACTTGACCTGGGGCGAACCGCCGGCGCAGGTGGCGGAGAAGATTGCCCGCATGCGCGCGCTGGCCGCAGAGAAGGGGCGAACGCTCAAGTTCGGCATCCGGCTTCACGTCATCGTGCGCAAGACGGAAGAGGAGGCATGGCGCGCCGCCGACGAGTTGATCGAGCATCTCGACGACGAGACGATCGCCTCGGCGCAGCGGATTTTCTCCCGAATGGATTCGGTGGGCCAGAATAGAATGTCCCAGCTTCACCGGGGAGACCGCTCTCAGCTGGAGATCAGCCCGAACCTGTGGGCCGGCATCGGCCTCGTCCGCGGCGGGGCGGGCACGGCGCTCGTCGGTAGCGCGGACAACGTCGCGGCCCGGATTCGGGAATACGCCGAGCTCGGGATCGAGACGTTCATTCTGTCCGGGTATCCGCATCTGGAAGAAGCGTACCGGACCGCGGAGCTGCTCTTCCCCAGGCTGCCGCTCCGACGGGAGGACGAAGCGGACGCGCGGGCGTTCATCAGCCCATTCGGCGAGATGATCGCCAACAACAAAATTCCGGAAAGGCGCGCGAGGACCGGAGCGGACAAGGCCGCCCCGCAGACGTCGCAATCGTAGGATGCGCCGGCGAGGAGGAATGGAAGAATGAGGCATAGGGAAAGCGCATGGGGGAGCGGTCCCTCCGAAGGCTACGAGCGGCTCGCCTCGCGATTCAGGCCGACGTTCCGCCGCATTCGGGAGGGGGCCGTGCAGAGGGAGCTGGACCGGAAGCTGCTGCACGAAGAGATAGGCTGGCTGAAGGCGGCCGGATTCGGGGCCGTACGCATTCCCCGCGAGGAGGGAGGGGCAGGGGCCGCGCTTCCGGAGCTGTTCCATCTGTTGATCGAACTGGCGGAAGCGGACTCCAACCTGCCGCAAGCGCTGCGTATTCATTTCGGCTTTGTCGAGAGAATTCTGGGCTTGCCGGACAGTCCGCTGCGGAGAAGGTGGCTGCAGCGCCTGGCGGACGGCGACATCGTCGGCAACGCTCTGACCGAGATCGGGGAAGCGAAGGTGGGCAGCTATTCCACGAGATTAACCGCCGAAGAGGAACGGCTGCGGCTGCGCGGCGTGAAGTTCTACTCTACGGGGACGATCTACTCCGATTGGATCGTCGTGGGAGCGACGGCCGACGACGACAGCCTCGTGACCGCGATCGTCCCGGCTTCCGCCGAAGGCGTGATCATCGCCGACGACTGGACGGGATTCGGCCAGACGCTGACCGGCAGCGGAACGACGACGTTCGTCGGCACGCCGGTCGATGGGGATGAGGTGCTGGCCCGCGATACTTACGCGAAGTACGCGACGGCATTCGCCCAGATGGTCCATTTGGCGACGCTGGCGGGAATCGCCAGAGCCGCCGCAAGGGACGTCGCCGAGCAGGTTGCGGAGCGGCGGAGGACGTATTCGCATGCGTCCGCCTCCCGAGCCGCCGAAGATCCGCAGGTGCTTCAGGTCGTAGGAAGGGTGCGCAGCCAGGCTTACGCCGCGGGCGCGATCGTCCTGAAGGCGGCGGAAGCGGTGCAAAGAGCCTGCGACGCCCAGTCGTCCGGGGACCCCGATCTGCAGGATACGGCAAATGTCGAAGCGGAGATCGAAACGGCCCAAGCGCAGACGATCGTAGCGAGACTGACGCTCGACGCCTCGGCCTCGGTCTTCGATGCGCTCGGCGCGTCCGCGACTGTTCGAACGAAGGGAATGGACCGCTACTGGCGCAATGCCCGCACGATCGCTTCCCACAATCCGCTGATTTACAAAGAAAGAATCGTCGGCGATTACGCGGTGAACGGAACGCGTCCGCCGTTCGCTTGGCAGACGGGATTGGCAACCGAATAGCGCAACGAGCAAACGTTGACCAGACAACTGGAGACATTGGCGCGGCCAGCCGCCGCCCGTGTCTTCTTTTTTAAATAAACAGAGAACCAAAACCGAAGGAGTGTTCCATTCATGAGAAAACCTGCTCTAACTCTGCTGACAACCGCATTCGTCGTCCTGGCCCTCGTGCTCGCGGCTTGCGGGAAGAAAGACGACGCAAGCTCGCCCGCCGCGGCGAGTCCGGCTTCCGGATCTCCGTCCGTCGCTTCCGCCGAGCCCGCGAAATCCGCCGAACCGCCCGAGCCCGAGGACAAAGTCATCCGCCACATTATGAGCGACGCCGGCTTTAACGCGGAGATCGTGCAAATTTTGAAGGAGGAGCTGGCCAAAGACGGCTACGAGCTCGAGCACATCGTCGTCAACGACATTATCCAGCCGAACAAGATCGTCAACGACGGCGACGCGGACAGCAACTCCTTCCAGCATGAAGCTTATTTCGATCAATTCGTGAAGGATCAAGGCTTGAAGAACATCTCGAGAGCGTTCTACACGACGTTCACCCCTTCCGGCCTGTACTCCAAGAAGTACAAGTCGTTCGACGAGGTGCCGGACGGCGCGCTGATCGGCATTCCCGTCGATCCGGCGAACAACGGCCGGGCGCTGTTCATGCTTCGGGATCTGGGGCTGCTTGAGCTTAAGGACGGCGTGGAAGTGATTCATGCGACGCTTAAGGACATCACGGGCAATCCGCATAAATTCAAGTTCAAGGAAGTCGACCAACTGATGCTGCAACGCACGCTCGACGATGTGGACGTCGGCTTCCTGTTCGCGGGCACGGCGGTTCAGATCGGCTACAATCCCAAGCAGGACGCGCTGGCGCTGGAGACGGGAGACGAATTGCCGTACAAAGGCATCGTGGCCGCGAATAACGACGTGATCGGCTCTCCCAAAATCAAGGCGCTGCAGAAAGCGTACGAAAGCCAGGCGATCAAGGATTTCTACAAGGAGAAGTACGGAGACGCGATCGATACGCTGGAGCATCTGAATCAATAAGCCGGGTCGAATTGGCCGCCGCCGCTCAGCCGCGGTCAGGGCGGCCTGCCCGAACAAGGAGCGATCGAAATGATAACCCTGCAAAATATAAGCAAGACGTACGCGACGGAAGGAGGACCGCTTCATGCGGTTTCCTCCGCTTCCCTGCAGGTCGAGCAAGGAGACATTTACGGATTGATCGGCTTCAGCGGCGCGGGCAAATCGACGCTGCTGCGGACGATCAATCTGCTGGAGCGGCCCGAAGAGGGCGCCGTCGTCGTGGACGGGGAGGATCTGACGAAGCTGAGTATCCGCGAATTGAGGAGGAAACGGCTGTCGATCGGGATGATTTTCCAGCATTTCAACCTGCTGAACAACTTGAGCGTGTACGACAACGTGAGCTTCCCGCTCGAGATCGCGAAGGTGCCGAAGGCCGAGCGGCGGAGCCGGATAGAGACCTGCCTGGAGACGGTCGGCTTGTCGGATAAGGCGAAGGCGTTCCCGGCGAAGCTGAGCGGAGGACAGAAGCAGCGGGTTGCGATCGCCCGGGCTTTGGCGAACGAGCCGAAGATTCTGCTGTGCGACGAGCCGACGTCCTCCGTCGATCCGCAGACGACGGGCAGCATTCTGGCCGCCCTGCGGGACATCAACCGCAAGCTGGGCATCACGATCGTGATCGTGACGCACGAGATGAACGTCATCAAGGCGATCTGCAACAAGGTCGCCGTCATGGAGCACGGGAAGATCGTGGAGAAGTTCGACCTGCGCGAGAAAAATATCGTTCCGCAGTCCAACATTGCCCAATATCTGTTCAAAAACGAAATTTCGCTGGAAGGCGAAAGGGAGAGGGAGAAGGAGGCGCAGTATGCTTGACAACGTAATCTATGCTTGGCCGGAGCTCGTCAAGGCGCTGCTGGAGACGCTCTACATGCTCGTGCTCACGATTCCGATCGCCGTCGCCATCGGCACCCCGCTCGGGACGATCCTGTTCCTGACGCGCCCGGATTCTTTTCTCAAGTGGCCCAGGTTCTACGTCATTCTTAACGGAATCGTGAATCTGGTCCGCTCGTTCCCGTTCCTCATTCTGATGATCGCCATTATCCCGTTCACCCGGCTTGTCGTCGGGACGGCGCTGGGAACGACGGCGGCGACCGTGCCGATGATCATCAACGCCGTTCCTTATTTCGCCAGGTTCATCGAGCAGATTTTGCTGGACGTCAACCGCGGCGTCGTGGAAGCGGCGGAGTCGATGGGGGCGAACAAATTCCAGATCGTCTGGAAGGTGCTGTACACGGAAGCCCGCTCCGGCATCGCCAACGCGATTACGATCGTGACGGTCAGCTTCCTCTCCTACTCCACCGTGGCCGGGCTGGTCGGGGGCGGGGGAATCGGCGACTTCGCCATCCGCTACGGCTATTACCGCTATCAGACGGACGTCATGTTCGTCACGATCGTGATTATGGTGCTGTTCGTTCAGGTGTTCCAGTTCGCGGGCAACTTCGTCGTTCGCAAGCTGGACAAAAGGCTGTAACCCGAGGAAAGGAGACCGGACATGGCGAAAAAAATTCATCTGAACGCGTTCGAAATGAATTGCGTCGGCCATATCGCGCACGGCTTGTGGCGCTATCCGGGCAACAACCGGCACCGCTACACGGATATCCGCTACTGGACGGAGCTGGCCCGGCTGCTGGAGCGAGGCAAATTCGACGCCCTGTTCCTCGCGGACGTCCTCGGCGTATACGACGTCTACAAGCAAGGAGAGGAGACGGCGATCCGCGAGGCGGTGCAGGTGCCCTGCAACGATCCTTTCCTTGTCGTGCCGCCGATGGCGCTCGCGACGCAGCATTTGGGGTTCGCGGTCACCTTCTCGACGACGTACGAGAAGCCGTTCGCCCACGCCAGAAGAATGTCGACCCTGGACCATCTGACGAAGGGCAGAATCGCCTGGAACGTCGTTACTTCCTACTTGCCGGGCGCGGCGCGGAATTTCGGGCTGGACGGCATGATTCGCCACGACGAGCGCTACGAGATCGCCGAGGAGTATCTGGACGTCAGCTACAAGCTGTGGGAGGGCAGCTGGGAGGACGGCGCGGTCGTTCGCGACGCGGAGCGCGGCGTCTACGCCGATCCGGACAAGGTGCATCTCATCTCCCATGAAGGGCGCTACTTCAAGGTGCCGGGCCCGCATCTGAGCGAGCCTTCGCTTCAGCGCACGCCGGTCATCTACCAGGCGGGCAGCTCGGCCAGGGGGCGGGCGTTCGCGGCGAAGCACGCGGAGGCCGTCTTTCTGGGCGGAGGCAGCGTCGAGGCGCTGCGCCGCTACGCCGGGGACATTCGCAGGCAGGCGGCGGCTTGCGGGCGCGATCCCGGGCATCTCAAGCTGATGGCCGGACTGCTGGCGATCGTGGGCCGAACGGAGGAGGAGGCGTGCAGGAAGCTCGCCGACTATCAGGCGTTATACAGCGTTGAGGGCGTGCTGGCGCACTACGGGGGAGGAAGCGGCTACGATCTGTCCGCCTACGATCCGGAGGACGTGCTGGAATACGCCGAGACGGATCACGGCCGGACGGCGGCGGCGCAGTTCACCAAGGACAGCCCGCGTCCGAAGAAGGTCCGCGAGGTCGTGGAAACGCTCGGAACGCTGGGCGGAAGGGGATTGTTCGTCGTCGGAACGCCCGAGCAGGTGGCCGATAAAATCGAGTATTGGGTGGAGGAAACGGGGATCGACGGCTTTAACGTGACGCAGATCGTCTCGCCGGACACGCTGCGCGACTTCGTGGAGCTCGTCGTTCCCGAGCTTCAGCGCAGAGGGCTGTTCCGGGAAGAGTACGAGGAGGAGACGCTGCGCGAGAGGCTGTTCGGGAGAGGGATTCGGAGACTGCCCGAGGATCACCCGGGCGCGGCGTACCGCAAGCAGCCGACTTTGACCTGAAGAGGAGGAAAGGCATGTCGATCAAGATAGAGGCTCTGACGGCGCCCGCGCCGGAGACGATCGGCGCGATCGGGCTCGCGTATCAATTGGGAGAGCTGCCGCTCGATCTGCGCCGCAGAGGCATTCCGGCCGTCCGGGACGCCGAGGGAAATCGGCTGCGATTGGCGGCGCCGGGGACGTCGGAGGACTATTCGATTCAATACGAGAATCCGGCGACGGCTCTCGAACGGTTATCCCGGGGAGAAGACGTCCGGATCGTCGGCCTGGCGCTGCAATATCGCCGGGAAACGATTCTCGTGCGCGCCGACTCGCCGCGGAGAACCGTTGCCGACTTGCGGGGAGCCCGGCTCGGGATCGCCGTCGGCGGCCGTCCGGAGGACGAGATCCGCAAGCGGGAGGCGGCCAGGAACGTGGACATTGCGCTGACCAAAGCCGGGAGCTTGCCCGAGGAGCTCGAATGGGTCGAGCTGCGCGGCGCGGAGGTTCCGGCCGGCGGTCGGCTCGATCTGCAAGCTCTGCTTCGCGGCGAAGCGGACGCGATCTTCGCCGAGGGGGCCCTCGCGGCGGAAGCGCGCCGGCTGCTCGGCGTTCGCGAGCTGGAGGAGTACGTCATCTACGCTCCCGCGATGGCCGTTCTGACCGTCTCGGGCGGACTCGTCCGCGAACGTCCCGAATGGGCGGACCGCATTCTCGCCCATGCTTCGGCGGCTTCCAGCTGGGCGTACGAGAACCGCAAGGAAGCGAACCGGCTCGCGGCCAGGTTGCTCGGCTTGCCGGAGGAGGAGGTCGAATCCGTCTTCTCGGAGCGGCTGCACAGGCAGCTCGGGATCTCCGTTGCCGAAGACAAGTGGGCGCGGCTCGTCTATTGGAAGCGGGAGCTGCTGGCGCTTGGGGCGCTGGAGCGGGATTTTCCGCTGGACGAGGCGCTGGACAAGGAGAGAATTCAGGGGGCGCAAGCGCTTCTGGACGGCGGGGAGATCGAGCTTCCGCAGTCGGAACCGATCTCGGACTACGCCGAGCGGGATTTGCCGCGTTCCTTCTTCTTCGAACGCGGGCCGGCGCGAGTGCTCCGGGACGACGAAGAGGCGCTGGAGGCGGCAAGAGCCTTCGCCGAGGAGATCCGACCGGGCGCTTCGGAGAGAGACCGACGCCGCAAGCTGCCCCTCGAGGAAATGCGGCGGCTTGCGGAGCTGGGGCTGCTCGGGCTGGTCGTGCCGCAAGCGTACGGCGGACCGGACGTAAGCACCCGCACGCTGGTGGAGATTTTCAAGCTGATTTCGCACGCGGACGGAGCGATCGGCCAGATTCCGCAAAACCATCATTTCTTCGTCAAGGCGATCGAGCTGGTCGGCAGCGAGGAGCAGAAGCGCTTCTTCTTCGGCGAGGCGCTGAAGGGGGCCCAGTTCGGCAATGCGTTGGCGGAGAGAGGCGGCGGCAAAGGGGCCAAACGCTTGTCCGCAACGATCCGGCCGGCGGCGGACGGGGACGGCTACGAGCTGTCGGGCAGCAAATATTATTCGACGGGAGCGCTGTATGCCCATTGGATTCCCGTTACCGCCCTGGACGAGGAGGAACGCCGGATGACCGCGTTCGTTCCGAGGCACGCCCCGGGCGTGACCGTACTCGACGACTGGTCGGGCATCGGCCAGCGCACGACGGCCAGCGGCAGCGTCATCCTGCGGGAGGTGCGCGTGCCCGAGCTCCATCTGTTTTCCCACTGGAAGATTTTCGAGGGTCCCCAGCTTTTCTCGGCCTTCGGCCAGATCATGCACGCGGCCGTCGATCTGGGCATTGCCCAGGCGGCGCTGGAGGACGCGGCGGCGTTCGTGAGGGAGCATACGCGTCCCGCTTACGGCAACGGCGCGGCTTCCGCCGCGGAGGAGCCGGATCTGATCCGCCGGTTCGGAGAGCTGGGCATCCGCCTGCAGGCGGGAGAGGCGCTGCTCGACCGGGCGGCCGACGCCGTCGACGCGGCGCGCGCGGAATTGAACGCGGAGACGGCCGGCCGCGCCGCGCTGACGGTCGATTCGGCAAAGTGGCTCATTACGGAGACCGCGGTAGAGATCGCGAACGCCTTGTTCGAAGTCGCCGGCACGTCCTCCATGGACCGCAAGCACAATTACGACCGCCATTGGCGCAACGTCCGCATCCATACGCTGCACGATCCCGCCAGGCTCAAGCTTCATCACGTGGGCAAGTGGTTTCTGAACGGGGTCTATCACGAATACAAAGTCTAGCCGACACTGATAGAAAAGGAGGCGAAGCGATGGGCAAACGGATTATTATGAACGCGTTCGATATGAACGCCGCCATGCACAATTCGCATGGGCTGTGGAAGCATCCCGACAACGAGAGGCATCGGTATACGGATCTGGACTATTGGGCGGACATCGCGCGTCTGCTGGAACGGGGAAAATTCGACGCCCTGTTCCTGGCGGACGTCGTCGGCATCTACGACGTCTACAGGCAAAGCCGCGATCCGGCGATCCGGGACGGCGTTCAGGTGCCGCTGAACGATCCGGCCTTGATCGTTCCGGCGATGGCGTCGGTGACCGAGCATCTGTCTTTCGCCGTGACGGTGACGACCACTTACGAGCATCCTTACGCTCATGCCCGGCGATTCTCCACGCTGGACCATCTGACCGGAGGGCGGATCGCCTGGAATATCGTGACCTCGTATTTGCCGAACGCGGCCCTCAACTACGGCCTGGACCGGATGATCAAGCACGACGATCGCTACGACCTGGCGGACGAGTTTCTGGAAGTCGCGTACAAGCTGTGGGAAGGCAGCTGGGAGGACGATGCGGTCGTTCGCGACGCAGAGCGCGGCGTCTACGCGGAACCGGGCAAAGTTCGGCGGATCGATCACGAGGGCCGCTTCTTCCGGGTTCCGGGACCGCATCTGAGCGAGCCGTCTCTGCAGCGTACGCCGGTGCTGTATCAAGCGGGCAGCTCGGAGAGAGGCAGGGCGTTCGCCGCCAAGCACGCGGAGTGCGTGTTCGTCGGCGGCAATTCGAAGGAATCGCTGAAGTTCAACATTCAGGACATTCGCGACAAGGCGGAGAGGCTGGGACGCGATCCGCAGAGCATCAAGATGTTTACCGGCCTTAACGTCGTCGTCGGAGAAACGGAGGAAGAGGCGGAGAGGAAGCTCGGCGAATACGCCGCCTTGTGGAGCCGGGAAGCCGCGCTGGCGCAGTTCGGCGGCTCCAGCGGCTACGATTTGTCCGCTTACGACCCGGACTCGTATCTGGAATATCGGGCGACCGACCACGGTCAGAGCCGGGCCGCCCAGTTCACGAAGAACGTGCCGGGAAAATTGAAGGTCGGGGAAGTGATGGACCGCATCGGTTCGCTCAAGGCTCGTCAAGGAGGGTTGCGCGCGGGCACGCCAAAGGATATTGTAGATTACATGCAGGAGCAGGTCGAAGAGACCGGGCTGGACGGTTTTAATCTGGCGCATCTGATTACGCCGGGCAGCCTGCGGGAATTCGTCGACCTGGTCGTTCCCGAGCTGCAGAGCCGGGGGCTGTACAAGCGGGACTACGAGCCGGGCACGCTTCGGGAGAAGCTGTTCGGCCCGGGGCGGAGACGGCTTCCGGACAATCATCCCGCCGCCCGGTATCGGAGAACGGCCGATGCCGAAGGTTGAGGAGCCGAAGGCGTACGAGATTATCGATGAAAAAAGGGAGAGGGATGCGATGTATATCTTTCCATCGATAGTCGTTCGGTACGGCGGGGAAACGAAACGATAGGAGGACGACGGACACGATGAAGTATAAGACGGTAGGAAAGACGGGCATTCAAGTATCGGAGTTGTGCTTCGGCACGATGTCTTTCGGCGGCAATGCCGACCGGGAGACGTCCGCGAAGCTGTTCCACCGCTGTCTGGACAAGGGCGTCAATTTCTTCGACAGCGCGAACGTCTACAGCGGAGGCGCGGCGGAAGAGATTCTCGGCGAATTGATCGCGGGCAGACGGGACGAGGTGGTCATTACCTCCAAGGCCGGCTTTCCGTCCGGAACCGACCGCAACGCCCGGGGATCCTCGCGGCGGCATCTGTTTCTGTCGGTGGAGCAGAGCCTGAAGCGGCTCAACACGGACCGCATCGAGTTTTATTTCATCCATACGTTCGACCCGCTGACGCCGATCGAGGAGACGGTTCGCGCGCTGGACGACTTGCGCCGGCAGGGCAAAATTCTGTACCCGGCCGTCAGCAACTGGGCGGCCTGGCAGATCGCCAAGGCGCTCGGCGTCTCCGCGAAGGAAGGCTTGGCCGGCTTCGAGCTGATCCAGCCGATGTACAACCTCGTCAAGCGGCAGGCCGAGGTTGAGATTTTGCCGCTGGCGGAGTCGGAGAAGCTGGGCGTGATCAGCTACAGCCCGCTCGGCGGCGGGCTGCTGACCGGCAAATACGGCGTCGGCAAGCGGCCGGAGTCCGGCAGGCTGGTGGAGCAAGCCAATTATACGAAACGTTACGAGAACGAAAACTATTATGCGATCGCGGACCGGTTCGCCGCGTACGCGAGCGAGCGGGGGATTCATCCGGCGACGCTGGCCGTGGCCTGGACGCTCAGCCACCCCGCGATTACGGCGCCGATTATCGGGGCGCGGAACGTCGAGCAGCTGGAGCCGTCCCTCGCGGCGGTAGATTTGGATTTTACGGAGGAATGGCGCAGAGAGATTACGGCGCTGTCGATCGATCCGCCGCCGGCGACGGATCGCAGCGAAGAGACCGCAAACTGATTTGCCCCGCGAAGAGGCCGTCCCGAGAGTCGTTCACGACCGAGGGACGGCTTTTCTTTATAACCGGGCGCTGCCGTCCGAAGAGGGAGCCATCTTGCCGCATCGGAAGATGGCTCATTCTCGGGAGGAAGCTTCCGCCACCCATTGCACGAATAGTCCTGCGCCCATAGTCAGCGCGTTCTCATCGAGGTCGAAGCGGGGGTGGTGCAGCGGATACGCCGTTTCCTTGGCCGGATCGGCCACCCCCAGAAACGCGAACGCCCCGGGCAGCTCCCGCAGATAGAGGGCGAAATCTTCCCCCGCCAGACTCGGCTTCTCCAGCACGACGACCCGCTGTTCCCCGAACGCTCGCCGTCCCGCCCTCAGCGTCAGCTCCACGGCAGTCGGATCGTTGATCAGCGGAGTGCCGAGACGATACTGCGACGTATAGCTTCCTCCGTATCCGTCCGCGATGGCGGCCGCGCGCGTCTCCAGCAGCCGCTGCAGCTTGTCCACCGCTTCCGGTTGGAATACGCGATAGGTGCCGCTCAGCTCGCTGTCGCCGGCGATCGCGTTGATCGCCGTTCCGGCGTGCAGGGTGCCGAAGCCCAGCACGGCCGGCTCGAACGGATCGAGCTCCGTCGCGACGGCGTATTTCACGTCGGTGACGAACTGGGCGGCCATGGACAGCGCGTCGACGGCCAAATGCGGCGTGCTGTGGTGGCCGTTCAATCCCCGGAATGCGATCCGAAAATGCGTCGAGGCGGCCATTGATTCGCGCCGATGAACGCCGAGCGTGCCGGTGGGCAGCCGCGGCTCCACATGGAGGGCGAAAGCGTAATCGGCGCCCTCCAGCGCGCCGTCCTCGATCAGGTCTTTGCCGCCGCTGATCATCCGCCCGTCGACCGGGCTCGGCAAGGCGCTTTCTTCGGCCGGCTGGAACGCGAAGCGAACCGTCCCGCGCCATTTCTTGCGAAATCGCGTCAGAACGTTGGCCGCGCCGAGCAGCATCGCGACATGGGCGTCGTGGCCGCAAGCGTGCATCGCGCCGTCGTTCCGGGAGCGATGCTCGAACGTATTTTCCTCCCGAATCGCCAGAGCGTCCATGTCGGCGCGCAGCACGATGACGGGACCGGGGCGGCCGCTGTCCAGCGTGCCGACGACGCCTTTGCCGAAATGCTTGCCGACGCCTTCCCGGACATCGATGCCCAATCGTCGCAAGTAATCGGCGACCTTGGCCGCGGTTCGATCGACCTGGAACAGCACCTCCGGGTACCGGTGCAGGTCTCTGCGGATCGCGACGAGCTCGTCCTTTAAGGAATGCGCGTAATCGAGTGCCCCAAGGGTCATGCTTCTTCCTCCTCTATTTCGTGTTCGCGGATCCAAGAACCCGCTTCCGCTTTCTCCAAACCTATCATTTCAAACCGTCTCCCGTCTATTCCGACTATGCTGATATTCAAAGTTTGAATAAAGGTATAGCATTTCTTTATTAGTCAATGCTCGCGATTCGGCCTTACAATGGGTTTATTCTCACTAAGCTTATAGGATTTATTGATTTTACATTGGCGAGAAAAGGAGACATGGAAAAATGGCAGCAACCCGGATCACGATATCAGGAGGAAAACGAAATACGAATTGGAGGGGCTCGCTGGCGAGTCTGCTGGCGCTGGTCCTGTTTCTGGCGGGCTGCGGGAACTCCGGCAGCGGCAGCGATGCGGGCAGCCCCGCGCCGTCCCAACCGGCGGAAAGCGCCGCCGCGGCCGGGAACGCCCCCGTTCCAGGCGGAGAGCTGACTTTCGCGCTGGCGACTTCGCCCGACCATCTCGATCCGCACCGGAGCGGCCTGGCCGTCGCCGTCCGCGTCATTCGGACGTTGTACGACAATCTTGTCGCGCAGGCACCGGACGGGTCGATTCAGCCTTGGCTCGCCAAGGAATGGACCGTCTCCCCGGACGGCAAAAGCTATACGTTCAAGCTTCGCGAGGACGTGAAGTTTCACGACGGCACGCCGTTTAACGCCGAGGCGGTCAAATTCAGCTACGACCGCATTCTGGACCCGGCGACGAAAGCGGCGAACTCCAGCGCGTTGATCCGGCCCTACGAATCCGCGGAAGTCGTCGACGAATATACGATCAAGCTGAATCTCAGCTCGCCCTCCAACGCTTTTCTGGGCAATCTGAGCCAGGCGCTCGTCAGCATCGTATCGCCGACGGCCGCGCGGAAATACGGCGACCAGTTTACGAAAAATCCGGTAGGCACCGGTCCGTTCAAATTCGTGAAATGGGAAGAGAACGCGGCCATTACGGTCGAGCGCAATCCGGATTACAACTGGGCGCCGCCGTTGGTCGAGAACCAGGGGCCGGCTTACCTCGACCGGGTGATCTTCAAGATCGTTCCCGAGGAAGCGACGCGGATCGGGAGCGTGCAGAGCGGGCAGATTCTGGCGGGAGAAACCGTGCCGCCGCAAAACATCGTGTCGCTCGAGCAGGAAGGCAAGCTGCAAATTTTCAAATCCAATACGCAGGGTCTGCCGTACACGCTGTTCATTAACGGCAAGCACGCGCCCTGGAACGAGACGAAAGCCCGTCAAGCGCTGCAGGCGGCCATCGATGTCGACACGATCGTCCAGACGCTGTACCTGGGCACCTACGACCGCGCCTGGTCCGCTCTGACGCCGGGAACGTTGGGGTATGACGCGTCGCTCGAAGGCGGCATCAAGCCCGACCTTGAGAAAGCCAAAAGCTTGCTCGACGAGCTGGGATGGGTTCCCGGCGACGACGGCATCCGGGTCAAGGACGGCCAAAAATTGTCGCTGCATTACGTGGACAGCTCGCCCAACCGCGAGAAGAGGAACGATATCGCGGTCTTCATCCAGCAGCAGCTCAAGGCGATCGGCGTCGCGGTCGAAATCGAGATTACCAAAGACGTGGCCACCGTCGTATTCCAGGGCGCCAACTACGATATTTACGGCAACAGCCAGGTCAATTCCGATCCGGAAGCGCTGCGCGCCTTCTATCATTCGGCTTCCGTTCTGCCGGGAGCGCCGCAGAACCTGCCGGGATACGCCAACCCCGAGCTTGACCGGCTGCTCGATCAAGGGCTGATCGAGACGGACCCGGCCACACGCGTCGATCTGTATAAGCAGGCGCAGCAGATCATTAGCCGCGACGCGGTCATCATCCCGATCTACGTGTTCCCTTACACCGTCGCCGCGGCGAAAACCGTGAAAAATCTGCGGTTCGACGCGCTCGCCTATCCGCTGTTCAATGACGTCGTCATTCAATCTTGATCGGCTGCGAGGAGGACAACGTATGCTCAGATTGGCGGCGGTCCGTCTCTTGACTTCGCTGGTTGTCGTATTCGGGTCGCTGGTGCTCGTGTTCGTCGTCGTTTACCTGCTGCCCGGCGACCCCGTGTCGGCCGTGGTGGACGTCTCCGCGGTGTCGCCGGAGGTGCTGGCCAGTCTGCGGGCGGAGATGGGCGTGGATCAGCCGTTTCATATTCAATTCTTCTCTTATGTCGGAGGAGTGGTGCAGGGGGATTTCGGCCAATCGCTGCTGAACGACGAGCCGGTGCTGCCGAAAATTCTGCAGCATTTCCCGGCGACCTTGACCCTGACGCTGGCCAGCGCCCTGATCGCCGCGTCGTTCGGGATCTGGTTCGGCGTGCTCTCGGCGATTCACCGCAACGGCTGGATCGATATCGCGGCCAGAATCATCGGACTGTTCGGCATCTCCATGCCGACGTTCTGGTCGGGCATCCTGCTGATTCTGATCTTTTCCGTATCGTTGGGCTGGTTTCCGGCCATGGGCTCCGGCAGCCTGCGAACGCTTGTGCTTCCCGCCTTCGCGCTCGGCATCGTCGGAGCCGGCTTCATCGTCCGGCTCGTGCGGAACAGCATGCTGGAAGTGATCAACGAGCCGTTCATTCTGACGCTCCGGGCAAAAGGGATATCCGAACGGCTGGTCATGTACCGCCACGCGCTGAGAAGCGCGCTTATTCCGGCCCTGACCATGATCGGCGTGCTGAGCGGAGAATTGATGGCCGGAACGGTCGTCATCGAAACCGTGTTCGCGCGCCAGGGAATCGGCCGGGTCATTACGGACGCGCTGATGAGCAAGGATCTGCCGGTGGTGCAGGGCGTCGTCTTTTTCTCGGCAGTTATTTACGTGCTGATCAATCTGTTGGTCGATTTGTCCTATAGGTTTATCGATCCAAGGGTAAGACGCGCGCAATAAAAGGAGGCTGACCAAGTTGATCGGATCGGCATTAAAGAAACTGGACTTGCGGCAGCTGCTTCTCCGCGGCGAAACCGCGCCCAAGCCGAGGCCCCGGAGAACCGTTTCCGATTGGCTCCCTTACGCGGCGGCCGCATTCGTGCTGTTTATCGTCGCCTGCGCGCTGATTCCGGGAGCGATCGCGCCTTATTCTCCGACGGAGATGGATACGACGGCCGTAATGGCCAAGCCTTCCTTGACGCATCTGTTCGGGACGGATTATTACGGCCGGGACGTATTCAGCGTCGTCGTCCACGGAAGTCGGGATTCGCTGCTGATCGGAATCGCTTCGGTGTTGGCCGGGGGATTGGCCGGGGCGCTGCTCGGCGCGGTGTCCGGCTATGCCGGCGGAGTCGCGGACACGATTCTGATGGGCTTCGTCGAAATTCTGATGACGATTCCCGGCATCCTGTTCGCTCTGGCCATCGCGGCAGTGCTGGGACCGAGCTTGGGCAATATCGTGTTAGCGGTGTCCATCTCCTCCGTTCCCGGATTTGCCCGCGTATTCCGCGGACAGATCATGAGCATCAAGGGGCGGCCGTTCATTACGGCGGCGAAATCCGCGGGCGCGGGCAAGCTGCGCATCTTCTTCCGGCACGTGCTGCCGAACGCGTGGTCTCCGCTGCTCGTGATGGGAACGATCGGTCTCGGCACCTCGATTCTGATCGGCTCCGGCCTCAGCTTCCTCGGGCTGGGCGTCATCAAGGAAATTCCGGACTGGGGCACGCTGCTGTCGCAGGGCCGCGGCTATTTGACGGTGGCCTGGTGGATGTCGACCTTTCCCGGGCTGGCGATTACGCTGCTTGTCCTGTCCGTCAATCTGATCGGCGACCAGCTCAGGGACAGACTCGATCCGAAAAGAGGCAGAGCTTAGTCAGAGGGGAGGCAATCGAGTGAAACCGCTGCTGGACATTCAAAATTTAACCGTAAATTTCGCCACTCCCGCCGGTCCGCTGACGGCGATCTCGGACGTATCGATCCGCATACGCCAAGGAGAAACCGTATGTCTCGTCGGAGAGTCGGGAAGCGGAAAAACGATTACGTCCAAATCGGTCATGCGGCTGATCGAGCACGAGAACGGCGCCATCGCTTCCGGCGCGATCGATTTCGACGGTCAGAGCATCGTGACGATGCCGGAGCGCAAGCTTCGCGAGATTCGGGGCAGGAAAATCGCGATGGTGTTCCAGGAGCCGATGGCGGCGTTCGATCCGCTGTACACGATCGGGCATCAGATCGTCGAAACCATCGTCGAGCACAAGCGGGGGAACCGGGACGAGGCGCGCAAGCGCGCGCTGGTCCTGCTGCGCCGGGTCGGCATTCCGGAGCCCGAAACCCGCATGAAGCAGTATCCGGGCGAGCTGTCCGGAGGGATGCTGCAGCGGGCGATGATCGCGATGGCTCTATCCTGCGAGCCGGAGCTGCTGATCGCCGACGAACCGACGACGGCGCTCGACATGACGATCCAGGCGCAAATTTTGCAGCTGCTGCAGGAGCTGAAGGAAGAGTTCAACATGGCGATCCTGCTGATTACGCACGATCTCGGCATCGCGGCCGAAATGGCCGATCGCGTCGTCGTCATGTACGCGGGCAAAGTGGTCGAGCAGGCGAGCGTCGGACAATTGTTCGAGCAGCCTCATCATCCGTATACGGCCGGCCTGCTGCAATCGGTCACGACGCTGGACAGCGACCGGTCCGCGAAGCTGTATTCGATCGAAGGGGCGATCCCGAATCTGTTCGAGCTGCCGTCGGGGTGCCGGTTTCATCCGCGCTGCGCCCACGCGACGGCCAGATGCGCCGCCGAAGCGCCGGAGCTGACCGTCGTCAACGGCCGCGAAGTCGCGTGCTGGCATGCCGAGGAACTCGTTGCGGCGGCGTTCCGGACGGCGGGTTCAGGGCCTGCCGGGCGATCGAAGGCGGTCCGGGTGACGGAAGCGCCGCAGCCGCCAAAGCCGTCGGAAGCCGGGCTCCCCGAAACAGAACCGTCCGGGGCCAAGCCGTCCGACGCCGACAATCTGTTCGAGATCGTCCATCTCCGCAAGCACTATCCGATCCGGAAAGGGCTGTTCCAGCGGGGCGGAGCGTCCGTACGCGCCGTCGACGACGTGACCTTCCAAATTCGGCGGGGAGAGACGTTCGGGCTGGTCGGCGAGTCGGGCAGCGGCAAGTCGACGCTGGGGCGGGTCGTGACGCAGCTGGAGAGGGCGACGGCCGGTCAGGTTACGTTCGGCGGCCGGGCGCTGACCGAGCTTCCGGAGGCGGAGCTTCGCGAAGCCCGCAAAGATATGCAGATGATTTTCCAGGACCCCTACGGCTCGATGAATCCGCGCTGGAGGATCGGCGACATCATCGCCGAACCGCTGTCCATCCATACGGATCTCGGCGCGAGGGAGAGAAGAGAACGCGTCGCCGCGCTGCTGGAACGCGTCGGATTAAATCCCGCCTGGCAGGAGCGGTACCCGCACGAATTTTCCGGAGGGCAGCGGCAGCGGATCGGGATCGCCCGGGCGATCGCGCTGCAGCCGGCCTTCGTGCTGGCGGACGAAGCGGTATCGGCGCTCGACGTATCCGTTCAGGCGCAGATCGTCAATCTGATGCAGGAAATCCAGCAAAGCCTCGGCTTGACGTATCTGTTCATCGCGCACGGCCTGCACGTGGTGCGGCACATTTCCGACCGGATCGGCGTGATGTATCTCGGCAAGCTGGTCGAAGTCGCCGCGAGCGAAGAGCTGTTTCTCCATCCGGCTCATCCTTACACGAAAGCGCTGATCGCGTCGATTCCTTGGCCGGACCCCGGCCGCAAGCGGGAGAGCGTGACGCTGCGGGGCGAAATCCCGTCGCCGGTCCGCCCGCCGTCCGGCTGCCGATTCCATACGCGGTGTCCGGCCGCCACGGCGCTGTGCAGGGAGAGCGAGCCGGAATTGCGCGAATGGAGTCCGGGGCACCAGGCGGCGTGCCACTTCCCGGCAGGGTAAGCGAAAAAAAATAAAGCGAAGAAAAAATAAACGATATCGAGGAGAGAATCTGCGATGGCAAATCAAAAGCAAATCAAGTTCGGCGCGGCGCTTCACGGCGTGGGAGGCAACGTAAGCGGGTGGAGGCACCCGGAGGTCGAGGCGGACGCGAGCGTCAATTTCGAGCTGTACAAGAAATGGCTGCAAATCGCGGAAGAGGGGAAGCTCGATTTTATCTTTATCGCCGACGGCTTGTATATTAACGAGAAATCGATTCCCCACTTTCTGAACCGTTTCGAGCCGATCGCCCTGCTCAGCGCGCTGGCGTCGCAGAGCCGGAATATCGGACTCGTCGGGACGCTGTCGACGACCTACAGCGAGCCGTTTAACGTCGCCCGTCAGTTCGGCACGATCGACAAGATCAGCGGAGGCCGCGCCGGCTGGAACATCGTGACCTCTCCGCTGGAAGGAACCTCGTCCAATTTTAACAACAAGGAGCATCCCGAGCACGACTTGCGCTACGAAATCGCCGCGGAATACCTCGAGGTTACCCGGGGGCTGTGGGATTCGTGGGAAGACGACGCATTTGTGCGCGACAAGGAGACCGGCGTTTTCTTCGATCCCGCGAAGCTGCACGCGCTGAATCACGAGGGCCGGTTTTTCTCCGTCAAAGGGCCGCTGAACATCGCGCGTTCGCCGCAGGGGCAGCCGGTTATTTTCCAGGCGGGCTCGTCGGAGGTCGGCAAAAACTTCGCTTCCAAGGAAGCGGACGCGATCTTTACCGGACACGAGACGATTGAGGAGGCGGTCCGGTTCTATAACGATATAAAAGAACGCGCCGCTTCGTTCGGCCGTTCGCCGGACGACGTGCTCGTGTTCCCGGGCATCGGTCCGATCGTCGGCGAGACGGAGGAGGAGGCCGAGCGAAAATACCGGGAGGTGGCGGAGCTCGTCACGATCGAGAAGGCGCTCGATCATCTGGGGCGGTTTTTCGAGCACCACGACTTCAGCCGCTATCCGCTGGACGAACCGTTCCCGGACATCGGCGACTTGGGCAAAAACAGCTTCCAGAGCGGAACGGACAAGATCAAGGCGGACGCCAAGGCGAACAATTGGACGCTGCGCGAGGTAGCGCTTCGGGCGGCGACCCGCAGAAGCGAATTTATCGGGACGCCGACGCAGGTGGCCGATCTCATCCAGCAATGGTTCGAAGGCGGCGCCGCGGACGGGTTCATCTTGTTCGAAGCCGTTCCTCGCGGCCTGGAGGATTTCGTTCGCCTCGTCGTGCCGATCTTGCGGGAGCGCGGGCTGTTCCGCACGGAATACGAGAGCGGCACGCTGCGCGGCAACCTGGGTCTGCCGATTCCCGAGAACCGTTATACCCAAGCACGGGCAGAAGCCGCGCAGCCGACCGCGAACTGATCCGCGCGAGGCGTCCCTGTCATTATCTCAATCTCATACGTTGGGGAGGAAAACACGCAATGGCTATCGATTTTCGCATCAAACCGCCGATTCCCGCCTGGGAGGGCTTATTCGCGGAAGGCAAGCGGGCGTTCTCGTCGTTCCTGAACCTGGAGCTGGAGCCGACCGAGTCGGAAACGCTGGAACAAGTGATCGCCGAGCAGGAGCGGTGGGGGATTACGCACGGAGTCATTATGGGAAGGGGCAACGAGCCCGGTTCGTCCAACGACGAGCTCGCGGCATTTCTGAAGAGCCAGACGACGCGGCGGTTTTTCGGATTTATCGGCGCCGACGCGCCCGATGTCGAGAGCGCGGTGGCGACTATCGACAAGTACGCGCCGACGGGACTGTTTCACGGCGTATCGCTGAACCCCGCCGTGATCCGGCCGCGGATTCCGCTCGGCGATCCCGCCTGGGACCCGATCTTCGAAGCGAGCCTGCGCCATAACCTGCCGCTGTCGATTACCTTGAGCGGCTTTCTTGGCTTGATCGGCCCGACCCCCGATTACGATTACGCCCGGCCGGCCGGTCTGCTGCGACACGCCAAGAAGTATCCCGAGCTCAAGATTATCATTTCCCACGCGGGATGGCCTTTCGTCGGCGAGGCGATCACGACGGCGATCTACAGTCCGAACCTGTACCTGTCGCCCGATTTCTATCTCGGATTTCCCGGCAGCAAGCTTTACGTCGAGGCGGCCAATTTCCCGTTATCCGACCGTATTTTGTACGGCAGCTGCTTCCCGAACGTGCCTTACGATTTCGCGATCAACCATTTCCGGAATCAAATCTGGAATCCCGGCGTGCTGAACAAAGTGCTGTACGAGAACGGGGCCAGGCTGCTTGGCCTTTAAGCGAACGGAAGAGAGGCTCGTCCTCCAGGAAGGATAGAGATTCGCATGAAATTTGTTTTGTTCAGCCTGATCATGAATTTGCCCAACCCCGTGTCCGGAGAGACGCTCTCCGACCGGCAGAAATTCCGCAATATTTTGCGGCAAGCCGAATGGGCCGAGAAGCTCGGCTACGACGGCTACGGCGTAGGGGAGAGGCACGGACCGCCGTTTCTGTCTTCCTCGCCGCCGGTCGTGCTCGCCTCGATCGCCGCCCGCACGGAAAGCATCCGGCTGCTGACCACGGCGACGGTGCTCAGCGTGCTCGATCCCGTGCGCGTGGCGGAGGATTATGCGACGTTGGACCATCTGAGCGGCGGCCGCCTGGACATCATTATCGGCAAAGGCAACGATCCGCGCCATTATCCGCTCTTCGGCATCGAGGAGAAGGAGCAGTGGGAGTCTCTGGCGGAGCGGTATGAATTGCTGAGACGATTATGGTCGGAAGAGAAGGTGTCGTGGGAGGGCAAATACCGGCCTCCGCTCGACGGGGTTACCGTTCTGCCGAAGCCGCTGCAGCGCCCGATCCGAATCTGGCACGGCAGCGCGTCCAGCGAAATCTCGACGGAGCTGGCCGCCAAATACGGCGAACCGTTGTTTTCGTCCAATGCGGCGCACGGGCAAGAGAAGTATAAGGCGCTGATCGATCATTATCGCGATCGTCTCGCGTTCTACGGTCACGATCCGGAGCAAGCGCTCGTCGGCGCGGGAACCGGGGGCTTGTATTTGGCCGATACGAAGGAGGAAGCAATCGAGCGGTTCCGGCCGTATTACAACGCCTTCTCGACTACCGAAGCCGCCAAGCATAACCGTTCGCCGTTCGTCGACGTCGAGGACTATGCCGCCAGAAGCTCCGGTCTGATCGGAAGCCCGGACAGCGTCATCGAGAAAATTCTGGATTATCACCGGGCTTTCGGCAATCAGGTGCTCGGGATCAGCGTCGACGGATTGACCGAATCGGAGCAATTGGAACAGATGGAGCGCTTCGCCAAGGAAGTGGCCCCCGTGCTGCGGCGCGAGCTCCCGAGCTCGTTGTGGAACCCGCCAGGCGCCTGACGGACTTCGCCGTGCGGACCGGCCAGGAACAGGGGGAGGCGTCTTGCCTTACTGGAAGCGCAATTTATATTTGTTGTGGTTTGGGCTGTTTATCAATCATATGGCGTATACGCTCTCGGTTCCCTTTTTCCCGTTATTTCTGCAGCAGGACCTGGGTCTCGGGCAGGGGCTCGAGGTATGGTCCGGGACGGCGATATCGATCAGTTTTTTGGTTAGCGGCTTATGCGCGCCTTATTGGGGCTCGCTTGCCGACCGGTTCGGCAGCAAGCCGATGCTCGTCCGTTCCGGCATCGGACTTGCCCTCGCGCATCTGGCCAATTATTTCGCCTACGATCTCTTTACATTTATGCTCGTGCGTGTGTTCCAAGGCGTGATGGCCGGCTTCAGTCCCGCTTCCATGACCCTGGTCGGAACCAACACGCCGGAAAAGCATGTCGGCTACGCGCTCGGCGTCATCTCGACCTCGACGGCCGCGGGAGGCATTGTCGGACCTCTTGCCGGC
The DNA here is from genome assembly GCF_042431195.1 of Cohnella cellulosilytica. Lineage (NCBI taxonomy): Bacteria > Bacillati > Bacillota > Bacilli > Caryophanales > Paenibacillaceae > Cohnella > Cohnella cellulosilytica. Next base: position 217,787 of record NZ_JBHMDN010000078.1, read on the forward strand.
GGAATACTGAGCCAATGGATCGGCCTGCGGGGATGCTTCATCGCGTCCGGGGTCATTACGCTGCTGTCGGCCGTTATCGTGCTCGGCGTCAAGGAGGTTCACGAACGGCGTGAGGCAGGCCGAAATAGCCTGCTGCAGGATTTGAGACGGGCGGCCGCGACGCCGCTCTTGCTCCGAATTTACGGGCTGATTCTGCTGGTGTCGGTCTCGGTGCTGATCGTGGAGCCGCTTCTGACGCTATACGTCGTCGAGCTGGGCGCGGATGCGAGCAACGCCGCGCTGAGTTCCGGCATCGTATTCTCGGCGGTTGGCGTGGCTACGGTATTGACCGGAGCGTTCTGGGGACGCCTGGGAGGACGGTTGGGCTTGGGCAGAACGCTGCTCATCGGCCTGCTGGGTGGCGGCATCGGCAATCTTCTGCAGGCGGCGGTTTCCGGCATTGCGGTTTTCGCGGGTTTGCGATTCGTCTACGGGCTGTTTTTCGCCGCCGTCTATCCCGCGCTGAATGCGCTGATCATTCAGCACGCGGATCGCGATTTCCGGGGAAGGGCCGTAAGTCTGAGCCAATCCGCAAGCCAGTTCGGCATTGTCCTTGGTCCCTTGCTGGGTGGCGTTCTTGGCGGTTGGATCGGGATTCCGCTCGTCTTTCTGTTAACGGGCGTCTCGCTGCTCGGGGCCGCCTGGACCGTCCGGGCCAGCCGATTTGATAGGAAAGGAGAGACTGAACGATGATTATCGATTTTCGCATCAAGCCACCCATTCCCGGGTGGGAAAAGCTGTTTGAGGAAGGGAGGGACGCGGTTCCGCGCTTCCATAAGCTCCAGGGCGTGAACCCGGTGCCTTCGAATACGTTGGAGGAAACGATCGGCGAGCTTGATGCCAACGGAATTACGCATGCCGTGGTCATGGCGCGCGGAAGCGTGCCCGGCTCTTCGAACGACGAGCTTTCCGCCTTCTTGTCCGGCCAGCCGTCGCAGCGCTTCATCGGCTTCATCGGCGTGGACAGTCCCGATGCGGAAGGCGCGGTCGCAACGATTGCCAAATATGCGGCTACCGGTTTGTTTCGGGGCGTGTCGCTCAACGCTCACACGCTGCTGCCCCATCTTCCGGTCGGCGATGGCTCCTGGGACCCGATCTTCGAGACCAGCATCGAACACGGCTATCCGGTGTCGCTCACCTTAAGCGGTTTTCTGGGCATGAACGAACCGAGAAAGGATTACGAATTCGCACGGGCAAGCCGGCTCGTGCGAGCGTTAAAGAAATATCCCGAATTAAAGCTCATCGTCTCCCACGGCGGTTGGCCGTTCGTCAGCGAAGCAATCGCCGTCGCTTCCTACTATCCGAACCTGTACTTGTCGCCGGATTTGTTCCTTGGATTTCCGCAGGGCAACCTGTATGCGGAAGCCGCCAATCTCCACTTGTCCGATCAACTGCTGTACGGAAGCTGTTATCCGAACATCTCGTACGAATTTACGCTGTCCCGCTACCGGAGCTATCCCTGGCACGAGGGCGTTATGCGCAAAGTGCTTTACGAGAACGGCGCCAGACTGCTTGGACTCCCCGTCTGACGGGCGGAGAGTCTTACCGAAAGATGAACGATGGAAGTTGCAAGTCGCATCTATCTCCTTCCGCTGCGGATTCCCCCGCAAACCCGATCCTGAAATAAGAAGGACTAACCCGTTAATCGGTGATTTCAGGAACGTATGAGGCGGTCTCCGGGAGATAGATGCTTCTTTTTTTCTATGACCCCTAATCCCCCCCCCCCCCTCTCTCTATGGCTCGGCAGGCCCATTCGGTCAGTTGCCTGCTTTTAACGGTCTGACAGGC